>PLNE01000229.1 GCA_003141695.1 Candidatus Dormiibacterota bacterium
GTTACAGAGGTTGGTGCGTTGTTCGCGAGTTGCTCGGTCTGCTGACAGCTGTGCGGCGCTTCAGCTTTCTGCCGGTTTCAGAGCGTTTGACAGGAGAGGACCGATCCTGTAACCTGATCCTGCCCAGAAGGGGCGTGCCCGTGGGGGCGGACGCTGGGCTGGGGGAAGGCGACGTGTCGTTGCTGAGGCGCCAGAAGGCGGTCGAGGCGGAGATAGTCGGCGTGCCTGCCGCCTCGCCCGGACATCCCAGCGAGCAGCCGTGCTCCGAGCCCGGCTGCCAGGCCACCGAACGGGTGTCGTGTGATTACCGTGACCGGCGCGGAGCCCCATGCCCGACGTCGTGGTGCCCTGACCACGTCGTGAAGGTCAACTCCTGGCACCTCTGCCGCCGTCACGCCCGGGTCGTCCAGGCCCTCGCCCCGGTGGAGTTCCGCGGGCAGCTGCCCCCGCCTGACCTCGGCAACCGCGCGCCCTCGCTGGCGTCCTACCTCGCTGAGGCGCTCGACTCCCGGATGCGCGCGGCCCTCACGGCGCTGTGCCGCACGACGAGCGGCGAGAGCGTCGCCGCCGAGGCTCTCACCCTGGTGACCAACCAGGACCGCAGCCGGCGCTGGGCCCAGGGCTGGAAGCTCTTCGACAACACCGGCCCGCTGCTGCGCATCGACGTTGAGGTCGACGAGGCTCGGGACCCGGAGTGCGCCTTCCGGCTCAACAGCCGGGTGATCCTCCGCTGCGTCCCACCCTGGATCCAGGACCGCAAGGCGGCGGTGCCACCGGTGGAGGGGGGCGAGGACGCGACGCTCCGTCAGGCCTTCTACGACGGCCTCATGGAGCAGCACGTCTGGCCGGCGCTGGTCGCCGAGGAGCACTGGATGCGGCGGTGGGAGCGGTCGCCGAGCGCCGCGAGCTAGGGCTGCCCATCCGTCCCCTCTGATCGGACGGAAGCCTCGCTGCGGCTCGACCGAGGCCGCCTCAGACCTGGTGACCCAGAGCCCGCAGCGCCCTCCGGTACTTGGAGGTGCTCTCGGGTGGCCCCGCACCGGCCTCGCGGAGCCGCGCCGCCACCCGGTCGGCGAGATCGTCGGCACCGTCCTGCATCTCGACCTCGAGCTCACGGAAACGATCGACGACCGCACCGTCCCCCGGGGCTCTGACCTCCACGGTGTCGTCCATCACCTCGACGGTGCCTGCCCCCGCCTCCCCCGACGTCAACGGGCCCAGGGTGAGCACCCGCCGGCTGGCCCGGAGCACCGCCACAGGGTGCAGGGCGGAGGGATCGACCGCCTCCGGGATCAGGGAGAGCAACTCTGCCGGCGGCGACGAACCCTCGGCGCGCAGCTCCTGCTCCCCCCTCACCAAACGGTCGCCGTCCATCAGCCCGGGGGTCTTCAGCGTCCAGATGCCGGGGTCGCCCGGCCGGTCGAGGCGACGACGATGGCGGAGGCCACACCCCTGCCGCACCAGGTCGAGCTGGTCGCTGTCCCAGTACGTCGACTCCTGGGGCTCCGGCCCCGAGTCCTCCACCACCCCGGCGGTCAGGTCGTTGAGATCCGGGAGGACATAGCCGCCATCCGCGCTCAGCTTGATCTCGCGCTCCACCCCGCCTGCCATGCCGCGATTATGCGCGGGCAGCCTCGGGGGCATCGCGGCCCGCCGGGATGTCAGCTCTGCGCCCGGCGCTGGTCGAGCATCGCGAAGAGCCGCTCCGCCACCCGTCCGGGGGTCACCCGGTACGCCTGGTGCTCGTGCTCGTTGGTGATCCACACCTCGCAGTTGCCGAGGAGTGCAGCGGTCTCCATGGCCAGCCCGCGTTCGACGTAGGGGTCGTTCCAGTAGACGGTGCCGACCACCGGAACATGATTGGCTCGCAGGCGGTCGAGGTCGTAGAGCGACGTCCACGAGACCTGGGTTGCGATCGCCTCGGCGTCATCCCGGAACGGGCGTAGCGACGCCCACTCCTCGAACATCCAGGGGAACATCATCTCGCCCGTGAGGCAGGGTGCCGGCAGGGCGTCGAGCCGGTAGCGGGGATCGGCGTCGATCACACGCGCCGCCGCCCACCGGGTCGGCCCGCCCTGTCCATAGCACGCCTCCTGGAGCAGGGAGTAGATGGGATTGGTCGCCGGCGACATCAACCCGGCGACCTGCTGGTGCACGCCACCACCGAGCACCCCCAGCGTCTCCAGGTCGTGGGCGGCCCGCTCGACGGCGTCATGCACCTCGGCCGCCCCGTGGAGGTGGCCGAGGCACGTGCCCAGGGTGAGGAACGCGCGCGCGGTGAGACGCTCCCCGTGCGCGTCGACATCCTCCGCGGAAGAGAGGTGGTCGACGATCCGGCGCACCCGCTCCGCGTCCTCCGGGAAGCGGGCCAGGAAGTCCGCGTTGCGCTCGGCCATCCGGTCGGCCAGCGCCGTGTAGACGCCGTCGGCGTCGTGGAGCACGGGGGCGAAGCCGCCGGTGATGATGACTCCGGTCACGTGCTCCGGGAAGAGGGAGAGGTGGGTCAGGCTGCAGAAGCCTCCGAAGCTCTGCCCGAAGAGCTGCCAGTCCGCCTCCTCGCCGAGCAGCACGGAGCGGAATCGCTCGGCGTCGCGAACGATCGAGTCGGCGCGGAAGTGACGGAGGTACTCCGCCAGCTCGCCCGGATCGCTGCGCGGAAGCGACCGCGCCTCGAGCGGCGTGCTCATGCCGGTGCCGCGCTGGTCGAGGAGGAGCACCCGGTAGCGGGTGAGCAGCTGCTCCAGCCACGCCCCCCGTGACGCCGGGAAGGCGAACTCCATCCCCGGGCCGCCCTGGTACCAGCAGATCACCGGAAGGCTCTGATCTTCGACTTTCTCCGCGGCCACCACCTCGCGGGCAAAGACGCTGATCGTCTCCGTGCCGGCGGGCCCGCTCCAGTCCAGCGGCACCTCGATGCGGTGGCCGGTGACGATCATCCGGTCCACCGCAGTGCGGGAGACGACGTGATCCACGTTCACGCCCCGGGCGGCACCAGACGGTCGACGCCGCCCATGTAGTACCGGAGCGGCTCCGGGATGTCGACGCTCCCGTCCTCGCGCTGGTAGGTCTCGAGGACCGCGTCGAGGACGCGGGGGACGGCCAGGCCGCTGCCATTCAGCGTGTGGACGAATCGGGGCCGCTCGCCCACCGCCGGCCGGTAGCGGATGTTGGCCCTGCGCGCCTGGAAGTCCCCGAAGGCGCTGCAGGAGGAGACCTCCAGCCAGCGCTGCATCCCCGGTGCCCAGGCCTCGACGTCGTACTTCTTCCACTGGGCGAAACCCATGTCGCCGGTGCACATGGAGAGCACCCGGTAGTGGATGCCGAGTCGCTGCAGGAGTGATTCTGCCTGATGTGTCAGCAACTCGAGATCGTCGAGGGAGGTCTCAGGGTGGGTGAAGCGGACCATCTCGACCTTGTCGAACTGGTGGAGCCGGATGTAGCCGCGGGTGTCCTTGCCGGCCGCCCCCGCCTCGCGGCGCCAGCAGGCGGTGTAGGCGACATGGCAGATGGGGAGGTCGGCGCCATCGAGGATCTCCTCGCGGTAGAGATTGGTCACCGGCACCTCGGCGGTGGGGACCAGGAAGAGGTCGTCGTCGGTGCGATAGGCGTCGTCCTCGAACTTGGGGAGCTGGGCGGTGCCGACCATGCACTCGCGCCGCACCAGGTAGGGCGGCAGGATCTCGGTGTAGCCGTGCTCGCGGGTCGCGACGTCGAGCATCCAGGCGATCAGGGCGCGCTGGAGCCGGGCGCCCTCGCCGCGCAGGATGGCGAAGCGGGCCCCGCTGATCTTGGCGGCGCGCTCGAAATCGAAGATGCCGAGCCGATCGCCCAGCTCGAAGTGGGGGCGCGGCTCGAAGTCGAAGTGCGGGGCCTCGCCCCAGGTGCGGATCGGCACGTTGCCGCTGTCATCGGGACCGATCGGCGCGGACTCGTGCGGCGGGTTGGGGACATAGAGGAGGAGCGACTGGATGCGGCCCTCCAGCTCGCCCAGCTCGGCCTCACCCGACTGCATCCGGGCCTTCAGCTCCGCGAGCTGCGTCCGCTGCTCGTCGGTGGGGGCACCACGGATGGCGGAGGAGGCGCGGCGGCGCTCGGCCTGGGCCGATTCGACCTCGTTGCGGAGCCGCCGGGCTCGTACGTCGAGCTCGAGGATCTCGTCGACGGGAGACGCCTCGTGCTTGAGCTCTGCCCCCCGGCGGAAGTGGTCGGGGTCATCGCGCAGGGCCTGGAGAGGGATCACGCGTCAGCCTCCGCGTCGCCGGTCGGGCGCATCGTGGGGAACAGCAGCACGTCGCGGATGCCGGGACTGTCGGTGAGCAGCATGACCAGGCGATCGACGCCGATGCCGAGGCCCCCGGCGGGCGGCATGCCGGCCTCGATGGCCTCCAGGAAGTCCTCGTCCAGGGGCTGGGTCTCGGTCGCGCCCAGATCGCGCTGGCGCGCCTGCTCCTCGAAACGCGCGCGCTGGTCGATGGGGTCGTTGAGCTCGCTGAAGGCGTTGGCCAGCTCCCGGCCGGCCACCACCAGCTCGAAGCGCTCCACGAACCGGGGGTTGTCGCGGCACCGGCGGGCCAGCGGGCTGACCTCGGCCGGGTAGTCGAGGACGAAGGTGGGGTCGAAGAGGGTGCGTTCGACCTTCTGCTCGTAGATCTCGTTGAAGAGGGTGCCGGGGCCCTGGCCGGGCTGGAGCTCCACCCCCGCCTGGAGGGCCCGCGCCTCCAGGGTGCCGTCGTCCCAGGCCCGGACCGGGTCGAAGCCGCAGACCTCCTCGATCAGCCGGGCCATGGTCTTGGCCCGGAAGGGAGGGGTGAGGTCGAGATCGCGACCACCGTAGCGGCGGCGCAGCGGGTCGGGGACGGGGGCGTCTCCCGCCGATGGAGCCTCCAGAGCGGCGGGGGAGCCCGGCGGGTCGGCAGCGGTTATCTCTGCGCCACCGGCGTCACCGCTCTCCTCCACCCGCGGCGGGACGGCCCGGGCGGCATCGACGACGATGGCCTCGGTCAGCTCGCGCATGTCGGCGTAGTCGGCGTACGCCTGGTAGGCCTCGAGCATCGTGAACTCGGGATTGTGCCGCGGCGAGAGTCCCTCGTTGCGGAAGACGCGGCCGATCTCGTACACCCGGCGGTAGCCGCCGACCAGCAGGCGCTTGAGGTGCAGCTCGATGGCGATCCGCAGGTAGACGTCGGTGTGCAGAGCGTTCCAATGCGTCCGGAACGGCACTGCATGTCCGCCCCCCGGGATGAGCTGGAGGATGGGGGTCTCGACCTCCAGGAAGTCCCGTCCCACGAGGGTGCGCCGGACGCTGCGCAACAGCTCGGCCCGGTGCTGGAAGTGGCGCCTCTGAGCGGCGCTCGACATCAGGTCGTAGTAGCGCTTGCGGTAGCGGGTCTCCTGGTCCTGGAGCCCGTGGAACTTCTCGGG
>PLNE01000034.1:0-1072 GCA_003141695.1 Candidatus Dormiibacterota bacterium
GGTGATCTTGTTGCCCTCGATGAGGGTCGGCCCCCAACATTTCCGGTCAGTAGAAACGGCCACGAAGTGATGCTTCTATGGTTTGTCAAGCCGCCTCGGCAAGTTCAGTCTGGGCAACCAGGACGTGGAAGACCTCACGCGCGACGTAGCGCTTGAGGCAGCGGATGATCTCCTTCTTGGAGAGGCCCTCGGCGGTTCTGCGGGCCACGTAGTCCTTGGTCGGCTGGTGCCAGCGCAGGCGCCCGATGACGATGCGCCACAGGGCATTGTTGGCCTGGCGGTTGCCGCCGCGGTTGAGCCGGTGGCGTCCGGTCGTCTTCCCGGATGACGCAGGCAGGGGCGCGACGCCGCAGAGGTGCGCGAAGCTGGCCTCGGAGCGCAGCCGGTCAGGGTTGTCGCCCACGGCCACGAGCAGCGCTCCTGCCACGTCCGGTCCGATCCCCTTGATGGCGCAGAGCTGGGGCGCCGCCTCTTGGGTGAGCCGTTCGAGCTCGGCGTTCAACGTGGCGATCTCCACGCCGAGGTACTGATGACGCCGGGCCAGCGACCGCAGCGTCATCTTGCTCGCCGCCATCGGAGTGGTGATTGGGCCCGGTCTGAAGGCCACCAGCGTCTCGATGAGGGCCTGGTTACTGAGCGGTCGCAGCTGCTCACGCAGCTCGGCGGGTGCGGTCACGATCAGACCCTTGATCTGGTTGCTGATCTGGGTCGTGCTCTGGATCGCCGAGCGTCGCGCCACTCGAAGAGTGCGGATCATGCCGACACGGGCCTCGTCGCTCTTGGGGATCGAGGACGCTTCGCCGGAGAGCACGGCCCGAGCGGCCGCCTCGGCGTCGATGGGATCCGACTTGCCGTGCGCATGGCGGGTCTGGCGGTTGGGCCGGTTGATCTCGATCACCGTGCAGCCGGCCCCACGCAGGCGGCGTGCCAGACCGGCGCCGTAGGCGCCGGTGCCCTCGACGCCGAAGCGAGGCGTCTCATCACCGAAGGCCTGGGCCCAGCGCAACAGACGACCGTAGCCGGCAGGCGTGGTGGGGATCTCGAGATGGCCCAGTGGCCGCCCGAGATCGCT
>PLNE01000034.1:1102-9888 GCA_003141695.1 Candidatus Dormiibacterota bacterium
GGGCGCGCTTCTATGAGGTCACGTCCCGTCCCCACTGACGACACCGGCGAACCTTCCGGTGAACGGGTCGACAGATCATTTTGAGGGCACCACGAGGCCGGTCAGTAGGTGGGTCAGGCCCGTGCGGAAGGTTCTCCGGTACCGATGATGAACATCCCACCGGCTACGGCGGCACCGGCCTGGCGCCAGAAGTTGTGCACACCGTCCACCGATGTTCAGCCCCTCTCTCCCGCACCCTCACCCCCCGGCTACCACTACTCCTTGTCCACACCCCCAGATTCTTTCAGTCAGTAGGAACAACGCACCCACAATATCAGTACGCGCCCGCCCCCACCGGCTTCACGACCGCCTGTGGGACCTCCTCCTCGTCCTCGCCGAGAGGGCGGCGAGTTGAGATGGAGTGGATTGCGCTGAACGCCATAAACGGACCAAGCGCCTGCGCTGTCCGACGCGAAGCAGACACAGGCTGGCTCCGAAATCTAGGGCGACGCGTTGGGAGCGCTCGTCCCATCTTTGCTGGTACCCGGCACCAGACCTGTGCCCAGGGCCGGATAATCACGGCGCCCGTGTCTAGAGCCGCAAGCGTCAGTCGTCCCGGCAAGATGGGACTTGCCGCCCGTCGCCTGTTGGAAGTCGCCTGTTGACGCGTCTTGAAGACCTTGCTGCGGGCGCAACAGTTACCGGGATCGTGCCCGGCGCTGACGTCAGCGTCGTCGCCGCATCCTGGCACGGACAGGCAGCGGTCACCCTCACCTACCGGGAGCCCTCCGGCCGGGTGGCAGAACGGCTCCTTTACCGTGCCGACGAGCCTTCACTGAGCGTCCGGGCTGAGCGCCGGACCTGGACATTCGATGGGGACGGCTCCGCCTTTCGGCTCGCCGCTGAGGCTCGCCGCATCAGGCTCGCCCATCTCTTCGACACGATGCTGGCGGTCCATCTCTCCCGGCTGGAGCCCCTACCCCACCAGATACGTGGGGTGTACGCCGACATGCTCCCGCGTCAGCCGCTGAGATTCCTCCTAGCGGACGACCCCGGCGCCGGGAAGACGATCATGTCTGGGCTTCTGATCAAGGAGCTGATGCTCCGTGGCGACTTGGCCCGCTGCCTCATTGTGGCTCCCGGGGGCTTGGTCGACCAATGGCAGGACGAGCTACGGGAGAAGTTCGACCTCGACTTCCACATCCTGACCCGCGAGAGGGTCGAGGCGAGCTACACCGCCAACCCCTTCATGGAGGAGTCGGCCCTCATCGTCCGCATGGACCAGCTCTCTCGGAGCGAGGAGCTTCAGGCCAAGCTGGCGGCCACGGATTGGGACCTCGTCGTGGTCGATGAGGCCCACAAGATGAGCGCCCACTTCGAGGGGGACGACGTTAGGGAGACCAAGCGCTATCGTCTCGGCCGCCTCCTGGGTCGGATCACCCGGCATTTCCTACTCCTCACCGCCACGCCCCACACCGGTCACCCGGAGGACTTCCAGCTCTTCCTTGCGTTGCTCGACCCCGACCGCTTCGAGGGCCGGCGCGCCGGGCCAGCCGACGACACCTCCGACCTCTGGCGCCGCATGGTCAAGGAGAAGCTGCTGCGCTTCGATGGTCGGCCCCTCTTCCCCGAGCGCCGGGCCACGACGGTAAAGTTCCCGCTCTCCGCGGCGGAGGCGGAGCTCTATGAACGGGTGACTGACTACGTCCGCAACGAGATGAACCGCGCCGACCGTCTGGCGGGGAACCAGCGGGCCGTTGTCGGCTTCGCCCTCACTGGCCTTCAACGCCGCCTTGCCTCCTCCCCTGAGGCGATCTACCGCTCGCTGGTCCGCCGCCGTGAACGGCTGGAAGACCGGCTCGCCCAGTCGGACGGGACTCCCCCTGCGATCCGGAGTGCGGCCGTCCAACGCCTGGAGCAGCTCGTCGAGGACGAGGACGTCCCCGATCTCGTCGAGGCGGAGGGCGACCGCGCCGAGGAGATCGAGGAGGCGGTCGTCGACGAGGCCTCGGCGGCGCTCACCCGCGCTGAGCTGACTGCCGAGATCGCCGCCCTCGCCGATCTGGAGAAGCTGGCATCTCGCGTTCGACAGTCGGGCACCGATACCAAATGGGTGGAGCTGCGGGGACTTCTCGACGGGCTTCGAGCGTCGGGTGACGCTGCTCATAAGCTCATCGTCTTCACCGAGCACCGCGACACGCTCACTTACCTGGTCGGCCGCCTCGTCGGCTACTTCGGCCGTGCCGAGGCCATTGTCGCCATCCACGGCGGGGTCCATAGGGAGGAGCGACGCCGCCTCCAGGATCAGTTCCGCCAAGACCCGGACGTCCTGGTCATGGTGGCGACCGACGCCGCCGGAGAGGGGGTGAACCTGCAGCAGGCCCACCTCCTCGTCAACTACGACCTTCCTTGGAACCCCAACCGGATCGAGCAGCGCTTCGGCCGGATCCACCGTATCGGCCAGGAGGAGGTCTGCCACCTCTGGAACTTGGTGGCGGAGGACACTCGGGAGGGCCACGTCTACGGCGTGCTGCTCGAGAAGCTGGAGGAGCAGCGGCGTGCCTTGGGCGGCCAAGTCTTCGACGTACTCGGCCGAGCCCTCTCGGGGCAGCGGCTCCGGGACCTACTGATCGAGGCGATCCGGTACGGGGACCGCCCCGAGGTCCGCGCGCGCCTGGAGGAGGTCATTGACTCCAGCGTTGGCACGGGGTTGGCTCGCCTCATCGACGAGGAAGCGCTATCGGCGGACGTCATGGGCCTTGCCGATGTTGAGGCGATCCGTGCCCAGATGGAGCAGGCGGCGGCACGGCGTCTCCAGCCCCACTACGTCCGTGCCTTCTTCCTCGCCGCTTTGGAACACCTCGGCGGACGGTCGATGGAGCGCGAGCCCGGCCGCTACGAGCTGACTTTCGTTCCCGCGGACGTTCGCAACCGCCCGGGGCCCGCGCTGCTCCGTCGCTACGAGAGGGTGACATTCGACAAGGAGCTGATCACGGTGCCGGGCCGGCCAATGGCCGAGTTCCTTTGCCCTGGACACCCCCTGCTCGACACGGTGGTCGAGATCGTGACAGTCCGCGACGGCGGGACCCTACTCCAGGGAGCGCTGCTGGTGGACGACCAGGACCCAGGTGAGACGCCCCGACTCCTGCTCTTCCTGGAGCACGCCATCACCGACTCGCGCTCGGGGCCGGGCGGCCAGCCTCACATCGTGTCGCGTCGCTTCGAGTTCGTCACGGTGGACCCATCCGGGAGGAGGGCTCCTGCCGGCCCAGCCCCCTACCTTGACTGCCGTGCGGCGACGGCTGACGAGCTGACCTACGCCACACGTCATCTGGATCAATCCTGGCTTGCGGGCAGCGTCGACCAGGCGGGGCTGGACTACGCGATCGAGACGCTGGTCCCCGAGCACCTCGCCGAAGTTCGTGGGCAGACCGAGGCCCGCGTCGACAAGGTCGCCGCCGCTGTCCACGCCCGGCTCACGGCCGCGATCAACTATTGGGACCGGCGCGCCACCGAGTTGTCCGAGCAGGCGAGGGCCGGTCGCCAGCCGCGGATGAACCCGGACCGCGCCCGGGCTCGCGCCGACGAGCTCTCCGACCGTCTGCAACGCCGCATTGCCGAGCTTGAGCAGGAGCGCCAACTCCAGGCGCTCCCCCCCGTCGTCGTCGGCGCTGCCCTTATCGTCCCGGCGGCTCTCGTCCGCCCTGCGACCGAGGCGAACGGGGACGCCCCCCGGTGGGCACGGCAAACGGCAGAGGTGGAGAGGCGCGCGGTGGACGCTGTGACAGCGGCCGAACGCCGACTCGGGCGTACGCCCCACGAGATGCCCCACGCTAACCCCGGCTACGACATCGAGTCCGAGGACGGTGCGCGTCACCTCCACTTCATCGAGGTCAAGGGGCGGATAGCCGGCGCCGACACGGTCATTGTCACCCGCACCGAGGTCCTCACCGGGCTCAACGCCGCGGAGCGCTACGTCCTAGCGCTCGTTCGGGTCGGGCCCGATGGAGACGACGAGGTGCGCTACCTCCGGGACCCCTTCGCCGGCAAGAGCGATCGGCTCCACTTCGCCGAGACCAGCACGGTCTTTGACTGGGGCAAGCTCTGGGCGGTTGCCGGAGCGCCGAGCTGATGGCTAGCTCCGCCTCTGGGCAGCGCAAGTTGATCGAGGTCGCTCTTCCCTTGAAGGTGATTAACGAGGAGGCCGCGCGCGAGAAGTCGATCCGTCACGGCCACCCGTCGACGCTGCACCTCTGGTGGGCGAGGCGTCCGCTCGCAGCTTGCCGCGCCGTGCTCTTCGCCCAGCTGGTCGATGACCCCTCAGCGCATCCGGAGCTCTTCCCCACCGAGGAGGCCCAGAGGGAGGAGCGAGATCGTCTCTTCCGCCTCATCGAGCGTCTGGTGCCCTGGGAGGCCTCCAACGACGAAGCGATTCTCGCTGAGGCACGCGAGGAGATCCGCCGCTCCTGTGGCAACGAGCTACCCGTAGTCTTCGACCCCTTCTGCGGAGGCGGTGCGATCCCCTTGGAGGCGCAACGCCTCGGCCTGGTCGCCCGAGCCAGCGATCTCAACCCAGTAGCCGTCCTGATCACGAAAGCCCTTCTCGAGCTGCCATCGCGCTTCGCCAATAGGTCCCCCGCTCACCCGCTGGATGGTGATGGCCTTGATCTCGGCGTCTGGCGAGGCGCCCAAGGCCTAGCAGAGGACGTCCGGTACTACGGGGCTTGGATGCGAAAAGAGGCCGAGCATCGCATCGGACAGCTCTATCCGCCGGCCCTCCTCCCCGATGGGCGCGTGGCACCGGTCATCGCATGGATATGGGCCCGCACTGTGACCTGCCCTAACCCGGCCTGCACGGCGATCATGCCTTTGGTCCACAGCTTCTGGCTCGGCAAGAAGAAGGGGAAGGAGGCGTGGATACGCCCCATTGTCAACCACAAGGTTATTCGCTTCGAGATCGGGCATGGCTCAGCCGGCCCGCCGTTCGAGGGTACCGTATCGCGCAATGGGGCAACCTGCCTAGCGTGTGGCTCACCCGTTCCGCTCGATCACATCCGCACCGAGGGCAAAGCCGGTCGGATGGGGGAGCAATTGATGGCGGTCGTCGCTGAGGGCGACCGTCAGCGGGTGTACCTCCCGTCTAACCCCGACCATGAGGTGGCGGCCGATCTCCCCCGGCCTGACGACGCGCCTGACACGGAGCTACCGGAACATGCTCTCGGCTTCCGGGTCCAAGGCTACGGCATGACCCACCATTCCGATCTCTACACAAATAGGCAACTCACGGCTCTGCTGACCTTATGCGACCTCGTGGACGAGGCACGCCGGCGGATGATCAGTGACGGCTCGAACTCTGAGTATGCGGACGCTGTGGCGACGTTCTTGGCGCTGCTAGTCAGCAGAGTTTCAGATTACGCCTCCAGTATCTGCACCTGGAATAGCAACCCGCAGATGGAGACCGTGCGCGGGACGTTTTCACGCCAGGCCCTGCCGATGACCTGGGACTTCGCGGAAGCGAATGTGTTCGGACCGTCAAGCGGCAGCGTGGAGAAGCTTCTAGATTGGATATCCAAAGTACTTGAGCATGTCATCACAGGCGTGGAGGGTCACGCGATCCAGCAGGACGCCTGCGCCCCTGGGGGGGTCTCTTCTGAGCGCGCAGCCATTTCGACCGACCCGCCGTATTACGACAACGTCGGCTACGCCGACCTCTCTGACCTCTTCTACATCTGGCTGCGGCGCTCGATCGGCCCCCGGTACCCATCGTTGTTTGCGACAGTGTTGACACCGAAGGCCGCAGAGCTTGTGGCCGACCCGTCCCGGACCGGTGGGAGCGCAGAGGCCGCGGGCGCCGCTTTCGAGGATGGCTTCGAGCGCGCCTTCCGGCTGTTGGCCGCGAAGATGCGGCCTGACCTGCCCATGACGGTCTTCTATGCATTCAAGCAGGCGGAGGAGTCCGCGGAGGACGGCCTAGCCTCAACAGGCTGGGAGACGATGTTAGAAGGGCTCTTGCGGGCCGGGTTCGCGGTCACTGGTACGTGGCCCGTCCGCACTGAGCGTGGCGGTCGGTTGCGTGACACCGGAAGCAATGCTCTCGCGTCCTCGATTGTTCTCGTCTGCCGCCTCCGGGCCGTAGATGCGGGCATCATCGATCGACGCGGCTTCCTGAGCGCCTTGAAGGACCACCTTCCCGTTGCCTTGCGGGGGCTGCAGGAGGGCAACGTCGCGCCTGTGGATATGGCCCAGGCGGCGATTGGTCCGGGGATGGCCGTTTTCTCCCGCTACGCCAGGGTGGTGGAAGCGGACGGCTCGGCGATGCGGGTGCGGACGGCCCTGGGCCTGATCAACCAAGCCCTCGACGAAGTTCTATCAGAGCAGGAGGGCGAGTTCGACCCCGACACGCGATGGGCGGTGGCCTGGTTCGACCAGAATGGCTTCCAGCCCGGGCGTTTCGGCGACGCAGAAACGCTGTCGAAGGCCAAGGTGACGTCCATCGACCGCCTAGTCGAGGAAGGCATCGTGGCCGCCCGAGCGGGTCTGGTGCGGCTCTTGCGGCGGGAGGAGCTGGACGGAGGTCGTCACTCAGACCTCCGTCACGCCAGTGTTTGGGCGGTAACACAGCGACTGAGCCATGCGTTGGAGACCGCAGGCGAGGAAGCGACCGCCCGGTTGTTGGCGCAGGCGGGGGGGAACGCCGAGCCGGCTCGGGACCTTGCCTACCGTCTCTTCGTCTCTGCGGAGCGACGCGGCTGGGCCGCCGACGCCCTTTCGTTCAACGCGCTGGTGACCGCTTGGCCGGAGCTGACCCGACTGGCGGCCGCCCAGCGTGGGCCGGTACAGGAAATGATGCTGTGAGGAGTCGCTGACCATGGCCGTGAGCAATCGAGACCGGGTGGGCAAGGCCCTTGAGCTGCTCGGGTCGGGACTTTCCCCCTTCGTCGACGGGGAGATGCGCGCCGCAGCGCCCGCGGGCGGCGATTGGGTGGCAGCGGTCGCGGCAGCGGGGCCGGGCCCGGCCCGCAAGGTGTCGGTGGGCGACCCGCAGTTCCTCCTCAAGACGCTCTGGGACTACTGGACCCCCGTCTTCGGCAGGGTCCTCGGGCGGAGCCAGCGGAGCATGGTGAGCCTCCTCCGCGACGTCCGCGACCGCTGGGCGCACAACGAGGCCTTCACTTCCGATGACGCCTACCGCGCCCTGGACGCCATCCAAATGCTGCTCCAGTCGATCGCGGCAACCAGCCAGGCCGAGGAGGTCGGCAAGTCTAAGGAGGAGCTATTGCGGCTCCGCTACGAGGATGCCGCTCGCAAAGCGGGTCGCAGCCCAACCGCCGTCGGCGTTGAATCCGGCGGGCTCACCCCCTGGCGAGAGGTCGTGACCCCTCACGCAGATGTCCGCAGCGGCACCTTCGCCCAGGCGGAGTTTGCCGCCGATCTCGCCCAGGTCCATCGGGGGGAGGGGGCGGACGAGTACCGGGACCCCGTCGAATTCTTCCGGCGTACCTTCGTCACGGAGGGGCTTCGACAGCTGCTTACCCACGCTGTCCAGCGTCTAACAAGCCACGGCGGCGTCCCGGTGGTGGACCTGCAGACCACCTTCGGCGGAGGCAAGACCCACTCGCTGCTCGCGCTGTACCACCTCTTCTCCGACGTCCCACTCGACCGCTTGCCCCAAGAGGTTCAGGAGTTGGTGACAGCCGCAGGCGTCACGTCGCTGCCCAGCGTGCGGCGGGCCGTTCTCGACGGCGCCAAGCTTCGCCCCGGCCAGCCTTCCGTCAAGGAGGACGGCACAATCGTCCGTACCCTCTGGGGTGAGCTGGCCTGGCAGCTCGGCGGTGCCGAGGGGTACCAGCTAGTGGCGCAGGCCGACGCCACCTCGACCAACCCCGGCGATGCTCTGGTCGAGCTATTCCGCCGCTTCGGGCCTGCGCTCGTCCTGGTCGACGAGTGGGTGACGTACGCTCGCCAGCTCTACTCCCGCCAGGACCTCCCCGCCGGCACCTTCGACACGCATTTCTCCTTTGCCCAGGCGCTCACCGAGGCGGCCCGCGCCACCCCGGCCACCCTGGTGGTCATATCCATCCCCGCCTCACAACCGTCCGCTCTGGAGCCGGACACGGGTATTGAGGTTGGTGGCATTGGCGGGAGGGAGGCGCTGCGCCAGCTCCGGGCCGTGGTCGGTCGAGTCGAGACCGCGTGGAGGCCGGCCAGCGCGACCGAGAGCTTCGAGATCGTTCGGCGCCGTCTCTTCGAGCCGCTGACCGACCCGCATCTCTTCGCCGCTCGCGACGCCACCGCCCGGGCGCTGGGCGAGATGTACCGCGCGGAGGGTGGCGAGTTCCCCGCCGAATGCCGCGAGCCCGCCTACGTCGACCGGATCAAGGCGGCCTATCCAATCCACCCGGAGCTGTTCGACCGCCTCTACGAGGACTGGTCCACCTTGGAGCGCTTCCAGCGCACCCGCGGAGTGCTGCGTCTGATGGCGGCCGTGATCCATTCGCTTTGGCAGAGGAACGATCGCTCCCCGCTGATTCTGCCTGCCAGCCTTCCCCTCGACGACGACACCGTAGTCATCGAGTTGACGAAGAACCTGGAGGACAGTTGGAAGCCGATCGTCGATGCCGACGTCGACGGGGATGGTTCACTGCCCGCCGAGCTGGATCGGGAGAGCCCGAACCTCGGTCGCTATTTCGCCGCCCGTCGGGTGGCGCGCACCGTATTCCTGGGGTCCGCTCCCACTGTACGAAGCGCCAACCGCGGCGTGGAGGACACACGCGTCCGGCTCGGCTGCGCCTATCCCGGTGAGCCCA
>PLNE01000039.1 GCA_003141695.1 Candidatus Dormiibacterota bacterium
AGCTCGGCGCGGAGCGGGATGCGCGCCCAGGGGTGGCCGTCGCGCCGCATGATCAGGTGCCGGCCCGGGTTGGGATGGGCGGCGGCGACCAACTGCTCGGCACCGAGTGCCGCCCCCGCCGCCCGGTCGCCCTGGGCGGTGAAGGCGTACGAGCTGCCCGGGGTGGCGCCGGACGCGGAGCCGTGAGCGCCACCCTCGAAGTACACCCGCAGCCAGAGCTCGACGTTGACGGTGCGCCAGAAGAAGAGCGACTCCTCGCTGCCCCCGACGCAGGCGACCCGGAATGCGTCGGCAACCGCGTCCGCGTCCCAATACGGCCGTGACTGGAAGGAGGGCGACCGCATCAGCGACTGGATCGACGAGCGCTGCTGGCGGAACCAGCGGAACTCGGGCGTGGTGAAGCCGATCTTGCGACGCCGCTGGCGGATCGTCTCGGGCAGGATGCCGCGCATCGCCTCGCGCATGATGCGTCGCGACCACCCCCCGGAGACGATCGCCGAGGCAGGCAGCCGGAGGATCCACTCCACCAGCTCCTGGTCGAGGAAGGGGAGCCGCGACTCCATGGAGTGGGCCATCGAGTTGCGGTCCTCGTAGCGGAGCAGCGAGGGGAGCGAGAAGGTGGTGAGGTCCTGGAGCAGCCGCCTCTTGAGGTCGTCCTGAATGCGGGGGTCGTCGGGCCGCTTCTTCCCGCGCGTCCACTCCAGGCGGAGCAGGGAGCCGAGGTCCACCTGGTGGCGGCCCTCCCAGAGCCGGCGGCGGGCCAGCCGGCCGACCGTGTCCCGCGCCTTCGCGGACTCCGCGGCGAACTCGCGATAGCGGTGCTCCCGCAGCAGCTGGCGGAGGTAGACGTACTGGTAGGGGACGTAGCCGCCGAGCAGCTCGTCACCGGCCTGGCCGTCGAGGAGGACGGTGACCTTCTCGCTGGCGGCGCGCATCACCGACCACATCGCGTACGGCGCGGTGGTGATCATCGGCTCCTCGGCATGCCAGACCCAGGTCTCCAGCTCGGCGAGCCACTGCTCTGAGGTCGGCTGCACCCAGGTGGGGTCGGCGGAGGTAACCGCGAGCACCGCCTCGACGTAGCTCCGCTCGTCGATGGGGTCGCCCGGGAAGACCGCCGAGAAGGTCTTGAGACGGTCGCCCAGCGATACCGAGTCGGGCACGTGCTGGGCGAGCAGCCGGTCCATCACGCAGACGATGGAGGAGGAATCGAGGCCTCCCGAGAGGCACGTGCCGACCGGCACGTCGGCGACCAGGCGGCGCTCGACCGCGCGGGTGAAGAGGCGGAGGAACTCCTTCGGGTCCGGGTCCGCGTCCTCGCTGATGACCGGCGTCCAGTACCGGGTCTCCCGGGTGCCGCCGGCGGAGTCGACGGTGACATAGGCGCCGGCCGCGACCTGGCGGACGCCGGAGAAGAAGGTGAGGTCGTTGTGGTCGTAGAGGCCGAAGCGGAGGTACTCGTACAGCTGCTGCTCGTCGACCTTGCGGGGGAAGGTCGGGTCCTCGAGGATGGCCTTGATCTCCGAGGCGAAGACCACCCGCTGGTCGTGCGCGGCGTAGAAGAGCGGCTTGATCCCGAAGTGGTCGCGGCAGAGGACGAGCTCGGGCTGTGCGCCGCGGCGGTCCAGGAGGGCGATCGCCCACATGCCGTTGAACCGCTGGAAGGCGGCCGGGCCCCACTGCGCGTAGGCCTGCAGGGCGACCTCGGTGTCGCTCCTGGTGGTGAACCGCCGCCCCTCCGCCTCCAGCTCGGTGCGCAGCTCGCGGTAGTTGTAGACCTCACCGTTGAAGACGATGTGGAGGCGGTCGCCGTCCGTCGACATCGGCTGGGCGCCAGTGTCGAGGTCGATGATGGCCAGCCGTCGGAAGCCGAGCGAAGCCGCGTCGGTCTCCAGGAAGCCGTCGTCGTCGGGACCGCGGTGCCGGATCGACGCGGCCATGGCCCGGAGCAGGGTGGGGTCGCGACGGCCGGTGAAGCCGCAGATGCCGCACACCGGACTACGCCCGCCCGGCGGCTGGGCCGCCGAGCTCGCCCGCGACGGGCGCCTCCACCGGGGGCCTATCGGCGACGGGCACCCGGCACTCCCAGAGCAGCAGCTCCCCCTCCACGCTGCTGCGCTGGCCCACTCCCTGGAAGCCGCTCTTCTCCAGCACCCGAGCCGAGGCGGGGTTGCTCTGCAGGCATTCGGCGGTCACGCGGCGCACGTCGGGCTGGGCGAGAGCCGAGGCAACGATGGCCGCCACGGTCTCGGTGGCATAACCGCGACCCCAGAGGGAGCGGTTGACCGCGTAGCCGATCTCGACCGTGCCGGTCGCGTCCGGGGGCGACTTGAACCCCATGCTCCCCACCGCCAGGCGGTCCTCGCGCCGGACGACCACCCCGTCGCACCACGGCCCCGGATCCGGGGTCCGATCGCGGCGGGCGACCCAGATGGGGAACATCCGGAGGGCGTCCTCGCCCGGCCACTCCTCGGGGAAGTGGACGGTGAGACGGCCGTCCGGGCCGGCCGTCGCGCAGGGACCGACCGCGATCTCGGCGAGGAAGTCCGCGAGGGCGAGCCGCGTCCGCATCACCGAGGTCGGGGTCGAGATGAAGAGCAGCCTGGGGGTCTCTACGGTCAGCACGCGGGCAACTCTACCCGGCAGGCCGCGTGGACGGGTCGAGCCTCCGCTCGTGGCGGGCGGTCGACGCACCGGCTGGAGGAGCGGCAGCTACACTCGCGGGATGCCCCTGCACTGGCAAAGCGTCGTGATCGACTGCCGGGACCCCGAGCTGGTTGGCCGGTTCTGGAGCGCCGCACTGGGCCTGCCGCTGCAGGTTGACGAGGACGGCGACCGGTGGCTGGAGCCGGGCGAGGGCTCGCCCGACATCCTCTTCCTCGAGGTGCCCGAGGCCAAGGACGTGAAGAACCGGCTCCACCTCGACTTCAGGCCGGACGACCAGCAGCGAGAGGTGGAGCGACTGATCGGGCTGGGAGCGCGCGAGAA
>PLNE01000104.1:0-5466 GCA_003141695.1 Candidatus Dormiibacterota bacterium
GCTGGCGGTCGATCTGCCCGTCGCTCGGCTCCAGATCGCCGGCCAGGACGCGCAGCAGAGACGACTTCCCCGCCCCATTGGCCCCGACCACGGCGAGCCGGGCTGTGCGCTCCAAGCGCAGGTCGAGGCCGGAGAAGATGGTGTCGGCGCCGTAGGCCACGGCGAGCTGCGAGACGGTGACGAGCGGCATGGTTCGGCGACATGCTGGCACAGCCCCGCGGGGTCGCTGCGGGAGGGGAGGGGCGCGCCGCTACCATCGGCCCGACCATCAGCGGAGGAGACGGTGACCGGCGTCGACTACGTCCACGGCTACTCGGGCAGGGAGGCGGAGCGCCTCACCGACCAGGCGGACACCCTCGCCGCCCTGCTCCACGATGGCGTCGCTTTCGCGGCCGGAGACAGCGTGCTCGAGCCCGGCTGCGGCGTCGGCTCTCAGACGGTCCATCTCGCCGCGCGCAGCCCCCGCGCTCGCATCGTCTCGGTGGACATCTCGGAGACCTCCCTCGCCGAGGCGCGCCGCAGTGTGGCGGACGCCGGTCTCACCAACGTGACCTTCCGGCAGGCGGACATCCACTGCCTGCCCTTTGAGGACCAGTCCTTCGACCATGTCTTCGTCTGCTTCCTGCTCGAGCACCTCGCCGAGCCGGCGCTGGGTCTGGCGGAGCTTCGCCGGGTGTTGAGACCGGGCGGCAGCATCACCGTGGTGGAGGGCGACCACGGCTCGGCGTACTTCCACCCCGACAGCGAGGCGGCGCGCCGGGCCATCGGCTGCCTGGTGGAGCTGCAGGCGCGCGTCGGGGGCGACAGCCTGATCGGGCGCCGCCTGTACCCGCTGCTGTCCGCGGCGGGCTTCCGGGGTGTGCGGGTCGAGCCCCGCATGGTCTACGCGGACGGCTCCCTCCCCCAGCTCGTGGAGGGGTTCACGTTGAGGACCTTCACGGCCATGGTCGAGGGCGTTCGTGCGGAGGCCCTGGGGCAGTGCCTGATCTCAGAGACGGAGTGGGAGCGGGGGGTCGCCGCCCTGCACCGCACGGCCGAGCGGGACGGCGTCTTCTGTTACACCTTCTTCAGGGCGGTGGCATCCCGGTAGCGGAGTTCGACCTCGCGGGCTCCGCCTGCGCCGCGGCGGTCGCGCCGTCTCCGGTCCCTCCGTCGCGGGCGGGGGCACCCGGGAGCGCGCCTTCCCGCGCCAGGATGCGGCGGAGGATGGCCACCGACGCGGCGTAGGTCGAGTCCATGCCGAAGTAGGAGAGCCCCCGCGCACCCAGCGTCCGCGCCTGGGTGAAGGGTGTGTCCGAGGCGTAGTGGATGATCCCGAAGTCGAGCGGCAGCTTCGAGAAGTTGACCGGCTCCCCGGCCGGGTAGCGCCCCGCCTCGCTCATCTCGTAGATGGCGTTGCAGTAGGGCCCGGCCTCCATCTCGACGACCGTGAAGGCCTCGCGGTAGTAGAAGTCGAGGTAGCCGCGGTTCTGGAGGAAGGTTCCCTTGACCGACACCGCTCGCTGGTTGTCCAGGCCGCTGCCGAAGCGGATGTAGGGCGCGATGTCGGCGACCGTGAACGCGTTGTCGAGCCAGTAGGTGCAGCCGCTGTGCTCGTCGTGGACGACGCTCGAGATCATCACGTCGCCGACGTCCGCGTTGAGCGTCGCCGCCTTGCCCAGGATGTAGACGCCGCGCAGCTCGGCGGCGGTCTCGGCCACCTCGCGCAGGATGTTGTAGGCGGCGAGTCCCAGCGGGTAGTCGATGTTCACGATCACCGCCTGGCTGCTGCGCAGGCGGGCCGCATCGACCGGTCCCAGCCGGGGATCGAAGTTGGCGGGGTCCAGCCGGTCGAGCGGGATCACCTGGGCGGCGACGTCCAGGGCGGTGCGGCTTGCCACCCCGTGGACCCCCTGCTCCCGCTCCTCGTGGCGGAGGCGGCCGCGCTCGTCGGTCGCGATGCTCCCGGTGTGGAGCCGGGCAGCGTAGTAGAGGAAGTTGTTCCAGTCGCCCTCGGCCAGACCCTTCCGGAAGCGCTCCAGCTCCCGGCCGAGGTCGGCGGGACCGCGGGCCTCGACCATCTCGACGAGCGAGGTCTCATGGTGCCTGGCCACGCCGGTGACCAGGTTGGCCAGGCTGTGGGAGTTGCTGCTCACAAAGTAGAGGGGGCGGTCGAGCAGGGACTGGCTGCGCATCGTCCCGGTCACCTGCTGCCACCAGCGGCGTGTCACCCGCGCGTAGCCGACCTGGGTGCCGCCCAGCATGCGCACCCGGATCGACTTCTTCCGAGCCGCGATCAGGCGGAGGCGTTCGGCGAACGTCGCACCCCAGATCTCCTGGAGCTGCGTCCAGTCGTCCTCAGGCCCCCCGCAGACGCTCGACAGCCACGCGGGCGTGGGCTCGTCGGGGACGGCGGCGGCGCTGAGGGAGGTGCGGAGCTTGTTCCACTCGATCTGGAAGGCGACCAGCGTGGGGATGAGGTCGTCGACGTCGGACGCCGACGCGATGAGCACGGCGAGCGTCCCCGCGCCGTCCTCGTACCACCGCCGGCGCCGGCCCGGTGCCGACGCCTCGGCCCACTCGGTGAGCTGGAAGTCGTTGCGGGCAAAGACCTCCATGGCCTGGCCCATGACCACCCGCTCCGCCTGCATCGCCGAGGCGGGCAGCCGCCGCACCGCGTAGAGGAAGGCGCCGAGGTCGGGGTCGGAAGAGGCAGCCAGGCTGTGAAGGCTCGACCCCATGGCCCGATGCGATGCCTCGAGCACCCGCAGCGGGGTCTCACCGGTGGACCGGAGAAGCGTCGTATAGGTGCGGTGGTACACCTCGACGGCCTCGGCCATCGTCGCCTCGTTGCCGGTGGGGGTGGGCTGGGCCGGGTCGTCCGGGCCGGACGAGGGGCGCTGCGGGGTGTGGAGCGGCATCGGTCCATTCTGGCGCACCCCGGCGGCGGTCTCGGGTCGGCGGCCACGGTGCAGTCCCTATCCTTGGGCCCATGGGACGCATAGCCGTGACCGGCTCGGTCGCCTTCGACACCATCATGGTCTTCCCCGGGCGCTTCGGCGATCACATCCTCCCGGAGAAGACCCACCTCATCAACGTCTCCTTCCTCGTCAACCGGCTGGAGCGGCGCCGGGGCGGCACGGCGGCCAACATCGCCTACACCCTGGCCCTCCTCGGCGAGCGGCCGATGCTCTGCGCGGCGGTCGGCAGCGACTTCACCGAGTACGGCGCCTCCCTGAGCCGGACCGGTGTCGACACCTCGGCGGCGCTTGGCTGCGACGACGTGCCCACCGCCTCCTGCTTCATCACCACCGACCTCGCCGACAACCAGATCACCGCCTTCTTTCCCGGGGCCATGGCTCGCGCCGCCGACATCGATCTCTGCGCCCTGGAGGACGTCGAGCACGTGGTGGTCGCCCCCGACGCCCCGGACGGCATGACTGCCCACATCTCCCAGGCACGCCAGATGGGCGCCCGTCTCATCTTTGCCCCCGCCCAGCAGATCCCGTCGATCAGCGACCAGACCCTGCTGGCCGGTCTCGACGCGGCCTGGCTCGTGGTCGGCAACGACTACGAGCTGGAGCTGGTGCGCAACCGCACGGGGCGGAGCGTCGCCGACCTGGCCAAGACCTCGATCGTCGCCCTGACCCAGGGCGCTCGGGGAAGCCAGCTCCACATCGGCGGCGAGGTCGTGACGGTCCCGGCGATCACTCCGCGGCGCGTCATGGACCCCACCGGGGCGGGCGACGCCTACATCGCCGGCCTGCTCGCCGGGCTGCGCCGCGGTTTGGATCCGGCGCAGGCAGGGCGCATGGGGTCGCTCGCCGCCACCTACGCGGTGGAGCAGCAGGGGCCCCAGGCTCATCGCTTCACCCCGGCGGAGTTCGTCGCCCGCTATGGAGAGGTTTTCGGGGCCGAGCCGGTCGTCGCCGCCTCCACCTCCACCGCGCGCCGAAGCCCGGCCTGAGCCGGCTCCCTGCCCCGGAGCGCTGCCCCTGGGTCCCCTCGCCCTGGGCTCGCCGGCTGCGTCCGTCAGGCGGGCGGGGACGCCTCACCCGTGAGACCGGCAAAGACGTCGGTCTCGGGCAGGGTGGTGGGGACCCGGGAGAACACCAGCTGGTAGAACTCGTCGGAGAAGTGCTCCCGGAGGATCTCCTCGGGGACGCTGAGCAGGGCGAATTCCTCGGTGAGCTGGCTGCGATGGGCGATCAGCGCCTCGCGCTTGCGGCTCAGCTGGTCGCGGCAGTTGACCCGGGTGGTCACCAGCTCGTCGGGGGTGACGAAGTCCAGGCTGTCGGGGTCGGCCTCCCCGAACGGCGGCTTCATCCCCGCCGCCCTGGCCATCTCCGCGATCCGCCTCACCTCGGAGCGGGGGAAGGCGGTGTAGTAGAGCTTGCTCACCCGCCAGGGAGCGCCGAGATCCGGATAGACGGCGTGGTAGGCGGCCTCGACCGCGACCAGGGTGACCCGGTGGGCTTGGATGTGGTCGGGGTGCCCGTAGCCGCCGTTGCCGTCATAGGTGACGACCACCTGGGGGCGGAAGCGGCGGATGTGGGCGACGACCCGGCCCACGGCCTCATCGAAGTCGGCCCGCCAGAACGCCTCCGGCGCGTTGTTGGTCTCGGTCCCGGCCATCCCCGAGTCGCCGAACCCGAGGAAGTTGATCTCGGAGACCCCCAGGATCTCGCCGGCCCGGCGCAGCTCGGCTTCGCGGATCTCCTTGAGCCGGGGCCGGATCTCGTCCTCCTTGGCGGCGTACTCGGGGTCGAAGATGGTCGCCACCTTGCCGTCGGTGCAGCAGATCACCGAGGTGGACATCCCGCGATCCGCGCAGAGGGCGAGCAGCCCGCCCATGGTGATGGTCTCGTCGTCCGGATGGGCGTGGACGGCCAGCAGACGCAGCCCGGAGACGTCGCTCTCGGCGTCTTTCACGGCGTGGCGGGGCGGACCTTCACCGAACGCATCACGTCACCGACGCGGATCGCGCTCAGCACCTCCATCCCCTTCACCACCTGGCCGAAGAGGTTGTACGACTTGGTCAGGTTGCGGCGGTTGTCCACGGTGCAGATGAAGAACTGGGAGCCGTTGGTGTGGGGCCCCGAGTTGGCCATCGCCACCGAGCCCGCGATGTAATCACCCTGGACCGGCTCGTCCTCGAAGCGGTAGCCGGGGCCACCGCGGCCCGTGCCGTCGGGGCAGCCCCCCTGGATGACGAAGCCGTCCACCACGCGGTGAAAAGTGAGGCCGTCGTAGAAGCTCTCACCGGCGAGGAAGACGAAGTTGTTGACCGTCTTTGGCGCCCGCGAGGCCTCCATCGCGATCTCGATGTCGCCCCGATCGGTGGATACGGTCGCCAGGTAGCGGCCGGCGGGATTGATGACCTGCTCGGATCGTGCGTACTGCTTGGGCATCGTTGCAGTCTAGCCGAGGACAGCGCGCGGGTAGGCCGCGGGATCGGGCCTCCGACCGGCTGGTAAGCTCGGCGGC
>PLNE01000104.1:5476-5646 GCA_003141695.1 Candidatus Dormiibacterota bacterium
CTGCGGCTCGTCGAGGCCCACGGTGGAGAGGTCCGGGTCGTCTCCATGGGGCCGGAGCGGGCCATGGAGGCCGTTCGCAAGGCCCTGGCGATGGGCGCAGCACGGGGAGTGCTCGTGACCGACGACGGTCTGGGCGGCTCGGATGCCCTGACCACCGCCAAGGTGCTCGC
>PLNE01000104.1:5675-37004 GCA_003141695.1 Candidatus Dormiibacterota bacterium
CCTTCCCTGCGTCGTCTCGGTGACCGCCGGGGTCAACGAGCCGCGCTATCCCTCGCTGCGGGGCATCATGGGTGCCAAGTCCAAGCCCATGGATCGCTGGGCCCCCGCCGACCTCGGGCTCGAGGGGGTGGGTGGCGCGGCCGCCGGCCAGACGGTGGTGTCGGTGACCGCGGCGGAAGAGCGCCGGGCCGGCGAGGTCGTCACCGATGACGGAGACGGCGCCCACCGCATCGTCCTGCTCCTCGCCAGGGCGCGGGTGATCTGAGATGGCCCTCGGGGCCGTCTGGGTCTTCGCCGAGCTGAGCCAGGGGCGAGCCGCGACCGGGGCGCTCGAGCTTCTGACCAAGGCGCGCTCGCTGGGGGCGACGGCCGTCGAGGCGGTCTGCTTTGGTCCCGAGGCGGGCGACGCCGTCGCCGAGCTCGGCCGGCACGGGGCCACAACCGTCCATCTCTCCGCGGACGCCGCGTTCGCCGAGCTTCTGCTCGGCGGGCCGGCCGCCGACACCCTCGCCGCCCTCGCCACCGAGCATCGGCCCGACCTCATCCTCTTCGCCGCGACCCACGCCGGCCGCGACGTTGCCGGGCGGCTGGCGGCCAAGCTGGACGTGCCGGTCATCGCCAACGGCCTCGACATCGAGGCCGGCGACGCGATCACCGTTACCACCGCGATCTTTGGAGCCACCCAGGTGGTCCGCACCGAGTTCGGCGCCCGGCGGCCGGCCCTGGCTCTCTTCCGGCCGAAGTCGGTTCCCGCGTCTGAGGCTCCCGCAGGGGTCGCTCCGCGGGTCGTCGAGGTCCAGGCCGTGATCCGGGAGTGCCACCGGCGGGCGCGGGTGCTCGAGCGCTCCACCGAGGTCACCGCCGGGCCCAGGCTGGAGGATGCCGAGGTGGTGGTGAGCGGAGGGCGCGGCCTGCAGGGCCCGGGCAGCTTCGAGCTCCTCCGCGAGGTGGCGGAGCTGCTTCACGGTGCCGTCGGCGCGAGCCGCGCCGTCGTCGACGCCGGCTGGGTGCCCTACTCCCTGCAGGTGGGCCAGACTGGCAAGACCGTCAAACCCACCGTCTACATCGCCTGCGGCATCAGCGGGGCGATGCAGCACACCGTGGGCATGAGGGGGGCCCAGACGATCGTCGCCATCAACAAGGACCCCCAGGCGCCGATCTTCAAGCTGGCCGACCTGGGCATCGTCGGCGACGCCCTCACGGTCCTCCGCCAGCTCCGCGACGAGCTGAGGTCCAGGCCGGGCTGACCGGCTCCCGAGGCGCGCCAGCCTCCACGTGGGGCGCAGCCCCGATCTCGCCGTCATCGGACGGTGACCGGATTGCAACAAAGGGTCATTGCAGATGGCAGGACTGGCATATACTCGCCGCGGATGGACGATAAGGTCATCGTCGACCTCCTCGGCCAGGTGGGCAATCTTTTCACGTCCAGCCTTGAGCTGAAGGAGACCATCGATTTCATGCTCAAGGCGGCCAGCGACCTGGCCGTCTGTGACGCGGCCACTGTTTTCCTTCTCGACGAGGACGATCGCACCCTCTCCGCTATCGCGACCTTCCCTTTCGCCGAGGCGGTCAACAAGGTGGCTCGTTTCAAGCTGGGCGAGGGGATCGTTGGCTGGGCGGCCCAGCAACGAAAGATCGTCTCTGTGAATGACGCGACTAAGGACAGCCGCTTCAAGAACCTGGAGATGGGCTACTCGCCGAGGTCGGTGCTGATCATGCCGCTGGAGTCGCCGCGGCGCCTCGTGGGGGCGCTGACGATCGCGAGGAAGGAGGTCAAACCCTTCACCTCGGTTGAGCAGGCGCTCGTCCAGATCATCGCCAACCAGGCGGCGATCTCCATCGACAACGCCCGCCTCTACACCACCCAGAAGAGGCAGATCAAGGAGATCGCCGACCGGACCCGCGAGCTGGAGATCGCCAACGCCCACATCGCCGAGATCTCCCGGCTGAAGAGCGAGTTCCTGGCCAACATGAGCCACGAGCTGCGCACCCCCCTCAACGCCATCCTGGGGTTCAGCGAGATCCTCAAGGACAACCTCGTGGAGCTCTCCGAGGACCAGCGCCACGAATGCCTGGAGAACATCCACGCGAGCGGCAAGCACCTTCTCGAGCTGGTCAACGACGTCCTCGANNCTCTCCAAGATCGAGGCCGGACGGATGGAGCTGGCCTACGACCGCTTCCGGGTGGGGAACGCCGTGCGCGAGGTCCACAACGTCATCCGCTCTCTGAGCGAGCGCCGGGACATCGACCTGGCGATCACCGTCGAGCCCGAGGACCTGGAGACCAGGGCCGACAAGAGCAAGTTCAAGCAGATCCTCTACAACCTCCTCTCCAATGCGATCAAGTTCACCGCCCAGGGCGGCAGGGTCTGGGTCTCCGCCCGGCCCGAGAACGGCTGGCTGGTGGTCGACGTCGGTGACACCGGGGTGGGCATCCCGAAGGAGTACCACGAGCGGATCTTCGACGAGTTCTACCAGCTGGATACCGCGACCACCCGGCAGGTGGAGGGCACCGGCCTCGGTCTCTCCCTGACGCGCCGCCTCGTGGAGCTTCACGGTGGGGACATCCGAGTCGATTCAGAGGTTGGGCGGGGCTCGGTCTTCACCTTCCAGCTCCCGCTCCTCGGCATGGAGCCCCAGAACGGGCGGGCCCACAACCGCATCCTCCTGGTGGAGGACAACGCCAGCAGCCGTCAGCTGGCCAGGATGGTCCTGAACGGCAGCGGTTTCGACGTGGATGTGGCCTCCGACGGGGCCGAGGGGCTCAAAAAGGCCCGGGCGACGCTCTATGACCTCGTCCTGATGGACGTCGAACTCCCCGGTATGGACGGTCTTACCGTCACGCGAATGCTAAAGTCCGATCCCAAGACCGCCGACGTCCCCGTCGTCGCTCTCACCGCCAATGCCATGAAAGGTGACGAGCAGGAAGCGCTCGCCGCAGGTTGTTCGGGGTACATCAGCAAGCCCATCGAGGTAGCGAGCTTCGTGCAACGCATCGCAACGTACTTAGAGCCGGCAGCATCATGACCGCCGGCGGCAAGACCATCCTGATCGTCGAGGACGACCCGCCCAGCCGGGAGGTGGTCCGCCTCGCCGTGAGCGCCCAAAACCACACCCTCATCGAGGCCGCCACCGGCCTGGAGGGCCTGCAGGCAGCACGGGAGCAGAACCCCGACCTGATCATCCTCGACGTGAACCTGCCCGGGATGAGCGGGCTCGACGTCTGCCGGAGGCTCCGCTCCGAGGGGTCTCGGGTCCCCATTCTCATGCTCACCGCCAAGGCCGACACCATCGACGTGGTGGTGGGGCTGGAGCTCGGAGCGGACGACTACGTCACCAAGCCCTTCGAGGTCCGGGAGCTGATGGCGCGCATCGGAGCCCATCTCCGCCGCAGCGAGATCTCCTCTCAGGAGCAGCCCCGTGATCGATTCGAGTTCCCGGGCCTGACCATCGACCTGGGACGGCGGCAGGTGTTCCGGGACGGAGAGGAGGTCAACCTCACCCTCACCGAGTTCAACCTCCTCGCCCTGCTGGCATCCCGCCCGGGCCAGGTGATGAGCCGGGGAGAGTTGCTCCGCCGGGTGTGGGGCTACGAGGTCGAGATCGAGACCCGCACCGTCGACGCCCACGTCTACCGGCTGCGTCGCAAGATCGAGCCGGACGCCGAGAAGCCCACCTACATCCACTCGGTGCCGGGGATCGGATACCGCTTCAGCGGATAGCTTCCGCAGTGAGCGGAGGCGCGGGGTGGTGCTTCGCTGCGGCACGGTCGTCGGCACGCCCTGACTGGCGTGCCGCGCCCTTCGCTCGGCGCGGTTGCAACCCGCGCCTGCGCAAAGCCTGCGCTCAGCACGCACCCCCACCCCTCCTTCGCGGTGTCCGCCTCGCCCGGTGGGGGGGAGAGGTGTGCTGCCCGCCTCTCTCGCGTGGGGGCACCACCCTCGACACGTCGGTTCAACCTTCCCTATCGTGTCGCCTATGGGAGGACTCCGGCGTGACCCGCCGTTATGACGCCGTGGTGGTGGGCGCCGGCCCCAACGGACTTGCGGCGGCCATCACCCTCGCCCGCGCCGGCTGGGCGGTCCACGTCCTCGAGGCCGCGGAGACCGTCGGCGGTGGCTGCCGCACCGAGGAGTTGACCCTGCCCGGCTTCCGCCATGACGTCTGCTCCACGGTCCACGCCCTGGCACCGGTCTCGCCCTTCCTCCGGTCCCTCGATCTCGCCGGTCATGGAGTCGAGTGGGTGCGACCGCCCGCGCCGCTGGCCCACGCGTTCGTCGACCGCCCCGCGGCGCTGGTGGATTCCGACCTGGCCGCCACCGCGGCCCGGCTTGGCGGTGACGGCCGCGCCTACCTCCACCTGCTCCAGAGCGTGGTCGGGCACCCGGAGATGCTGGGCGAGGAGGTGCTGGCGCCGGTCCTGCATCTGCCCCGGCACCCGTGGTTCCTGGCCCGCTTCGGCATCGACGCCATGCTGCCGGCGACCCTCCTCGCTCGCCGTTTCGAGGGCGAGCCGGCCCGGGCAATCGTCGCCGGGGCCGTCGCCCATTCCACGGCCCCGCTCTCCCAGCCGCTCACCTCCGCCTTTGCGCTGGTCATGCTGGGCAGTGCCCACGCGGGGGGTTGGCCGCTGGCCCGGGGCGGCTCCCAGTCGGTCGCCGACGCCATGGCGGCCTGCCTGCGCGACTTAGGCGGCAGTATCGAGACGGGGAGGGTGGTGCGCCGGATGGAGGATCTGCCCCCGGCTCGGACCTATCTTTTCGACGTGTCGCCGGAGCAGCTGGCCAGCATCTGCGCCGATGTGCTGCCCGCTCGGTATCTCCGCTCTCTGCGGCGCTTCCGGCGCGGACCCGGCGTCTTCAAGCTCGACTACGCCCTCTCCGGTCCCATCCCATGGCGCGACCCCGAGTGCCTGCGTGCCGGGACGGTGCACGTCGGCGGCCGCTTCGAGGAGGTGGCGGCTGCGGAAGCCGCCGTCTCCGCCGGGAGGATCCCGGATGCCCCGTTCCTCATCGTCGTCCAGGCGTCGCTCTTCGACCCCACCCGGGCACCCGCGGGGCGGCACACGGCGTGGGTGTACTGCCACGTCCCCAACGGCTGTGCGGTGGATATGACCCAGCGCATCGAGACCCGCCTGGAGCGGTTCGCGCCGGGCTTCCGCGACCTTGTGCTGGCTCGCCACAACCTGGACCCAGCCGCGGTCGCGGTGCGCGACCGCAACAACCTGGGCGGTGACATCGCGGGTGGCCGCAACAGCGTCCGGCAGCTCGTCTTTCGACCGGTGATGCGGCTCACGCCGTACGCGACGCCGGATCCCCGCATCTTCCTCTGCTCCTCGTCAACGCCTCCGGGCGGCGGGGTGCATGGGATGTGTGGCCACCTCGCCGCCCGCGCGGCGCTGCGCGGTCAGAGCCCGCGACGTCTCACCGAGCCGCCGCTGCCCACGCCTCCTCGAGCCGGTCGGGGGTGAACTCCGACTTGGGGATGAAGCTGGCTGCGCCCGCCTCCGCCGCCTGTGGCGCGTACTCCGCCGCCTCGTAGGTGGAGAGGACCAGGACGACGACCGGCCGCTTGGCCCGCGCCTCTTCCAGGATGCGCTGGGTGGCCTCCAGGCCGCTGATCCCGGGAAGGTTGACGTCCATGAGGACCAGGTCGGGGGACAGCTCACGGGCGGCGTCGATGGACGCCTCTCCGGTTTCCACCTCGGCGGCGACCTCGAAGCCGTCGGTCGCCTCCACCACCAGCCGGGCGGCGACGCGGAACGGCTCCTGGTCGTCGACGATGAGCACCTGCACAGCCATCTTTCCAACCTCAAAGTACCAGGGCGAGGCGGCCACCGTCAGTCGTGCCTGCACCACTCCAGGGGTGTTGCCTGTGCCATCGGTTCGCCGCGAGATCCGGCCCCTATACTGGGGTCAAATGCCGATCGGGGTGGTCCTCGCCGAGGACAACTACCTCGTGCGCGAGGGGGTGCGCCAGCTCATCGAGGCCCAGGAGGGCATCGAGCTGCTCGCCACCTGCTCCGACCTCCCCTCCCTCGAGAAGGCGGTCGCCGAGCACCATCCCGATGTTGTGCTCACTGACATCCGGATGCCCCCCAACCATCGTGACGAGGGCCTGGTGGTGGCCGATCGGCTGCGGGACACGGCTCCCGGCACTGGCGTCGTCGTGCTCAGCCAGTTCGCCGAGCCCGAGTACGCCCTCTCGCTGCTGGAGCGGGGCGCTGCCGGGCGCGCCTACCTGCTCAAGGAGAGGGTGTCGGACGTCACCCAGCTGGTGACCGCCATCCGCGAGGTGGCGGCGGGAGGCTCGGTGATCGACCCCGCGGTGGTGGAGCTGCTGGTGGCGGCGCGGACGCGCGCGCGCCAGTCGCCGCTGCAACAGCTGACGGCGCGCGAGTCGGAGGTCCTGCAGCTCATCGCCGAGGGGCGCAACAACGCCGCCATCGCGGCAGCTCTCTTCCTCACCGAGCGCGCCGTGGAGAAGCACATCAACGCCATCTTCTCCAAGCTCGGCCTCTCCGAGGAGCCTGACGTCCACCGCCGGGTGAAGGCGGCGCTCGCCTACCTGTCGGAGACCGGACCGGCGCCGGCCCGGTAGCCGGCGCTCCCCTCCAGCTGGCGGAGCGCGTCGAAGGCGGCGTATTGATATGCCTCGCTCCAGGTGGGCACGTTGAAGGTGGAGTGGAGGAGGTAGTCGACCCGGCCTCCGTGCTGGCAGAGGACCTGGCCGATGTGCACCAGCTCGGCGGCACCGTCGCCGAGGATCTGGACCCCAAGGAGGCCGCCCCCGGGATCGCACACCAGCTTCACCATGCCCTCGGTGGATCCGGCGATGGTGGCTCGGGTGTTGTCGAGGAACCGGGCGCGACCCACCACGCAGTCGATGCCCGCGGCGCGAGCCTCGTCCTCCGACATGCCGAACTGCCCGACCTCGGGCACGGTGTACGCGGCCATCGGCGCTCGCTGGTTGGCCGCCTGGTGGAGCGGGGTGCCCATCGCGGCGGAGGCCGCCCGGCGACCCTCCTCGATCGCGACCGAGGCGAGTGTGGGCGGACCGGTGACGTCGCCCGCCGCGTAGACACCCGGCACGCTGGTCCGCTGCTCGGCGTCGACCCGAATGTGCCCATGGTCGGTCAGCTCGACGCCGACTTCCTCGAACCCCAGGTCACTGGTGTTGCCCGCCCGTCCCACAGCGACGAGGATCCGGTCGGCCTGGAGTCGCTCTCCGTCCGCGAGGGTGAGCTCCAGCCTCTCCCCCTCCCGCGACACCGCAGCCACGCGGGTGCCCAGGCGCAACCGCATCCCCAGCCGCAGGAAGGTGTCGCCGAGGAGCGCGGACAGCTCGGGGTCGAACATCGGGACCAGCCGCGGTGCCAGGTCGACGAGGGTGACCGACACGCCCAGGGCCCGCAGGATCGAGGCGTACTCGCAGCCGACCACCCCGCCCCCGACCACCACCAGATCCTCGATGTCGCCGACACCCTCGAGAAGCGCATCGGAGTCCAGCACCGCGGGGTCCTCGAATGGGAACCCGGATGGCCGGAGGGGATGAGAGCCGGTGGCGATGACGACAGCGGAGGCGCTCAGCTCGCGCGCGCCGTCGTCGGTGCTGACGCCCACACGCCCGGGCGCCAGCAGCCGGGCCCGGCCGTGGATTACCGTCACCCCATGTCGGTTCAGGTTTGCCCTGACCCGCCTCTCCATCATCGCCGTCACCCCGGCGGTCCGCTCATGCAGGACCGCCAGGGAGGCGGAGCGGTCGAGCTGGAGGCTCACCCCGTACACCTCGCGCTTGCGGAACCCGCTGACGAAGAGGGCGGTCTCCCGTAGCGTCTTGGTGGGAACGCCCCCGCTGCCGACCACCACGCCCCCCAGTTGATCCGACCTCTCGATCACCGCCACCCGGTGTCCGAAGTAGGCGGCGTGCGCCGCCGCCTTCTCCCCCGCCGGCCCAGCACCGATGACCACCAGGTCATAGGAGTCGGCGGCCGGTCCCTCAGGCATGGACGGGGTCGAGCACACCCACCGCGGCGGTGAGCCGGTTTCTCGTAGGCAGTGACGCCGCGCCGGGGAGCGTCCCCCGAAGGGTCGTCCCGCGGCCCGGCTCCGAGGTCAGCGCCACCGAGCCACCCAGGGCGTCGAGGCGGTCCTGCATGTTGGTGAGGCCGGATCCCTTCCTCACGGTGCCGGGGTCGAAGCCGCGGCCGTCGTCGGTGACCTCGAAGCGCAGCTCGCCGTCCTGGTCCTGGAGACGGACGATCACCTGCGACGCTGCCGCGTACTTCTGCACGTTCTGGAGCGCCTCCAGGCAGCAGAAGTACACCGTCGCTTCGATGTCCTGCGGGTAGCGGCCGATGCCCTCCGCCTCGACGCTGACCGGGAGGGTGGCCTTGCGGGCCTGGGACGCCAGGGCGGCGGCGAGCCCCTTGTCGGCGAGCAGCGGCGGGTAGATGCCCCGGGCCAGGTCGCGCAGGGTGTCGAGGGCCTCGTCGGCGTCGCCTTGAGTTGGACCAAGATCGCCTTCGCCTTCTCCGCATCCCGGGTGAGCAGCATCTCGGCGAGGCCGAGCTTGACCGTGAGGGCGACCAGATGCTGCTGGGCACCGTCGTGGAGGTTTCGCTCCAGGCGTCGCCGCTCCTCGTCCTGGGCTGACACGAGGCGCTGGCGGGAGAGGCGCAGTTCCTCGAGGCGAGCCTGGAGGTCAGCGGTCAGGCCGACGTTCCTGAGCACCAGTCCGGCCTGGTGGGCGAGGTCGTCGAGGAGCTTCTGCTCCAGGGGGGTGAGCGATTCTCCACGTCGTTTGACGATGCTCAACGCCCCGAGGATCTCGTTCTGGTGGCGGACGGCGACTGTACGAGTGGACCCCGGGATCTCAGGGAGGCTGCCGTTTTGCATCGCCTGCGGTTCGTACCCCGGGGCGCCGTTGGGCTCTGTCGCGGCGGGTCTCAACTCGTCCCCGCCGCGCAGCCAGACGGTGGCGGCCTCGGCGCCAGTCCCCTCCTGGAGGACGCGGGCCATCCGGGAGAGCACCTCCTCGCCGGCATAGGTCTCGGCGACCCGCGACGAGAACTGGCTCAGCACCTCGTAGGGGGTGGCGCGTTTGCCGAAGACGAGACGGTTGGCGATCTTCTGGACCCGCTCGCGGACCGGCTGGAAGCCTAGGGCGACGATGGCGGTCGCCACGATGGAGAGGGCTAGGTTGGGCTTGCCGCCGCTGCCCACCAGCGTGCCCAGCCCCACCGCGATGCCCACATAGACGGCGGTGACGAAGACTGCCAGCGAGCCGTACACCAGGGTGCGACTGATGACCACGTCGAGGTCGTAAAGCCCGTTCTTCATGACCGCGAGCCCGATGGTCATAGGAAGTACAACGGCGAGGCCGAAGTCCAAGGTGAGCTTGTCCACCTCGGTTCCCGCATTTGACACGGGCGGGAAGAAGGTCAAGATGAATATCCCCAGCGCCGCTGCGGCGACGAATGCGAACCAACGCATCTGCTGGCGCTCGACGCCTCGAGAACGTCGATAGCGCGCTACGACAGCGACGACAAGCACAACGAAAATAATGAAGAACAAGGCACTCTGGACGGTGCCGTCGCCGTTGGTAAGGCCGTCGAGGGAGGGCACGGCCAGCGGACTGGGCACCATGGGGAGCCGCGGCGACAGCTGGATCGCCGGCAGGGCGATCATCCCCGACACTAGAGTCAGGGTTGCAGCCGCGAAGACCAACCACCCGGTTACGCGCCATCGCGGGGAAAGCAGCCGTCCGTCTGGGAAGAACAGGATCAGGAAGAGGATCAGGGTCGCCGCCAGGAACCCACCGTTGTTGAACACCCAGGCCGGCCATTCCACCCAGCTCCGCGGTGATGTGCCATTCAGTAGCCCGCGCATCGCGACAAGGCCGGCGGTGAGGTAGAGCGCGCCGCTGGTGGCGATCGCCAGCAGCAACCAACCAATCGGGTTCTTCGGCCGGCGTGCCGCGATGAGAACCCCGAGGGCGCCGATGATGGGAGCCCCGATGAAGACTGACTGAGCCGTGACCGGCGAGTCGATCGCCTTCCAGTCCAGGATGAGCAGGGCCAGGCTGGCAAGCAGCAGCGCGAGACCGACGATCCCGACGCTCACGGCGAGGCGGCGTGCGGGGTCTTCGGTCACGCCGAGACCGCCACAAGCACCGGCAGCGATGCGGAAAGGTGGGTACCGCGTCCTGGCGAGCTCTGCAGCGACAGCCCGCCTCCCTGTGCGTCGAGACGGTCCTCCATGTTGGTGAGCCCTGACCCGCGCTTCACGGTCGCCACATCGAAGCCGGCGCCATCGTCAGACACCTCGAACCGCAGCTCCCCCCCGGTCTCGCGGAGGCGCACCGCCACTCCGGAAGCGCCCGCATACTTCTGCACGTTCTGAAGCGCCTCCAGGCAGCAGAAGTACACCGTGGCCTCCACCTCCTGGGGGTAGCGGCCGACGCCATCGGCATCGACTGTGACCGGCAGTGTCGCCTTGCGGGCCTGGGACTCCAGCGCGGCCACCAGGCCCTTGTCGGCGAGCAGTGGCGGATAGATCCCCCGGGCCAGGTCGCGCAGGGTGTCGAGAGCCTCATCGGCGTCACCCTTCAACTGTCCGATGATCGACTTCGCCTTATCCGGACCCCGGCCCAGCAGCATCTCGGCCAGGCCCAGCTTCACCTTGAGGGCGACCAGGTGCTGCTGGGCCCCGTCATGCAGGTTGCGCTCCAGGCGTCGGCGCTCCTCGTCCTGGGCCGACACCAGGCGCTGCCGGGAGGCCCGCAGCTCCTCGAGACGAGCCTGGAGCAGGGCGGTGAGGCCGACGTTCTTGAGCACCAGCCCGGCCTGGTGGGCCAGGTCACTGAGCAGCTTCTGCTCCAGCGGGGTCACCGATTCGCCTCGTCGCTTGACGATGCTGAGAGCGCCGAGGATCTCGTCCTGGTGCCGCACTGCGACCACTCGGGTGGTGCCGGGCAGCTCGGGCAGCACCCCATCCGCGATGGCCTGCGGCTCGTAGCCGGCCGTCGTGTTCGGGTGGGTGGCGGCCGGCTGGAGCTCCTGACCGCTGCGCAGCCAGACTGTTGCGGCCTCGGCCCCGGTACCCTCCTGCAGGACCCGCGCCATCCGGGCCAGCACCTCCTCGCCGGCATAGGTGTCCGCGACCCGGGAGGAGAACTCGCTCAACACCTCGTAGGGAGTGGCCCGCGTGCCGTAGACGAGGCGGTTGGCCAGCCGCTGGACCCGTTCCCGGACCGGCTGAAAGCCGATGGCAACGATGGCCGTGGCCAGGATCGATAGGCCCAGATTGGGCTTGCCGCCGCCGCCCACCAACGCCCCGATCCCAACAGCGATGCCCACATACACCGCGGTGATGAACACCCCCAGCGAGCCGTAGACGAGGGTGCGGCTGATGACCACGTCGATGCCGTACAGCCGGTACTTGAAGATGGCGGTCCCGGTTGCCAGCGGGAGTGCGATCCCGAACCCCACTCCAAGCGCCGCGCTGCCAAGCCAGGTGGGGAAATGCGCGATGAGGAGGGCGCCTACACCCGACAGGATGACCGCGGTCCCGCTGACGATCACTGCGTAAGCGATCCACTTGAGCTGCTGACGTTCGTCGCCTCGCGATCTGCGCAGGCGCAGGAGCGGTGCGGCGGCCGCCAACGCAAACACAACGAAACCCGGCAGCCAGGCAGCATCGAACAGACTGAGGGCGATGCCGAGGGGTCCGTTGCCAGCGACACCGATAGGATTCAGGGGCGTCGGGAAATTTGCTGTTCCGGTTGCCATCGGCCCGGCCACGAACGCGCCCCCCACGGCTCCGAGCGCCGACAGGATGACGGCAGCCCGTGCCACCCACCGCCAGCGACGCGACAGCAGGCGCCCGTTGGGAAGTAGAAGCATGAGGAGGGCGATGGCACCGGCGGGGAAGAGAAGCGATTGCACCCACGACTCCAGCCACACCGCCAAGACACCACCTGGCAGCGCACCGCGGTGAGTGACCAGTGCGTATAGCGCGTATTCGTCGGCAATACCCCCCAACCCAATTACGACAGCGACGAATAGGAACAGCCAACCGGTCGGGTTGCGCGGCTGCCGGGCGGCGACAAGGGCACCGACGAACCCGAAGCTCACGGCAATGGCGGCAAGAGCGAGGTCGCTGGAGGCCGCGCTAGCGGTGCGGTTGGCAATGACCAGTGGAATGGTTGCGACTCCGATAGCGGCAGCCAGAAACCCCAGGCCGACGGCCAGGACGGGAGTGGCGTGTCGATACCTTGCCATGTTCATGCCGGCATCCCAACGGCGACCACCGGGAGCGATCCGTGCAACTGCGTACCGCGGCCCGGTGCGGACGTCACCTCCACCTCGCCGCCGAGTGCGTCGACGCGATCTGTCATGTTGGTGAGGCCTGCACCCTTGGTGGCGGTGTCGGTGTCGAAGCCCCTGCCGTCGTCTGCCATCTCGAACCTGAGCGCACCGTCGTGTTCGTGCAACCGCACGGTGGCCTGGGTCGCCTCCGCGTACTTCTGCACGTTCTGGAGTGCCTCCAGGCAGCAGAAATAGACGGTGGCCTCCACCTCTTGGGAATAACGCCCTACTCCCTTAGCCTCTACGGTCACCGGCACCGTGGCTTTGCGGGCCTGGGACTCTAGAGCGGCGACTAACCCTTTGTCCGCGAGCAGGGGCGGGTAGATGCCCCGGGCCAGATCGCGGAGCGTCTCTAGGGCCTCGTCGGCGTCACCCTTTAGCTGGGCGAGGGTTGTCTTGACCTTTTCGATGTCGCGGCTAAGCAGCATCTCGACCAAGCCTAGCTTGACCTCTAAGGCCACCCGGTGCTGCTGGGCACCATCGTGGAGGTTGCGCTCCAGCTTTCTCCGCTCCTGGTCCTGGGCGGAGACCAAACGCTGCCGGGACAGGCGCAGCTCTTCCAAGCGGGCTTGAAGGTCGGCCGTGAGGCCTACGTTCTTTAGCACCAATCCGGCCTGGTGGGCGAGGTCGTCGAGCAGCTTCTGTTCCAACGGGGTCAGCGATTCGCCTCGTCGCTTGACGATGGTGAGAGCGCCGAGGATCTCGTTCTGGTGGCGCACTCCGACGGCCTGGGTCACTCCGGGCAGCTCAGGCAGCACACCATCGGCCATGACCTGCGGCTCATAGCCGGCCGCCGTCTTCGGATGGGTAGCCGCCGGGCGGAGCTCCTGGCCGTTGCGCAGCCAGACGGTGGCGGCCTCGGCGCCCGTGCCCTCCAGGAGGACCTGAGCCATGCGGGCGAGCACCTCATCGCCGGCGTAGCTCTCGGCGACCCGGGCGGAGAACTCGCTGAGCACCTCATACGGGGTGGCGCGCTTGCCGTACACCAGCCGGTTGGCGACCTTCTGCACCCGTTCGCGAACCGGCTGGAAGCCGAGAGCGACGATCGCGGTGGCGAGGATGGAGAGGGCCAAGTTGGGCTTGCCTCCGCTGCCCACCAACTCGCCGATGCCGACCGCCATGCCCACGTAGATGCCGGTGATGAAGACCGCCAGCGAGCCGTAGACAAGAGCGCGGCGGACAAAGATGTCGAGGTCGTAAAGACCGCATTTGATGACGGCCAAGCCGATGGTGGCGGGGATGAGGATTCCAAACCCAATCCCCAGAGCAGTGTTCTGGAGCACGAGCCCAAACGGGTTGTCGCGCGAGCTGAAGACGTAGCTCACCAGAACCACGGCCAAGGTGGCGGCGGCGACGTAGGCGAACCAGCGCATCTGGTGCCGCTCAACCTCTCGAGAACGCCGTAAGCGCACTATCACGGCAGCCAGGACCAGAATGACCAATAGAGTGAACGACAATTGGGGCAGCACGGCATTGCCGTTGGTCAGGCCGTCGAGGGCGGGGGCTGCCAAGGGGTTGGGCACGCTGGGAAGACGGGGAGACAGCTGATTGGAACCCAGGCCCACCAGGAGGGTGAGGGTCGCTACGGCGATGGCGGCCAGGGCAAGACCGGCGACGAAACGCCAGCGCGGCCCGGGCAGCAGCCGCCCGTTGGGGTAGAAGAAGATCAAGAAGAAGATCGCAAACTGGGCCACGCTTGAGGTGGTTGCGAAGACGTTGCCCGACCAGGCCACCCAGCCGTCTGGAGCGGCTCCGCTCAGCAACCCACGGATGGCCAGGAAGTTGGTGAAGAGGAAGACAGCCTCAGTGGCCGCGATAGCGAGCAGAAGCCAGCCGATGGGGTTTTGGGGGCGCCGAGCCGCAATCAGCACACCGAGAATTCCGGTGATGGGCGCTCCGATGAATAGTGGCACCTGGGCGGTGCCCAGGGAGTCGAGCGCCTTCCAGTCCAGGACGAGTAGGAGCACGCTGGCGATCAACAGCGCCAGACTGACGGCCCCGACGCTCACGGCCAGACGGCGAGCGCTGGGCTCGTTCAAGCCAACGACCTCACCGGCAAGGGCAGTGAGGCGCACAGCCGGGTGCCCTGTCCTGGGGAGCTTCGCAGGGTCAACTCCCCGCCTTGCGAGTCCAGGCGATCCTTCATATTGGTGAGCCCGGCCCCGCGCTGCTGGGTGGCCACGTCGAAGCCCCGGCCGTCGTCTTGGACCTCGAAGTGGAGCTCGCCGTCGGTCTCACCCAGAGCCACCGTGACCTGCTTCGCCCCGGCGTACTTCTGGATGTTCTGGAGTGCCTCCAGGCAGCAGAAATACACGGTAGCCTCGATCTCCTGGGGGTAGCGCCCGATGCCGTCGGCGGTGACGGTCACCGGGAGGGTGGCCTTGCGGGCCTGGGACTCCAGCGCGGCGGTGAGCCCCTTGTCGGCGAGCAGCGGCGGGTAGATGCCCCGGGCCAGGTCGCGCAGGGTGTCGAGCGCCTCGTCGGCGTCGCCCTTGAGTTGGACCAAGATCGCCTTCGCCTTCTTCGCATCCCGGGTGAGCAGCATCTCGACCAGGCCGAGCTTGACCTTGAGGGCGACCAGGTGCTGCTGGGCCCCATCGTGGAGGTTGCGCTCCAGGCGGCGGCGCTCCTCGTCCTGGGCCGAGACCAGCCGCTGCCGCGACTGGCGCAGCTCCTCGAGCCTTGCTTGGAGGTCCGCGGTGAGCCCGACGTTCTTCAGCACCAGACCGGCCTGGTGGGCAAGGTCGTGGAGCAGCTTCTGCTCCAGGGGGGTGAGAGCTTCGCCACGGCGCTTGACGACACTGAGGGCGCCCAGGATCTCGCCCTGGTGGCGGACGGCGACCACGCGGGTCACGCCGGGCAGCTCGGGGAGGGTGCCGTTCGCCATCGGCAGGGGCTCGTAGCCGACGGCGCGGTCGGGGAAGGTGGCCATGGGCCGCAGCCCGACGTCGCCCACGAGCCAGACGGTGGCCCCCTCAGCGCCGGTTCCCTCCTGGAGCACCCGGGCCATCCGGGAGAGCACCTCCTCTCCGGCGTAGGTCTCGGCGACCCGAGAGGAGAACTGGCTCAGCACCTCGTAGGGAGTGGCGCGTTTGCCGAAGACGAGACGGTTGGCAACGCGCTGGACCCGCTCCCGGACGGGCTGAAATCCCACCGCGACGATGGCGGTGGCGACGATGGAGAGGGCCAGGTTCGGTCTGCCGCCGCTGCCGACCAGGGTGCCGATGCCGACGGCGATGCCCACGTATACCGCAGTGATGAAGACCGCCAGAGCGCCGTAGACCAGGGCCCGGCTGACCACGATGTCGATGTCGTAGAGGCGGTGCCGGAGAATCGCAAAGCCGATGGCCACCGGGAACGCCAAGCCGAAGCCGAGCACGATGGAGATGGAGAAAGCGGACTGGGCGCCGGAGAAGGAACTGAACTCGATGACGCTGCTTCCAACGGCGCTGAGCAGGACCGCGTAGGAGATCCATTTCAACTGCTGTCGCTCATCGCCGTGTGCCCGGCGCATCCGGATGAAGGGGGCGAGGGCGGCTGCGATGAGAACCAGCAGACCCAGCAGCCATGGGATCGCGCCGATGGGTCCCGAGGCAAGGCCCTCGAGGCCAGGCACTGCGATCGGATTGGGGATCGCAGGCTGCGAGGTGCCGGTGACCGTCAGCGGACTGAGACCGAGAACCCCGAACGGGATGCTAGTCAGCACGGTTATGGCCACGGCCAGGGCGGCGACCGGGCGCCAGCGGCGGGACGGCAGGTGTCCGCTTGGGAGCGCCATGAGCAGGAGAGCCGCCGACCCGCACGGGTAGACGAAGGGGACCGCCAACCCCTGGAACACCAGCGCCCAGCTCGCCCCGGGGAGAGACCTCGGAGCGGTGATCAGCGCCAGCCGCGCGTATTGGTCCGCCACCCCCACCAGCCCCATGTCGACGGCGATGAAGAGCATCAGCCATCCGGTGGCGTTGCGGGGGTGGCGGGTTGCCACCAGCACGCCCACCGCGGCGAAGGTGATGGGCATGACGATGGAGACCGGGTCGGCGGCATTGAGGTTGGCGATCGTGGCTCGGTTCGCCAGGGCAAGCGCAAGCGTCGTCATGGAGCCCGCCAGGGCAAGCCCGCAGCTTCCGTAGGCGATCGCGGCCGTCCGGGTCGACTTCCCCTGCCGCTCGACCGCCGCCACTAGCCCCATCAGGCGGGCACCGCCACCGCCTGTGGGGCGTCAATCCCTCGGGGACACACACCGAACGGCTCCGGCGGCACCCCCCGCTCTGCCACAGCCACCACCTACCCCGAGGTCTCCTCGCGCCGATGGCCGGCGGCCAGAGCGTGCAGGAACTCGGGGTCCACCTGGTCGCCGTTGACCGCTGCCACCTTGCAGGCGGTGAGCGCGCGGAGCGTCGCCGTCCGGGTGCCCGCCTCGAGCAGGGCCCGCTCGCCGAGAACGGCGCCGGGGCCGACATTGGCGACCGCCTCACCTCCTGCCTCCACCGCGAGCACGCCGTTCAGGAGCAGAAAGAGCTCGGTGCCGGGCTCGCCGGCCTCGACCAGCGCCTGCCCCTGCTTCAGCTTGCGGATCGAGGGCTTGGCGCCGCCGCGCATGATCCGTCCCGAGAGCTCTCGTTCCAGGGCGGTCTCCACCTCGGTGACCAGCGCCGGTGACTCCTCGCCACCCCAGGGGGTGTGCTTCCCGAAAGCGTGGTCGTACCAGTCCTTGAAGTCCGTGAGGCCCGACTTCGCCACCAGGCGGCCCTCGCTGTCGTAGATCCAGTGCCGGGGGAACGGGCTGGCGCCCGCCACCTCGCGCTCGGCGGTGCCGTCGGCGTGGAGGGTGAGCCTCAGGGTGGTCCAGGCCAGGGGGGCCGAGACCTGTACGAAGGGTGGGTGCTTCACGCGTCGCGGCGCCGGCACCCCGGTGCGGCCTCCGCAGGTCTGCTCGAAGCGCACCCAGCCATCGCCGAAGACTGGCTCCGACTGCAGGTCGGGGAGAGGAGCGGCGGCGAAGGTCATGGACGCCGGCCCCAGCCGCATGGTGGTCGACCCGATCACGCCGCCGCCGGTATAGCCGTGACCGGTGATGGCCCCGTCTTCGACCTCGATCCAGGCGGAGAGCCGGTTGGCGAAGCGGAAGCGGTCGGCGTCCCGCAGCGCCTTCAGGTCGTCGATGACCTCCGGTGGCGGGTCGTCGTAGTGGGCGATCCCGGCGTCGAACGGGATGCGGGTGAGGCCGGCCACGGCCTCGGAAGGGATCCACGAGATGGAGGTGACAGAGGATTCGGTGCGTGGGCTCATGGCCCCACCATAGGGCAGGTCGGAAGACCCGTCCAGGGTGCGGCCGCGACCGCCGCGGTGGTGCTCGCCCACCCGTGTCCACCTGCCACCACCCCCGGCTGCCGGGTGGCATCCCACTTGCCGGGGGGAGGGGCACGGCCGCTCACAATGCCTGCATGGCCTCTGCCCGGATCAGCGTGGTGCTCGCCGACGACAACCTAATCGTCCGCGAGGGCGTGCGCATGCTGATCGGCACCGCCGCTGACATCGAGGTGGTGGGTGTCGCCACCGACTACGACACCCTGGTGGCAGTCGCCACGTCGGCCGCTCCCCAGGTCGTGGTCACCGACATCCGGATGCCCCCGAACTTCACCGACGAGGGCATCCGCGGCGCCCGCGAGGTACGCAAGCGCCATCCCGGGACCGGAGTGGTCGTCCTCTCCCAGTTCGAGGAGCCGGAGTACGCCATCGATCTGTTGCGCGAGCAGGCGGCGGGCTGCGCCTACCTCCTCAAGGACCGGGTGGGAGATGGTGACCAGCTGGTGCGGGCCATCCGCACCGTCGCGACCGGTGGCTCGATGCTCGACCCCCGCATCGTCGAGCTGATGATGCAGCCTGTCGCCGACCATGCCGGGCTGACCGAACCGGAGGAAGCCCTGCTCCGCCAGGTGGCCGAGGGGAAGCCGGGGAAGGCAATCGCCGCCGCCATGCGCACCACGCCAGCCGCTGTGGACCGCGAGATCGAGCAGCTGTTCCTCAAGCTCGCCCAGCAGGCCAGCGCTGGTGGCGTCAAGGCGCTCGAAAAGCTCAAGTTGCTGCACCGCGCGATCGTTGATCGCGAGGAGCAGGGCGACACCCTGAGCCGGCTGCTCCCCGGCGGCATCGCCGAGAAGGTCCGCCGCGAGGGCCGGGAGACCGGGCGCACCGAGCGGATGACGGTCACCGTCCTGATGTCCGACATCCGCGGGTACTCCACGATCGCCGAGGATGCCGACCCCACGGTGCTGGCAGGCCAGCTCAACGGGCACCGGGCGGCCATGAACCGGGCCATCCTCGGTGAGGGCGGCACGGTGATGCAATTCGTCGGGGATGCCGTCATGGCCGTCTTCGGCGCCCCCCTCCCCCAGGAGGACCACGCCGACCGCGCCGTGTGTGGAGCCACGGCCATGCACGCCGAGCAGGCGCGGTTGAACGAGGAGTGGGCCAGCTGCGGACTGCCCGAATTCCGTCTTGGCATCGGCATCTCCACCGGTGACGTGGCCGCCGCTCTGCTCGGATCCGATGAACGGCTGGAGTACACATTGGTGGGAGATTCGGTGAACCTGGCCCAGCGTCTTCAGCAGTGGGCCGCGGGCGGGGAGTCCGTCCTCAGCGAGCCGACCTTCGCGGCCCTGCGCCACCCGCCGGAGGTCGAGCAGCTCCCCGCTCAGCTGGTCAAGGGGCGGCGCGCACCGGTCGCCGCCTACAGAGTCCGAGCTGTATGAACGGCCACGCTGTCCCAGGATCTCAGTACGCGGTACTGAGGGATACTCCGATCGGAGGGCGAGCCTGAGGCTCCCCCTCCTCACTGCTTTCCCCTCAGTAGATGAAGCCGACGATGCTGGGGTCGTGCGCCTCGACCGTCCTCTGGTCGACCACCCCCCACCCGTCGTAGTTCATCTCCGAGACCACGAAGCTTCCGTCCGCGTTGACGCTGTCGACGAAGGCCACGTGACCGTCGTAGGAGTAGCCGGGGCCCTCGAAGATGACGACGGCACCGGCGACCGGGATCTCTCCCTCGGGTCGCGACCAACGGGCGTTCTCCCACCACTCGCCGGCGTTTCCGCTCCAGGTGATGCTGCGCCGCGTCGCCACGTAGTAGGTGCACTCGCCGTAGGGGAAGCTGTCTCCCCCGTGGCTCGGTGGCACCTCGGGGATGCCGGCGGCCGTGGGGATGAAGGCTGCAGGGTTCAGCGATCCCTGGGGGGCGTCGGCGAGCGGGACCTGCAGGTAGCTGCCGCCGGCGAGGGGGGCGTCCTCCTGGAGCACGTTGTAGGCGAGGAGCACCGTGGGGTCGATGCCGAGCCCCGCCGCGAACTGGCTGGGCGACTCGCCGCTCTGCACCGGGACGAGCGCCCCCGGTCCCGGCGGCAGCAGCACCGGTGAGCCGGCTTGCGGCTCGACGCCCGAGCCGAAGCCATTTGCCCAGATGATCGCCGCCGGGTTGCGGGCATAGCTCGTGGCCAGGGATTCGACGGTCGCGCCCGCCGGGGCCATCACGGTGAGCGCCGGGCCGGCCGGCGCGGTCTCATCCGCCGGAGCACCCTCGATGACGGCGTTGAGGACCTGCGCGCTCGGAGCCGCCGACGTCAGCGACGCTCCGACCGGCAGGCGCGGTGCGATGACAGGGAGCAGTAGGGCGATCAGGAGCACCCACGCATGCCGCAGCAACCGATGGCGAAGACCGCGGATTGCCATCCTCCCCGGATATCCCCTTGCGGCTGGTTTGGTGCATTCGCGCACCGAGACAGTGGGCGGACGCTAACAGAATCGCCGCGGAGTCGTCAAAGGAAGGTGATAGTACCGCTATCACGTCCAGCCCCCACGGTCCTGGTATTGTCGGTGACCGAAGTTGGCCCGGATGTCAGCTGTGGAGCGGGAGGAGCCTCCAGTCGTGCCCGACCTTTCCCACGTCGGTCGGCGCTACCTTGCACCCGGTCAGGTCGTGAGCGCCGATCGGGTCGCGGAGTACGCGTCGGCGGTCAGCGGTGCCGACGAGGTGTACTCGCCCGGGTCGGTGCCGCCGACGTTCGCGGCCGTCTACTGCCTGCTCCCGTCCCTCGCCGAGGTGCTGGCGGACGCGGAGCTCGGCATCGAGCTCGCCGGCCTCATCCATGCCGAGCAGAGCTTCGAGTGGCCGGTGCCGGTGCGGACGGGTGACGTGGTGGTGGCGTCGGCCGAGGTCGCCTCGGTGGAGGGCAAGCGGGGGATGACCTTCGTGACCCTGGACCTCGCGGCGACCAACCAGTCCGGCGACACCGTGTGCCGGGGACGCTCCCTGCTCCTCCTCCGTGGCGCCGGGCGATGACCGACCCAGGCGTGCGGCGGGAGGTGCGGCCGGGCGACGAGCTGACGCCCCTCTCTCGCGCCGTCAGCCAGGCGCAGATCGACGCCTACGCCGACGCATCGGGAGATCACAACCCTATCCACGTCGACCCGGAGTTTGCCCGCTCGGTTGGGCTGCCCGGGACGATCGCCCACGGGATGCTCGACATGGCCATCCTCGGTGAGGCCGTCGGCCGCTGGGCGGGCGCCTACGATCGGGTCATCGAGCTGGCCTGCCGGTTCTCCAAGCCCCTCCTGCCGGGCGATACGGTCACCTGCACCGGGCGCGTGGTGTCGGTGGACCCGGCCGCAGGCACCGCGACCCTGCAGCTCGAGGCCACCTCCAGCCGGGGCGATCGGGTCCTGACCAACGGCCGGGCGGTGGTTCGCCTGGCCGGCTGAGCGAGGCCCCGGCCGTGCCGCTGGATTTCAGCCTGACCCCCGAGCAGGAGGGGGTCCGCCGTCTCGCCCACCAGTTCGCGGTGAAAGAGATGCGCCCGCGCGCGGCCCACTACGGCGAGCACGAGGAGACCCCCTGGGAGGTCATGCACAAGGCCCACGAGCTGGGCCTGGACGACGACGCCGCCTTCCCGGGGGAATACGGCGGTGGCGGTGTCGACTTCATCACCGAGCTGATTCTCACCGAGGAGCTGTCCTGGGGTGACGCGGGGATCGCCGTCTCCATCCAGGGGACCGGGCTCTGCCCGAGATCCAGCGGCTGGTGATCTCCCGCTGCATCCTTGGCGAGCGGCCACCGATGCCGCCCCCCGCGCCGACGCGCTAGCCCCGCTGCCCACGAGGTGGGCCGCCATCACCATAATCGGAGCGGGCCGACCCGACCTGGAGGCAGCGATGTTCGATTTGAGCGGCAAGGTGGCGGTGGTGACCGGAGGCTCCCGCGGGCTGGGGCGCGCCGACTGCCTGGCGCTCGCCCGGGCCGGGGCCGATGTGGTGGTCACCGACATCCTCCTTGAGTCCGACCCCGACATCCAGAGGACCGCGGAGGCGTCGCAGTCGGCGCTGGCCCAGCTCTTCACATCCCACAACGTGGTCTACGCGGAGAGGACCAGCGCCGAGATCCGGGCCCTGGGCCGCCGCTCGATGGCGGTCAAGATGGACGTCACCGATCGTGATCAGGTGGGCGCCGTGTTCGACCAGGTCAAGCGCGAATTCGGCTCGATCGACATCCTGGTCAACAACGCCGGCACCCTCGATCACGTGGGGCAGATCGAGGACCAGAGCGATGAGTTGTGGGAGCGCGACCTGCGCGTCAACCTCACCGGCGCCTACAACTGCACCAAGGCGGCGTGGCCTCACATGCGGGAGCAGAACTGGGGTCGCATCATCTTCATGTCATCCGTGGCCGGAACTCTCGGAGGCTTCGGTCAGGCGTCGTATTCCACGACCAAAGCCGGGCTCAACGGGTTGGGCAAGTCGATGGCGCTGGAGGGGGCCCGTTTCGGCATCACCAGCAACATGATCGCCCCCGGCATCATCGCTACCGAGGCGTTCACCGCCGGCAACCCGCGGATGAACGAGCGCATGGTGCTGCGTACGGCGATGCGCAGCATGGGCGAGCCGGAGGACGTCGCCGCTCTGGTCGTCTTCCTGGCCTCCCCCGAGGCCCGCTACATCACCGGTCAGGTCATTCACGTCGGGGGCGGGATCGACCTCTTCGTCTATTGACCTCCGCACTGAGCGTCAGCCTCGACTACCAACCAGCCGCCACCGGGCCCTTCCTCTGGCAGGCGTTCGACACCGCGGCGGTGACCTCTGACCTGGCGGCCATCGCCCGAGCGGGGTTCCGGGAGGTCCGCGTGGGGCTGGCCTGGGACAGCTTCATGCCCGACGCGAGCGGGGTGGACCCCCGGCGGATGGGCGAGTTCGACACGCTGCTCCGCGTCGCGGGCGCCCACGGCATGGGGATCGTCCCGGTGCTCTTCATCCAGGCTCACGGCGACTGTGTCTTCCTGCCCGGCCGGGCAGTGCGGCGGGATGCCCGCCGGCGCGGAGTCCGCGTGCTGAGCGACGGGATGCTGGAACCAGGTGGCCCCCGCGACGCCTGGACGGACCCCCTGATGCTCGAGCTCGCCGACCGCTGGTCGAGGGCCATGGCGGCGGGCTTCGCCAATCATCCGGCGGTCGTCGCGTGGGACCTCGGCGACGATCCGGCGAGCGTCCTCCGACCGCGACGGATCACAGACCTCGCCAGCTGGGTCGCACTGGCGGGAGCGCCGCTCCGCGAGCGGGGCGACCGGGTCCGGATGACCCTCGGTGCCGACGACCTCCTCCGCGGCCGAGGGGTGCGGCTCGGATCCCTCTCCGGTCAGCTCGACAGGATCGACATCGCCGTCCGCCCGGCCCAGCTGCGCCGCCTCCACCTACCCGAGCCGGAGGCGCTCCTCTTCGTCGCCCAGCTCGCCCAGGCGCTCGCCGGTGACCAGGGAGGTCAGGTCGGCCTGGCCGTGGCCATGCCGTCGCCGGGCGACGACGACGAGGGGGCCGACGAGCCGGCCGCTGCCGCTGCCGTCGATCAGCTGGTCGAGCGCCGCACGGAGGCCGGGGTCTGCGCCCTGCGGGCGAGCTCCTGGTGCGATCTCCATCCGCGTCTCCGCGATCGGGCTCCCTTTGACCGACACGACTGGCTGCGGCGCTGCGGCCTGGCGAGGCTCGACGGCGCGGAGAAGCCGGTTCTCGATCCCTGGTCCCGGGTGGCGCGGGCCGACGTGGCGGCGCCGCCGCCCGCCCCGTGGCCTCCGCATCTGGACGTCGAGGCGTTCTACGCAAACGTCCCTGACAGCGTGCTCGACCTCGCCGCCGCATGGCACCGCGAGCAGGAGGATCGGCCTGCTATCCTCCCCCGCAGTGAGGCGTGAGGGCGCTCCAAACCCCCGCATCGCTCGACACTGCGGCCGCAGCCCCGGCGCTGACGCGGGGAAGGTTCTGAGGTCGTCAGCGTTTGTCCATGTGATCGCACGTCAGCGTCTGCCCTTGGAGGGACCCGCGAAGTGACCGCTGGCCGAATCAAGAAGATCATCCCTGACCGCGGTTTTGGCTTTGTCCGCGCCGATGACGGCGCCGAAGCCTTCTTCCATCGCACCGAGGTGACACTGGTCGACTTCGACTCCCTGGAGGAGGGAGAGGCGGTCACCTTCGACCTCGTCGACAGCCCTAAGGGGCCGCGGGTGCACAACCTCCAGAAGAGCTCCTGACCCGGGCCCGATCCGCCCGCCGCCCGGTCCGACCGGCGGCCGATGGACCACCTGCGGGACCTGACCCGTGCCTGACGGCGCGCCTCCTGCCGCGTGAGGCTCGCCTTCTGGCGGTGGCGGCCATGTCTCGCCTGCTGCGGGTGAGACAGGACTGCGACACGATCGTGCGCAACGCCTCGCATCCGCACCTAAGATCGGACATTAGCGATGCCGTTCTGGAAGAAGGAGGCCGGGCCCCCTTCGCCTGCTGACCCAGCTGTGCACGCCGGACCACGGCCCGTGCGCGGGGTTCTCGCCTGCTCGGAGTATGCGTGCCGCCGCCACGACGCGGCCTCGTGCCGATACGTCGACCGGCGGGGACGGCCCTGCCCGACCGCATGGTGCCCTGACCATCAGGTGGTGATGGAGGACCGCGCCTTCTGCCGCCGCCATGCCCGCCTCTTCGGCTCCGCTGGCGCCGGCGAGTTCCAGATTGAGCAGTCGCTTCCCGATCTCGACAACCGCTCGCCGTCCCTGGCGGACTACGTCGGCGACGCGCTCGAGCCGCGGGTGCTGCAGTTCCTCTGGAGCCTCTGCCTTCCGGGGACCAACGACCAGGTCGCGTCGGAGCCCCTGCGGGTGGTCCATCCGACGAGCGGCGGTACCCGGCGATGGGACCGGAGCTGGAAGATCTACGACCACACAGGGGTCATCGTCCAGGTGACGGTTGAGGCGGACGAGAGCCGCGACCCGGACGTCGACCTCAAGGTCGGGCGCAACATCGTCGGCCAGGGGGTCCCGCCCTGGATCGCGCGCCGGCGCCAGGGCCTCCCCGCCCTCGGAGCGGCCGCCGACGCCGAGGAGCGGGAGCGTTTCTACGCCTACCTCTGGCAGGCGGCACCCGCGCAGATCGTCGTCGAGGTCGAGCAGAGCCGGAACGCGATCGGCTACCTGGGCCGCTGAACCGCGGCGTGGGATGCCGGCCGGGCGGGCCCCGGCACCAGCTCCCCTAGCCGCCGCTCGGCGGCGCGCACCCGCTCTGGATCCTCTCCGCGCAGGCGGATGACGAGGTCGCGACCCCGCTGCGGGGGGTAGGAGCCGACCGCCACGTCGGGGAACTCGATCTCCAGCCGCCGCATCGGCTCGGCGAAGCCGGCCTCGATGGCACCCGGGTGCCGTGTCTCGACCACGGTGAGGGCCCGGCTGCCGGAGAAGTACTCGGGGATCAGCACCTCCTCGAGCACCGCCTGGAACTCGCGCGGTACCCCGGGAAGGACGAACAGCCACCGGCCCCGGGCCTCCTCCACGCGACCCTCAGCTCCGGGCCGCCCGCTGCCGGGAGACGCGGGCGCGCCCGCCGCCGGAGGCCCGTGCCGGCGCGTCTCCGCACCGGCCGCCGGCGCCGCCTCCAGCCGGATGGCGAGCGGCGGGGCCATACCCCTGCGGTTGTCCAGGATCCGTCCACCGGCCGCCATCCGCGCCATCCTCCGATTGGCAGAGGTCGGGATCGGGCTGGTGACCCAGCCGGCGGCGTGCATCCGGGCCACCATCGTCTCGATCCGGCCGAGCGCCGCCGGATCCTCCTCCAGCTCGCGCCCCAGGGCCTTGGCCACCGCCTCGTGGGTGCGATCGTCAGGGGTCGGACCGATGCCTCCGGAGACGATCACCCTGGCCGCGCTCGGATCGTCGATCGCCCTCCGCACCGCGGTCGCGATGTCGTCGACCGCGTCGCCCACCATCTCGATGCGGCGGACGGGATAGCCTGCCTCGAAGAGGCGCCGCGCCGCCAGAGCCCCGTTCACGTCGGTCGTGAAGCCGCCCAAGAGCTCGTCGCCGACGATGATCAGGAGGGTCTCGGGGAGTGGCATCGCCCCCGATGGTGCCAGACCGGCCACACGCGCGGGGACTCGCCGTGGCGAGATGCTCGTGGCCGCCAAAGGACCATTGTTCCCCTGCGGCTGGGACCGACGTCCCGAGCTGGAGTGGCCATTGGTCAGAACCGGCGGGTCCCGCCGGCCGTCTGGCTACAATCCCAGCGACCACGCCAATTCCGGACGGGCGATCAGAGGTCCTGCCCGGGTTCACAGGACGGATCGATGCTTGGAATGGTGACCGAAAACGTGCTCTGGCCGGTGGCGGCCGCCGGTGTGATCGCCCTGCTCTGGGCTGTCGCGCTCATCTTCTGGGTCTTGCGCCAGCCGCAGGGCAACGACAAGATGCGCGAGATCTCCAAGGCGATCCAGGAAGGCGCTCAGGCCTACCTGCTGCGCCAGTACAGCTATGTCGCGGCCATCGGCGTGGTCGTTGCCGTCATCCTCATCTTCGTCGTCTCCTTCAAGGCGGCGATCCTCTTCGTGATCGGGGCTGTCCTCTCCGGCGCCGCCGGCTACATCGGCATGAACATCTCGGTGCGCGCCAACCTGCGCACTGCCGAGGCGGCGCGTGGCGGCGTCAACCCGGCGCTCAAGATGGCCTTCCGCGCCGGCTCCGTCACCGGGCTGTTCGTGGTCGGCTTTGGCCTCATCGGGGTGACCATCGCTTACGCCTCCTTCGGTGACTTCACCGCGATCATCGGCTTCGCGTTCGGCGCCTCGCTGATCTCGGTCTTCGCCCGGTTGGGCGGCGGCATCTACACCAAGNNGAGGCGGGCATCCCCGAGGACGACCCCCGCAATCCGGCGGTCATCGCCGACAACGTCGGTGACAACGTCGGCGACTGCGCGGGCATGGCCGCCGACCTGTTCGAGACCTACGCGGTCACCGCGGTCGCGACCATGCTGCTCGGCAGCCTGCTCTACCGCAACGCCGCCGGGACACCGATCTTCGCCTTCATCGCCTACCCGCTGATGCTCGGCGCGGTGAGCATCATCGCCACCCTGATCGGCTCGCTCTTCGTCCGGATGGGCAAGGGGAAGTGGATCATGGGCGCGCTCTACCGCGGTCTCGCGGTGTCGGTGATCATCGCCCTGCCCCTCTTCTTCCTGGTCACCCATCTGCTCTACAGCGACTTCCAGATTCCGGCCTTCACCCACCCGGTCAACAACCTCTTCTGGTGCGCCGTCATCGGGATTGGCATCACCGTGATCCTGGTCGTGGCCACCGAGTTCTTCACCGGGGCCCAGTTCTGGCCGGTGCGGGCGATCGCCAAGGCGTCGCGCACCGGGCATGCCACCAACATCATCGCGGGCCAGGCGATCGGGATGCAGGGGACGGCGATCCCGGTGCTGACCATCGCCATCGGCATCCTCGCCTCCTACAGCCTGGGCGGGCTGTACGGCATCGGCATCGCAGCCATGGCGATGCTGTCGATGACCGGGATCATCGTGGCCATCGACTCTTACGGGCCGATCACCGACAACGCCGGCGGCATCGCCGAGATGGCCGACCTCCCCGAGTCGGTGCGGGCCGTCACCGACCCCCTCGACGCGGTCGGCAACACCACCAAGGCGGTGACCAAGGGGTACGCGATCGGCTCGGCGGGGCTCGCCGCGCTGGTCCTCTTCGCCTCGTACACCAACGTGGTCAACAGCCACCTGAGCGCCGCCCACCTGACCCGCCTCAACTTCGACCTGACTGACGCCACGGTGATCGCCGGCCTCTTTCTCGGCGGCATCATGCCGTTCCTCTTCGGCTCGCTGGCGATGCTTGCGGTGGGCCGGGCAGCAGGTGGCGTCGTCACCGAGGTGCGCCGCCAGTTCAAGGAGATCCCCGGGATCATGGAGGGGACCGGCCGGCCCGAGTATGCGAAGTGCGTCGCCCTGGTGACCGCCGCCGCCCAGAAGGAGATGATCGTTCCGGCCCTCCTTCCCGTCATCGCCCCCATCCTGGTCGGTTTCATCTTCGGGCCAGAGGTTCTCGGCGCGATGCTTCTCGGTGTCATCGTGGTCGGCATCTTCCTCGCCATTCAGATGACGACCGGTGGCGGGGCCTGGGACAACGCGAAGAAGTACATCGAGGATGGTCACTACGGTGGCAAGGGCAGCGCCACGCACGCCGCTGCGGTCACCGGTGACACCGTCGGAGACCCCAACAAGGACACCGCCGGACCGGCCATCAACCCGATGATCAAGGTGATGAACATCGTGGCCATCCTGCTGGCCCCGGTCATCGCCACTCATCACCTCTTCTTCTAGTCACCACCTCGTGCGATCGCCCGCCGGGCCATCCGCCGTTTGCGGCAGGTGGCGCCGGCGGGCATCCGCGTGACCGGGGCAGGTCCGGGCGAGGTATCTTCCGAACTGATGGGTGGGCGCTGGCTCCGCAGGCTCGTCCGAGGTGCGGCCCGCGCCGCGGAGGCCAACCCGTGGGACTGGGTGCCGACCGTGGCGGCGGTTCTCCTGCTCGCCGGCCTGGCCCTGCGGCTGCACGGCTACACGTCATATCCGCGATTCGGCGCCAACGAAGACGAGATCGGGTGGGCATGGCTGGGCCAGAGCCTCTGGCTCTATCACTGGCCGGCGTCATGGTCCTACCTTCCCGAGCATCTGCCCATCACCGCCGTGGCGACCTCGCGGGGGGTGTTCCTGCCCTGGGTCAGCCCCTGGCTGGACCATCCCCCCCTCTTTGGGCTGCTCGTGGGCGGCGTCGCCCTGCTCGCGGGCGAGCACACGCCAGCCGAGGTCGGGCCGTCCGCCATCCGGCTGGTCCCCATCCTGCTCAGCATCCTCAGCGGTTGGCTCCTCTATCTGCTCGCCGCGCGCCACCTCGGCCGTGCCACCGCCCTGGTGGGGCTGGCCGTCTTCTGCCTCTCCCCCTGGATGATCAGCGCCAGCCGGCTTGTCGAGAGCGAATGGCTGCTCGCTCCGATGCTGCTCGGCGTGCTGGTGCTCGCGAGCCATCGCGGCCGCCTTCCCACCACGCTGCTGCTCGCCCTCTGTGTCCTCGCCCCGCTGGTCAAGGTGCCCGGCGTGATCGTGGGCGCCGCCGGTGCGGTGGCGCTGCTCACCGAGCGGCGCTGGGTCGTGGCTCCGCTGGCCCTGCTCGGCGCGCCCATCGGCATAGCGCTCTTCGCCGCCTATGGTGCGGCTGTGGACTGGCATCAATTCGTGCTGGTGTGGCAGGTGCAGGCCGCTCGCCACACCAACCTCATCGCCGGGCAGCAGTTTCTTTTCTCCGGCGATGTGGGGCTCTGGAACTTCGTGCCACTCAACGATCCGTTCTGGGTGGTGGGGATGGTCGGGCTGGCCGTGATGCTGCTGCGACGTCCCCTGGGCACCGAGTCGCGGATCCCGCTCGCCTTCGCCGGGTACGCCCTGCTGATGGCCCTGACCGCCGGGATCGAGGGCACCCAGTACTACGACTGGTACCGCTTCGCGGTGGATCCCCTCATCTGCATCGGAGTGGGGGATCTGATCGCGCAGAACCTGCCACGGCTGCGCCTGCCGGTGCTGGATCGTCTCCGGGCGCGGATCGGCGCGCTGCGTGGGCCGGACCCGGCGGGAGCCGACGCCGCCACCTGAGGGTGCCCCCGAGGCACTCGGCGTGCGGCACTAGACTGGTGGCGTGGACGAGTACGCGCTCGAGGTCGACTCGCTGCAGCGCAGCCTCGCGCGGCTTCGTGTCGAGGAGGCCGCCCAACCGCTCATCGACGAGTACGAGATGGAGCTGCGCATCCTGGTCGCGCTGTACGAGGCGGCGACTCGGACCATGGACACACGCGATGGCGATCCCCGCCTCGCCGGCGCTCTGGCGGGTCTCGGCTTCGGCGAGTGGGAGCTCGACAACGTCTACGCCTTCGTTTACGAGGTGGCGATGGAGGTCGACACCGAGGGTCGGGACCTGGCCGCGCTCGTTGGCGAGATGGACTTCCCCGCTCTGCTGCTGGCGGCGGCAGACGAGCGTCGCTGACCCGAGCCGGGTGCGGGCTCGCCCTTCAGACGATCCCGGCCGCGGCGGGATCGGACCAGGGAAGCTTGATGCCGGGGTTGAGCACGTCGCGCGGGTCGTATCGCTGCTTCACCCGGCGCATCAGTGCCATCCCCGCAGTCCCGAGCTGGCGCTCGGCGTAGGCGAGCTTGGTGGTGCCCACCCCGTGCTCGCCGGATAGCGAGCCTCCCATAGCGAGCACCGTCTCGAAGAGATCCGCCCCGGCCGCGTCGCCCCGGGCACGCTCCCCGGGAAGGCGAGGGTCGATGAGGAAGGTGACATGAAGGTTGCCGTCCCCGAGGTGCCCGAAGTTGACCACCGGAACCCGGTGACGGGTGCCGATCTCCTCGGTCCGCGCCACCAGCTCGGCGATCCGGTCGCGCGGGACGACGACGTCCTCGTTGAGCTTGCCGACCATCACCGTCGCCACTGCGGCGCTGACGGCCTTGCGGATCTCCCAGAGCCGTGCGGCATCCGCGGAGTCGGTGGCCCGCTCCAGATGGACGGCGCCGGCTGAGCTGAGCGCGGACCCGGCAGCCGCGACCTCCGCCCTCACCCTGGCCTCATCTCCCTCCAGCTCCACCAGGACCAGGGCCGCGCCACCGGGCACCTTCACGATCCCCGTCCTGGCGACGGCCTCGAGGGCACTTCTGTCGAGGAACTCCAGCGCAGCGGGCATCAGCCCCTGCCCTGTGATCTCCGCGACGGCCCCGAAGGCGTCCTCCAGATCGGCGAATTGGCCCGCCAGTGTGGCCCGTGCAGCCGGCGCGGGGAGGAGCCGGAGCACGACCTCGGTGATCACAGCGAGCGTGCCCTCGGAGCCCGCCAGTAGGCCGAGCAGGGGAAGGGCGCCCGACCTCCCGCCCGGCTCGCCGAGCTGCACGATCTCGCCGTCGCCCAGGACCGCGGTGGCGCCCACCAGGAAGTCGGCGGTGGTGCCGTAGCGGAAGGCGTGAGGCCCGGCGGCGTTGCAGGCGACGTTGCCTCCGATCGTGCTGGTGGTCGCCGATCCGGGATCGGGTGGGTAGTGGAGGCCGGCGGCGGCGGCGCGCCGGTGGATCGCGGCCGTCACCACCCCGGCCTCGGCGTGCAGGCGCTGCCCTTCCACCTCGAGTCCCAGGATGCGGTTCATCCGGCAGAGGTTGAGGATCACTCCACCGTGGACGGCGACGGCTCCCGCCGCATAGCCGGTGCCCGCGCCCCGGGGCACGACCGGCAGCCCGTGGTGGGCGCAGACGCGCACGACCCCGCTCACCTCCTCCGTGGTCGCCGGGAGTACGACCGCATCCGGCAGGCGCCGTTCGCCCGATGCGCCGAAGGCGTCGAAGGCGTAGGCGGCGAGGTCCGCCGGGCGCGTGTGGACATGGGCCGCCCCGACCTGCTGCTCCAGGTCGCGCTGCGCGGCGGAGGGGAGCATGTCAGGGATTCTGAACGTCGGGGAGATCGGGCAGGGGGCGGGCGGTGGTAGGGCCGCCGCCCGGGGGCTCCCGGTCCGAACGGGCCTAGGAATGGCCGCAGCTATACTCGATCACCGATGGCCCAGTCCCCGACG
>PLNE01000010.1 GCA_003141695.1 Candidatus Dormiibacterota bacterium
GGAGAGGTGCACGAGATCCCGCTGGCCGAGCTCGACGGTGTCGAGTTCTTGGTCGTGGGCGGCCCGACCCACCACTGGGAGGATTGGGCCGACGTGGCCCGGACCCCGAGCGCGGCCCACGTGCTGCGCGACTTCCACCCGCCGACCGGCGGGGTGCGGGGTTGGCTGGACCACCTCCCGGTGCGGCCGAGCTTCTCCGCCGCCACCTATGACACCCGGGAGCCGGGTCTGCGCGTGCTCAACGGAACCGCCGCCCTCGCCCTCTACCGCGCCCTCCGCCGCCGGGGCTGCCACCTGGTCACCCGCCCGGCGAGCTTCCTGGTCAAGCCCGGTCAGGTGTCGGAGCTGATGGAGGGCGAGCAGGAGCGGGCGAGCAGCTGGGCGGTGCAGGTCTTCCGGCGGGCCGAGCACCACCACCCGGTCCGGGTCGGCTGAGGCTTCCCGAAGCAAGCGCCCCCGACTTTGGTGGCCCAGCTACGGGACGCCCATCCCGTGGCCCATTCCGCGCCGTACTTCGCGCGCGATCCTCGGCAGGCGGCCTCGGAACACGATGGCTTCCCGGCGGCCCGGTGGCCTTGCGGCCCTGCGATACTAGACAAGACGAGACGTCTCGTCTAGTATCGTATTATTGTCTACAACCAAAGCCGGAACGCCGGCGGTCAGCGCGACCCACGGGGAGGGTGCACGTGAGCGGATCCTCGGGGCGGCCCAGCGCTCCCTGAGCGCCGGGGGGCTGCCGCCGCTCTCTGCGCTCGCGAGCGAGGCGGGCGTCTCCCGGACCACCCTGTACCGTCTCGTCGCGTCGCGAGGCGAGCTGCTCCGGCTCCTGGAGGTGGAGCCCGACCCCAGCGCTCGTGATCGGGTGCTGGCCGAGGCCGTGACGCTCTTCGGTGCCCATGGCCTGGCGGGTCTCTCCATGGATGAGCTGGCCGACCACGCCGGCGTATCCCGTGCCAGCCTGTACCGGCTCTTCCCCGGCAAGGCTGCGGTCTTCCGGGAGGTGGTGCGCGTCTACGCCCCGTTCGTCCCCGTCGCGCTCGCCTTCACCGAGCACGCAGGCGACCCTCCGGAGCGGCTCCTGCCCGCGATCGCCCAGGCCCTGCTCCGCAGCGCGCAGGGGCACGTGGGACTCGTCCGCACCCTGCTCGTCGAGGTCTCGGGGCCGGACGTCGACGCCGAGCTCGCACGCCAGCTCGCGCTTTCCGAGACGGTCGCCCCGCTGGCCAGGTATCTGACGGCGCAGATGGCGGAGGGCCGGCTGCGGCGGATGGATCCGGTGCTCGCGCTCATGGCCTTCGTCGGCCCGCTGATCATGCACCTGATCACCCGGGAGCTCGTGGAGCGGGCCTTTGGTTTCGACGCCCCGCTGGAGACGGTCGCCAATGAGCTGTCATCCGCATGGCTGCGAGCGATGAAGCCCGACGGGGAGACGCGGTGATCAGAGCTCAGCCGGTGGCAGTCTCTGTCGAAGGCCTGACCAAAGCCTATGGGACGATCCGCGCCCTGGACGGCGTCTCGCTCACCGTCGGAGCCGGGGAGATCTACGGCCTGCTCGGTCCCAACGGCGCGGGCAAGACCACCCTGATCCGATCGCTGGTCGGGCTGGTCAACCCGGACGCGGGAACCGTCACGGTGCTCGGCCGCCGTCTGCCCGACCGTACCGTCCTGGCCGAGGTCGGATACATGCCGCAGGCGCCGGCCCTCTACGCCGACCTCACCGTGGAGGAGAACGTCCGCTTCTTCGCCTCAGTGCACGATCTCGACCGGCGCACCGGCGCCCAGAGCGCCGTCGACGCGCTGGAGCTCGTCGACCTCACGTCGCGGCGGCGCTCCGTGGTGGCCACGCTGAGCGGGGGGATGCGCCAGCGCGTCTCACTGGCCTGCGCGCTGGTCCACCGGCCGCGCCTCCTCCTTCTCGACGAGCCGACGGTCGGGGTCGATCCGCAGCTACGCGCCGAGCTGTGGCAGCGGTTCACCACGATGTCGGGCGAGGGCACGACCATCATCGTCTCCAGCCACGTCATGGACGAGGCGGAGCGCTGCGGACGCCTGGGGCTCGTGCGCTTTGGCCGGATGCTCGCCGAGGGCACCTCCGCGGAGCTGCGGCGGCTGGCCGGCGTCGAGCGGCTCGAGGACGCCTTCCTGGTGCTCTCGGAGAGCAAGTCGTGAACGGGCGCCGCGCCGGCGCGATCAGCCTCCGGATCCTCCAGCAGTTCCGCCACGACCGGCGCACCCTGATGCTCCTCTTCGGCGCGCCGATCATCCTGCTCGGCCTCTTCTACTTCCTGACCGGCGGCGGCTCCAGCCTTCCCGCGGTCGACGTGGTCAACCTCGACCGTGGCCCGCTGGGCGCGGTCCTCGCCGCCGACCTCGGCCGGTCCACCGAGATCAGCGTCACCCCGACCACGGAGGCCCAGGCGGCGAGCGACCTGAGCGCCGACACAGTGGCCGCCTACGTCGTCCTGCCAGCCGACCTCTCGGCACGCGCTCTGAGCGACGATGTGATCGCTCCGACGGTCCATCTGGAGGGCACCCAGCCCGCTCTCACCCAGCCGGTGCTGCTGGCCCTCGACCAATCGGTGACACGTGCCTCCCGCAGCCTGGCAGCCGCGGAGGGAATGCGGGTGCCGGCGCTCGAACCGAGCCTCGACTACC
>PLNE01000054.1 GCA_003141695.1 Candidatus Dormiibacterota bacterium
CCCACGGCCGGGGGCATCCTCCTCCAGACCCGGAATGCCGGCCTCCGCGAAGCGGCCCCGCCAGAGCCGGACGGTTGGCTCCGACGTCTGGAGCACGCGGGCGATCTCGGCGGTCGCCACGCCGTCGGCTGCCTTGAGCACGATCTGGGCGCGCAGAACTTGCCGCTGGGGCAGGACCCGGCTCTTGGACCAGACGGTCAGAGCGGCTCGTTGGTCATCGCTGATCGGCAGAGGGGCGGCGGCATGGTTGGCCATGGAGGGAATCATCCTCCCTCACGGCTAATACCGCAAGCTATTTGCGCCGTGCTGCACTAGTTCCTGAACCCCCCATTAGGGAACCAGTGCAGACTTCCCTTCCGCGTACATGAGCACGGGAGGGCCCAGTGCTCGGGTCCGTGTCACCAGCCGCAAAGTGAACTAGGCTCCGACGATTTGATGACGAGGAATCCCCGACTCAAGCCCCCGGAACAGCATCTGCAGCAATGTTTGAGTAGCGCACCTGGTACGACTCGATTACGCCGGTCACTGCGTTGACGACGACCAAGCCATCGACAAACTTCCACCCGCTCTGGCCAGGGGCGACGAAGAACATTACCCAATCATCTTCGGGCAGGGTGGTCTTGTACCAGACTTTGTTGACAGCATCCGTGACCTCAGTCAGCCCAGGGACAAACTCGGCGTCGGTCAGCTGGTAGGCGGTGAAGTGCGTGGGATCTGGCAGGAGGGCGCGCGTTGCAGTGGACAGCGCCGCAGCTTGCGGAACGGTCGGCGCAACCCCATCCGTCGCGGTCGCAGACAAGAGTTCGAACGGACCGAGACTTCTTGTAGCTGACGCTGGAGCGCCGGCGGTGCTGCTCAGTTGCGGTGTCCGCGAAACGGTAGCCACCAAGCCGACGATCGAGAGCAGCACCAGTGGGAGGATGAGACCTCCCAGGAATCGTATGCGCTTCTTCATCCAAACTTTACTCCGCTACCAGCCGTTCAGATACGAAGACCAGCCCCACTGGCCATAGTCCTCCTCCTCAGGCCAGAATTCGGCTTGTGGTCCACAAGTGTCGTAGTTCCAGATTGGAGAAGACACCCCGATGTAATTCGTGTTGTAGTTCCAGTCGCTTTGATTGTAGCTCGTCTTCGAGCCACAGACCCAGGTCTGGAAATTGTTGACTTCAATCTGAGACACGGAGTTGTAATCTGAGTTCTCTGTTTCGGCGACGTAACCGATCCAGCCGCAATCGGGGTAGGGATTGGCCGTGTAGTAGTAGCTGAGCCAGCCATACGCGCCGTTCGGACCGTACGTGTACTTGGTGTTGCCACCGCTGCAATTAGGCGACCAGGCATCCACGTGGTTCACGGCGCCCAGCGGGCTGAGGGGTGTAACTGTGACGCGGCGCGAAGTTATCAGTAGAGTTACGCGCGAAGTTGTCAGTATTGGTGTGGGGATAGCTCTCAGCGCGAGAGCGAGATGGGCATCCCTGCCTTGGTCGGGGTAAGGATCGGGACGCCTGGTCGACAAAATCTTCGACGGGCGGATTCAGGTCGTTACCAGCCCGGTGCTGCTCGATGAGCTGCGCCGGGTGCGTCGCCGTGGCAGGCCCTGAGGCGGAGGCTACGGCAAGCCGCCCGAGAGGCCGCAAGCGGTGCGCCAACCTCTATAAGGGCTCGGGTCGTATGCGGTAGCCCCCCAAGGGGAATGGCTGCCGCTCGTGCAGCCACGAGGTGACCGGCATCATGCGGCTGGCGATGGTGCTGGTGATTGCGTGCAGTCAGGCGAGGGGAGCCCATCAGCACCGCCAAAAGACCCGGACACATCGGTAGTGGCGCCCGTGCTCGTTACTGATTCGCTAATGGAGCCACTCGGCGCGGCCAGGGTAAGGCGTATCTGATACTTGCCTCCCGGACCGTAGAAGTCCAGGTTCGACCAGCCGGCCCCATTCACACTGACAGTGAAGTCGGGCAGGTCGGCCCACGGTGTTTCAGGATCCCCAAGAGGCGGGTGGCTGTCAAAGACCCCAGTGCATTGCCACGACACCGGTCCAGTCACATCCAAGGTGCCTGCGGTTCCACTCGGTACATTCGCGTTCGCCCCCACCGCAAGCACTCCGCAACAGGGAATGGAGTATGCCTGGAGATAGAGGTCGTGCCCGTTGGAGAGGGTGGAGGAGACAAGACCCTGGTCGGCCGTGAGGCAGCCAGCAGTGACCAAGCTGCTTGCGACCACCACCGCAAGGCAAAGCCACCGGCGCGGCCGGGTCCCTCTAGGCTTCCCCTGATCGTTAACCCTACCCACGATGTGATGCCTCCGCAAGCGCCGCGCGTCCCACGAGCGACGCATGTGGCGCAAGTTTCGCTCCGCATCATCTAGCGCCACCCCGCTAAGCGGCCGCATGACCACAGGCCTGTTACGGCGGGTCATTCCCACGCCCTGAGGTCACACGTGACACTCCGGCTGACATTCTGAGCCGTCGTGATGTCGGAACGACCGCCATTCTCTGAGTGGGGGCATGCCCGAGAGCGTGGGGGGGGTTGGCGATGCCTCCAAGGTCAGAATCCCGAGCCGCTGCACTGCCCGGAGCGGGCACCGGTGACGCTGTTGGGGGCGCTGTCATCCGTGGGTGCCGGCGTGTTGCCACTGCAGGCCAGCGCTCCGGTGATCTTGTTGCCCTCGATGACGGTTGGGCCCCCGACGTTGCCGGTCACCGAGACCGCCCCGGCCACCGTGCTGCCCCCGAGGGCCACCTGGCCCGTGTTATCGCTCAGCGACACCGCCCCGGTCTGGGTGTTCCCAGCGCAGGCGGCGCCGTCGTAGAGGACGTCCCCGATGACCACCGGCCCCGTCACACCCTGGACGGAGAGCGCTCCGGTGATCGTCGCGCCGCAGGCCAGGAACGCTGTCGCTCCCGAGACCTGGACCGCCCCCGTCACATGGCCGCCGACGATGGCCAGGGCTCCGCCCGCCTGCACGCTGACCGCTCCCGTCTGCGTTCCGGTGATGCAGATGACCTCACCCGCCGTCACCGTGAGCGCCCCGGCGTGGGTTCCGGTGATGCAGCTGGTGTAGGCGACCACCACCTGGGCCGCCGAGCTCGTCGACGTCAGGTAGTTGGGGTCCCCCGCATAGACCGCGGTCAGGGAGGCGTGGCTCCCCACCAAGAGCCCTTGGGTGGTCAGGATCGCCTTTCCCGAGCTATTCAAGGTCGCCGTCCCCAGCGAGGCCGTCCCATCGAGGAAGCTCACCGTGCCAGTGGGCACGCCGGAGCCGGGGGCCTTGGCCGCGACCGTGGCAGTGAGCGTCAGCTTCTGGCCGAACACCACCGAGGTCGACGACACTCCCAGGCTGGTCGTGGTCGCATCCTGCTTCACCGTTTCCGTCAGCGCAGCGGCACTGCTGGCGACGAAGTCGGGCCCGCCCGAGTACGACGCCGTCACCGGGTAGCTGCCCACAGCGGGGTAGGTCACCGTGCAGGTCGCCCGGTCTCCGGAGAGCACCACGGCGCCGCTGCAGAGCTTCGTGCTGCCGCTCATGAAAGTCACCGACCCCTCACCGCTCGGGTTGACGCTGCCGCCGGTGGAGGTCACCGTGGCGGTGTAGGTGGCAGCCTGGCCGGTCACCGCCGGGTTGGCGCTGCTGGTCAGGCTGGTCGCCGTCGAGGCGATGGTCACCGTCAGATGTCCGTAGCTGTACCCGATGGAATAGTTGGCGGAACTGAGACCGGAGCAGCCGGAGATGGTGTAGGGACTGCCCGCTACTGGGCTCGAGGCGGTGGCGCTGGTCGAGCACTTCAGCGTACCCGCCACCACCGACGGGCCGTCGCTCCCCACCCAGGAGACGCCGCTGTAGCTGGGAGTGTAGACGGGGGTGCTCCCGTACACCTGGGTCCCCGTCACCGCCACGACGATGGGACGGGGCACGACGGTGATCGTCGCCGTGTTGGTGTAGGTGATGGTGTAGTTGGGGTCGCTGGCTCCCGAGCAGCTGGTGGCGTACGGGCTCCCCGCCACCGGTGAGGTCGCCGTCGCCTTGGTGGTGCAGGTGGGCGGCGTGGCCGGCGCCTTATTGCCGTTGACCAGGCCCGTGTAGGTGGGTGTCACCGCCGGCACCGGACCCCCATAGGTCATGGTCGTACTCGAGGGAGTGGCCGTGATGGCGAGCGGCGCCCGGGTCACCGTCAGTGCTCCATAGCTGTAGCCGATGGAGTAGCTGGCGGCGCTGAGGCCGGAGCAGCCGGAGATGCTGTAGGGACTGCCGGCGACGGGGCTAGAGGCGGTGGCGCTCGTCGAGCAGGTGAGCGTTCCCGTCACCACCGCCGGGCTGTCAGTCCCGACCCAGAAGATCCCGACGTAGCTGGGCGGGTAGACGGGTGTGCTCCCGTACACCTGGGTCCCCGTCACCCCCACCACGATCCGGTCGGGGACGACGGCGATCGTCGCCGTGTTGTTGTAGGTGATGCTGTAGTCGGGGTCACTGGCCCCCGAGCAGCTGGTGGCATACGGGCTCCCCGCCTCGCCGGATGTCGGGGTCACCGTGGTGGTGCAGACGGGCGGAGTCGCCGGTGCGCTGTTGCCGTTGACCAGCCCAGTGTAGATCGGCGTCACCGATGGCACCGGGCCGCCGTACGGCATCAGCGAGCTCGATGGTGTCGCCGTGATCAGAAGGGGCGCCGGCGTCACCGCGATGGTTGCCGAGTTGTCGTAGCTGATCGTGTAGTCGGGATCGCTGGCCCCCGAGCAACTGGTCGCATACGGCCCGTTGTCGCTGGCCACGCGCCGGGTGACCCACTGCTCGCCGGTGGGGTCCGGACCTGGTCTCGGTGCCCGTGGACCGTCGCCGCCCACGCTGAACCGGCTGGCCGGGGTGGCGTCGCCGAGTGACTGGTGGGGCCGTTCGTTGTTGTAGTGGGTGACCCACTCGTCCAGCGCCTGCTGGGCGACCTTGAGGCTGGAGAAGACCCAGCGGGTGTCGAACTCGAGCCGCAGGGTGCGGTGGAAGCGCTCGATCTTCCCCGTTGTCGTCGGCGAGCGGGGCTGGGTGAGCAGGTGCTCCACACCGTTCTCTCGGCAGATCCGGTCGAACAGCACCTCGACGGGCGGGTGGGCGTACCTCCCGGTGAAGACCTTGCCGTTGTCGGTCAGCACCTGCTCCGGCACCCCGTAGGTCCGCAGCGCCGCCGTGAAGCCGTCACAGACCAGCTGGGTGCGCTCCCGAGGCATCAGCCGGGCCGAGATGCAGAACCGGGAGTGGTCGTCGACGCCGGTCAGCGCCTTGGCCGTGGTCCCGCCGGCGATGAGGAAGCCACCCACGACGTCCATCTGCCAGAGCTCCATGGGCTGGCCCCGCTCCCAGCACTTCCAGTGCTCGAGCCGGCGGTGCCGGCGGACCGGGTCGATGACCCTCGCCCGTACCAGGCAGCGGTACACCGCCGACTCCGAGGGCAACGACGCCACCTTCCGCCGGGCCAGCTCCAGCACCAGCCGGTGCGGCCCCCAATGCGGCTTCCACCGGCGCAACTCCAGGACCATCGCCTCGAGCTCGCCCGACATCTGGTGCGGGCAGCTCGTCGGCCGGTGCGACCGGTCGGCCAGCTCCTCCAGCCCACCGGCTTCGTACCGGCTCAGCCAGGTGTGCATCGTCTGCCGGCTTACCCGCCACTCGGAGGCCACCTCGATGACGGTCCTGCCATCCCTGATCACCGCCAGGATCGCCTGATAACGCTGCTCGGTCACGCTCAGTTCCCTCATGTGAGGGAGTGTCAAGCCTCAACCGAAGTAGCTATCAGCCATCACCCGAAGGCCTGTCAAGGATCAGCCGGAGCCCTTTTGTCAAGGGTCAGGCCGGATCCATACATCACCCCTGGAGCCGACGGGGAGATTCGAACTCCCAACCTACGGTTTACAAAACCGCTGCTCCACCGTTGAGCTACGTCGGCCGGGCGGACGGCGCGCCGCCTGACGGCGACGCCCGGACGGTCATCTAGGTTAGTCGACGGCCGCCGGGAGCAGGAGGGTTCGGCGCGCCGCCGGTATCCCCGCGCCGGATCGCCTCGAGCTGGCGGCGGACCTCGGGGTCGATGCGGCTCTCCAGCCGATCCGAGACCGCCCCCTTCTCATCGCGCCGCCGGATCTCTCCGGAGCGCTCGCCCTCCGCCCGCTGCACCTCGGTCAGGAGGGCTCGGGAGCCCATGGTCGGGACGCCCATCCCCCGGACCAGGTCGCGCTGGAGATGGTCGTCGGTGGCGAGGATCATCTCCAGGACGGCGCCGCGGCGAGACGCCTCATACATGAGCCGCTCGATCACGTGGTCGGCGCTCTCGTGAGCGCTGCCGTAGCGGATCTCGACACCCTCGACGATCTCGCGATCGACGCTTGCTGGCGACCGCTTCCGGGCGTCAAAGACCACCAGGACCTCGTTGCCGGTGGTCGCCCGGTACTCGGCCAGCCGGGTGACCAGGCGCCGGCGCGCCTCCTCCAGGCTCTCGGTGCGCATCGCCCGGGCCAGGTCCGGCCAGGCGTGCAGGATGTTGTACCCGTCGACGACCAGCCGGCTCACCGCGGCGCGAAGCCCCGCTGGCGAAATGCCTCGTAGAGGATGGCCGCACCCGCCGCCGCGGCGTTGAGGGAGGCGACCTGACCCACCATGGGCAGCGAGACGAGGCGGTCGCAGCTCCGGCGGGTGAGCTGGCGCAACCCCTCCCCCTCCCCGCCGATGACGATCGCCGTCGGCTCCCGGTAGTCGACGAGGTCATAGCGAGCGCCGGCCTCGGCGGCCAGGCCGACGCGCCAGATCCCGGCCTCCCCGATCTTGGCCAGGGCCTGGGCGAGGTTGGGGACGCTCAGGAAGGGGAGGTGCTCGCTGGCCCCCGCCGACGCCTTGACCGCGGCGGGGGTCAGTCCGGCCGCCCGGTGCGCCGGCGCGATCACAGCGTCGGCGCCAACCGCCTCGGCGCTCCGGATCAGGGCGCCGACGTTCTGCGGGTCCTGGATCCCGTCCAGGAGAAGCAGAAGCGCCGGCGGCCGGCAGCTCTCGAGGATGTCCTCCAGCCGCTGCGCGGGGCGTCCGTGGAAGTAGCCGGCTACCCCCTGGTGGTGCTCGGTGTGCGCGATGTCGTCGAGCCGGCTGCGCGAGGCCATCTCGATGAGGATGCCCCGCTCGCCCGCCAGCTCCAGGATCTCCCGGAGCCGGGGCTCGTCGCCGAGCCCTTCGGCCACGACCAGCTTGCGGGCGGCGCGCCCGGCCCGGAGTGCTTCGCGCACCGGGTTGCGCCCGTAGAGGATGTCCACCTGCGAAGTGCCGCCTCGGAAAGGACTCTCAGGCGCGCTTCCAGCGCTGTCCCTGAGCGGTGTCCTCGACCATGATGCCGCGCTCGAGAAGCCGCGCGCGAATCCGGTCGGATTCGGCGAAGTCCCGAGCGGTACGTGCCGCTACCCTCTGCGCGAGCAGCCCCTCCTCGTCGGGGCTGAGAGCCGACCCGGCACGCTCCCGATCGACGAGGGGCAGCACCCCGAGGACGTCGTCGGCCTGGTCGACCAGGTCGATCAGCTGCTGCTTGACCGCCGCCGGAGGGGTGGCGGCATCGAGCAGCCGGTTGAGGTCCCGGATCGCGCCGAAGAGATGGCCCACCGCCTCCGGGACGTTGAGGTCGTCGTCCATGGCTTGGGAAAAGGCGGCAGCCGCAGCCGCGGCCCTCGTCGAGATCTCCTCGCCCCCGTCACCCGGCCTCAGGTCCCGCACTCGGTCGCGGAACTCGGTCAGCCGGCCCACCGCCTCGTCGGCTGCCCGGAGCGGCTCGTCGTCCCAATCCAGGGTGCGCCGGTAGTGGGCCCCGGTGATCAACAGGTAGCGGATCGCCGGGGCACGGTACCCGGCCTCGAGCAGGTCGGGGAGGGTCACGAAGTTGCCCAGCCGCTTGGCCATCTTCTCCCGGTTCATGGTCAAGTGCTCGCCGTGGCACCAGATCCGGACAAAGGGCTTCCCGGTCGCCGCCTCGGACTGGGCGATCTCGTTCTCGTGGTGGGGGAAGATGTTGTCGACCCCCCCGCAGTGGATGTCCAGGCTCTCGCCGAGGAGGGTCATGCTCATCGCCGAGCACTCGATGTGCCAGCCGGGACGCCCCCGGCCCAGGCGGGTGTCCCAGCCGATGTCGTCCGCCCCCACCGTCTTCCAGAGGGCGAAGTCGCGGGCGTCCTCCTTGGTGTAGTCGTCGGCATCCACCCGGCCGCTCATCCCGGCCACCAGGCCCGCCGCGGGGATCCCTGAGAGGCGCCCGTAGGCCGGAAACCCCGCAATGCGGAAGTAGATGCCCCCGTCGCTGCGGTAGGTGACCCCCTTCGCCTCCAGGCGCTCGATCAGGGTCACCATCTCCTCGATGTACCCGGTGGCCCGCGGGTAGTGGTGGGCGCGGCGGATACCGAGGGTGTCGACGTCAGCGAAGAAGCACTCGATCCAGGGGGCGGTCTCCTCCGCCAGCCCGTGCGCGTGATCGGTGGCGTTGTGGATCAACCGGTCATCCACATCGGTCAGGTTCATGACGTGGGTGACCCGGGGGAAGCTGCGCTCGAGCCAGCGGCGCAGGACGTCCTCGAAGAGGAAGGTCCGGAAGTTCCCGATGTGGGATCGGTTCCAGACCGTCGGCCCGCAGGTGTAGAGGCGCACGTGGTCAGGCTCCAGCGGCGTGACCGTCTGAAGCCGGCGGGTCAGGGTGTCGTGGAGGCGAAGGCTCACGGGCGATCAAGGATATCCGCGCGAGCGGGTGGCCGGGCCGATCCGCTAGGTTGGCCCACGTGAGCGTCGACGATCCGGGAGGCGTGCTCAGTTCAACCAGCCTCGGGCCGGGGCCGCGCAGCCGCGTCTTCGAGGCGGGCCGGACGGTACGGCTGGGGGACGCCGACGAGCACGGCCGGCTCCGTCTCGACGCCCTGGCCCGTCATCTCCAGGACGTGGCCACCGATGACAGCTACGACTCCGGAATGGGCGAGGAGCCGGTCTTCTGGGTGGTGCGGCGAGCCGCGATCACCATCGAGCGATGGCCCCGGTACCTGGA
>PLNE01000112.1 GCA_003141695.1 Candidatus Dormiibacterota bacterium
TACAACGCGGCCGGCAAGAAGGTCGACCAGGGCAAGATCAACCAGGCCTACAGCGACGGTGTGCTCGACGGTGATGGTGGGGTTCCGGCTGGCCAGGAGGACGCCGGGGGCGCGATGGCGGACGCCGCGCTCTCTCACCTGCTCGGCATCCCGATCGACTACTTCGTCGGTCTCGACTTCACCGCCTTCAACCAGGGCGTCGACGCCGTGGGAGGCATCGACATCGACGTCCCCGTCAGCTTCGTCGACCCCCAGTACCCCTCGTGTGACGCGGACACATGCCCCTACGAGACGATCAGGTTCAAGGCGGGTGAGCAGCACATGGATGGCGCCATCGCCCTCGAGTACGCCCGATCCCGGCACGGGGACAACGGTCAGGGCACCGACTTCGCGCGCAGCCAGCGCCAGCAGCAGATCCTGACCGCCATCAAACAGAAGGTGCTGTCCATCGGCGGGATCGGTGACCTCCCGAGCCTGCTCGACGCACTGGGCGGAAACGTCGACACCAACATGACGCTCGATGACGTCGAGGCCATCTACAACCTGGTGAAGGGAGTCGACTCCGCTTCCTTCCTCCACATCGGTCTGGACGACACCAACTTCCTTTACGAGTGCAATGTCCCCACCTGCTCGGCCGATTTCCTCTACGCCCACGACGGCAGCTACGCGACCCTCGACCACTTCATCAAGAACGTCTTCGCGCCTCCGGGCTCCCTCGGCGAGGACCCCAACGTCGGCATCGAGGATGGCAGTGGCACCGGCGATGGGGCCTCCACGCGGTGGGCTGCTATCTTCGGCGAGCTGGGCTGGACGACCCAGGACCTGGGCCGGGTCCCGACCACTTCTGTGACAGAGGTCATCGACCGGAGCGGGGGAAGGTTGACTGCGGCTGCCAAGTGGTTCGCGGCATACTTTGGTGTCTCCGTCACGACGGAGCCGCCGCCCAGCCCGGGAGCGACCGGCTCCGCAGACGGTGTGATCGTCGTCCTCGGCCAGGACGAGGAGAGCGCCTTCAACAATGACCCGGGATATGGGAGCTGACCTTGCGCATCGGCATCCTCACCGGGGGCGGTGACGCTCCCGGGCTCAACGCGGCCATTCGCGGGGTGGGCCGGCGTGCCCTGGCCCACGGCGATACTGTCATTGGTGTCAAGAACGGCTGGGCAGGCCTGATCGGCGACGGCGACTTCATGGAGCTGGACCGCCGTCTCTTCTCGGGCATCCTCCAACTGGGCGGCACCGTGCTGGGAAGCTCCCGGACCAACCCCATGAAGCGCGAGGGTGGCCGCGAGGAGGTCCTGCGCAACCTGGGTCGGGCCGAGCTGGATGCCCTGGTCGCCATCGGTGGCGATGACACCCTCTCGGTGGCCGCCTGGCTGGCGGACCACGGTGGGCAGGTGGTCGGCGTCCCCAAGACGATGGACAACGACCTCTCGGGCACCGACTACTGCATCGGCTTCGACACCGCGGTGAGCCGGGTTGCCGAGGCGCTCGACCGCCTCCACACCACCGCCGCCTCGCACCACCGGGTGATGGTGGTCGAGGTGATGGGCCGGGACACCGGTTGGGTGGCCCTCATGGGAGGCCTGGCCGGGGGTGCGGACCTCATCCTGATCCCCGAGATCACCGTGACCCTCGAGGAGATCATCGACCGCCTGCAGAAGCGCCTCCAGAGCGGCCACGACTTCAGCATCATCGTGGTCGCAGAGGGCGTGCAGGTGGCCGGCGTCACCGATCAGCAGGAGGGCGACGGCAAGGTCGACGCCTTCGGACACGCCCAGCTGAGCAAGCGCGGCGTCGCCGAGACGCTGGCCGAGGTCATCGAGGAGCGCCTCGGGCACGAGACCCGGACCACCGTGCTGGGCCACACGCAGCGGGGCGGCACCCCGTCGGCCTATGACCGCATCTGGGCCACCCGGGTGGGCGTCGCCGCCTACGACCTGGTGCTGGCCAAGAGCTGGGGCATGATGCCGGTGGTGCGCAACGGGACGGTCGAGACTGCCGCCATCGGCGACGTCGCCCGGCAGCAGCGCCGTGTCCCGGCGGACCTGTACGAGCTGGCCAAGATCTTTTACTGAGGCTGACGGAGTGAGGGGCGAGAGCCGCAGGCTCTTGCCCCGAGCGAAGGATGCCTCCGCACCCGGCGGGCCAGACGCCGCATCACGCCGAGCGGCCGCCCGTTGCCGCGGAGGTCAACGAAAGGAGGGGCGGAAGCCGTAGGCTTTCGCGCCGAGCGGAGGATGTCTCCGCACTCCGTGCCGACCATTACGGGTGACCACAGCATGAAGTTCGAGCACAAGCCGCATTCCCGCACGCTTGCCATCCTCGAGGGGCGCGTGCATCCGACCAAGACCCACGACCAGCTGCCGAGAGGCAACGCCTACGCTCGCGTCAACAGCTGGCTGGCGGTGAAGATCACCCAGGGCGTGGGCAGCATGACCTGCGCCTGGCTCTTCTGCATCCTCGCCATCATCGGCCTCCCGGCCGCGCTGGCCAAGGGCGGCGAGGGGCCGGTGGCCTGGATCGCTCAGACCTTCCTCCAGCTCGTCCTCCTCTCCATCATCATCGTCGGGACCAACATCCAGTCCGCGGCCAGCGACAAGCGGGCGCAGGACACCTACGCCGACGCCGAGGCCGTGCTCCACGAGGCGATGCAGATTCAGGCGCACCTGGAGGCGCAGGACAAGGCGCTCACCGCTCTGGTGACCAAGCTGGGGGCCGTCACCGACTAGCGCGTCCCCACCGGCATCGAGCCCACCGGGGCCTAGGCCGTCCCCACCCGGCTCGGCTCGGGCCCCGCCTGCCCGCCCGGCTTCCGCCACCGCCCCGTCCGGAATCCGCGAGCGGTCGCCGTGCCTCTCCCCGCACCATGGGCCCATGGAGGACTTCGAAAGCCGGTACCGTGCGGTGGCGAGCCGCGATCGCCGCTTCGAGGGGAGGTTCCTGGTGGCGGTGACCACCACCGGCGTGTACTGCCGCATCGGGTGTCCGTCGCGGACTCCGCGTCGCGACCACGTCCGCTTCCTCCCCTCGCCGGCCGCCGCCGAGGCGGCAGGATTTCGTGCCTGCAAGCGCTGCCGCCCCGACCGGCTGGATGAGCCCGAGGGGGCACTGGTGGGACGGGCGCTCCGGCTCATCGCTGCCGGCCTGGCGGACGGCGGCGGGATCGGGGGCGTGGCCCAGCGCCTGGGTGTCAGCTCCCGGACCCTGGATCGCCGCTTCACCGCCGCGATCGGCACCTCGCCGCTCCAGCTCGCCCGCAGCCGCCGTGTCCAGACGGCTCGTGCGCTGATCACGCAGAGCTCGATGCCGTTGGTCGACGTCGCCTTCGCCGCAGGCTTCGGCTCCCTGCGCCAATTCAACGAGACCATGCGCCAGGAGCTGGGGTTCGCCCCCGGCACCCTCCGCGGGGCCGCGCTGGCAGGGGGGGATGAGTGGCGGCAGGCCGGCCTCCACCCCGCCACACCGGGGGCCGGGCCCGCGGCCCCCGGCACCACCGGGCCGGCCGCGAGGGGCACAGATGGCTGGCTCACGCTCCGGCTCGCGCGCCGGGAGCCGTTCGCGGCGGCGCCCCTCCTCTCGTTCCTCGCCGCGCGGGCCGTGGCCGGTGTCGAGTCGACGACCGCCAGCGGCTACTCCCGCTCCCTCCGCACTTCCCATGGCGCCGCGGTTGCACTACTGAGCCCCGGGGACGGTCACGTCCTCCTGCGCGTCCGCCTCGACGACCTCTCCGACCTGGAGGAGGTGGTCCGCCGCTGCCGCCGGCTCCTCGACCTCGATTCCGACCCGGAGGCCGTTGCCGCCGGTCTCGGCCGCGACCCGCTGCTCGGCCGGCTGATCGCCGGCCTGCCGGGGATGCGGGTCCCGGGTAGCGCCGAGCCGTTCGAGACCGCGGTCCGGGCCGTCCTCGGCCAGCAGGTCTCGGTTGCGGCCGCCCGGACCCTGGCCGCCCGTCTGGTCGCGCGCCACGGCGAGCCGCTCCCCTTCCCGGTCGGCGGCGTGACCCACCTCTTCCCCTCGCCGGAGCTCCTCGCCGGAGCCGACCTCGACGGGCTCGGGCTGACCGGCCGGCGGATCTGCTCCGTCCGGGCCCTGAGCCGTGCCGTGGCGGCGGGCGACGTGGATCTCGCCGCCGCGGGGCCGGACGAGTTCGACACGGCCCTGAGCGGCCTGCCCGGCTTCGGTCCCTGGACCCGCGCCTATGTCGCGATGCGCGTCCGCGGTGACCCCGACGCGATTCCCCTCGGCGACCTCGGGCTGCGACGGGCGATGGAGCGACTCGGGGAACCCTCAGATGCCGGCAGCCTGGCCCGGCGCGCGGAGCTCTGGCGCCCCTGGCGCGCCTACGCTGCCCTCCATCTCTGGAACACCCTCGCAGCCCCCGTTGCCGCGGGTGCCGGCAGCGCGTCGCGACCCAACCCGCAAGACCCACTGGAGATCACGCCATGACCTACGACGCCGTGACCATTCCGACTCCCTTCGGCGCCTTCACCGCGATCGCGGACGACGGCACCGTCGTGGGCAGCGGCTTCACCGCGGCCTTGGACGAGCTGCGTGACCGCCTCCCCGACCCCCGAGGGGAGATCCGCGTGCGCACCGACCTCGGCCTGATCTCGTCGGCGCTCGGCGCGTACTTGACGGGGTCCGACGTCACCGCCCTGGATGGGCTCGCCGTGCGGATGGAAGGCAGCCCGGCGATGCGCCGGCTCTGGGACGAGCTGCGGCGGATCCCCGCCGGAGAGGTTTGGAGCTACGCCGAGCTCGGAGGCGACCGCCGCCATGCTCGCGCCGCCGGCTCGGCGTGCGCCCGCAATCCCATCCCGCTCATCGTCCCCTGCCATCGGGTGGTGCGCACCGATGGTTCCCTCGGCGGCTTCGGCTGGGGCCTCCCGCTCAAGCGGTGGCTCCTCGACCACGAGGCGGCCGCGATGGGGCGGCGGCCCGAAGTCAGCGACGAGGCCGGCTGACCTCCGTCACCAGACGCCCGGGATGAGCCGGGCCCGCCCGGCAGCCCATGCCCGCCATTCCGGGAAGGACTTGCTCAGGAGACTCTCCTCGTAGTGGATTCGAGTCACCTGGAGGCCGCAGAAGACCACCACCAGGACGATCGTGGAGAGATGGCCATCGGAGATCACCATCGCCAGCGCCGACAGGATCTCGCAGACGTAGAGGGGGTGTCGAACGAGGCGGTAGGGGCCTCCGGTCACCAGCCGTCTCGCCGCCGGGAAGATGCCGAAGGAGAGCCGGAGCGTGAGCAGGCCCCAGACGGCGCCGGCCGTGGCAACCACCAGGACCATCGTGCAGACGGTCTCCATCCAGGCCGGAATGGCAAAGATGAGTATGCCGCCGCCGAGCGAGGTGCCGCACAGAAGCAGGATCGCGGTTCCGAGGAAGGCGACGAGCCGCGGCAGGATACGGCCGTCCGTGGACTGCGGCTTGGGCCGGACCACGAAGAGGACGCACGGGATCAGGCAGAAGGCGGCGAACAGGGCCTCCCGCACCGGTCCGCCCACCACAGTCAGCCAATCGACCCGGGAGAGGTGGGAGTTGATGGCGCTGATGACCACCCCGTACCCGAGCATGGCGTAGAGCACGGAAGGGACGATCCGACCCATTAGCAGGTAGCGAAGGTCGGAGAAGGCACCGCCTGGCCGTCGCAGGGTGGCCCCCGGGAGGGCGAGTGGGGCAGTCGGGGGGCGGCCCGCGCGAGCGGCGTCGAACGCTCTCACGCCGACAGTATCTGGCAGGCGCTCCCCCGCCAAACTCGGGCAACCAACCCGTGACGCTCTTCGCCCGGCGACGTTGCAGCGGTCAGCGGGGAGCGGAACCCAGCTGATCCGCACCGCCACCGGCCCACTCGAGGCTGCGACGGGTCAGCTTCCTGCCCCGCCGGGCGGCGACCACGATGGCGGCGATCAGCAGGGCGTTGCCGAGGACCAGGAACAGGATGATCTGCGGGCCGTTCCCCATGTGGATGCCGGAGACCAGGGAGATGAGGTCGATCGGTGGCACCGCCGAGGTATCGAATTGGTCGGGATTCGCGGCCCCCGCGCCGGAGACGCCGCTCGGCCGGCTCGGTGGGGTGGTTGTCGCCGGCGGGACGATCACCGCAGCCGGTGCAGGAGAGGTGGTCGTGCCCTTCGGCGACGGGGTGGCGGTCGGTGTCGCGGACGCGGCCGGGGTCGCGCCAGGCTTGGGCGTGGACGTCGGCAGCGGGGTGGAGGTGGGCTGCGCGGTGGGGGTTGGCTTCGGGGTAGGGGTTGGAGACCCGGACGCGGTGACCGTCTCCGTGGTGGAGCCCGACGAAGCCGCGAAGTTCTCATCGCCTGGGTAACTGGCGGAGATGGTCTGGGTGCCGGCCGCCAGGGTCGAGAGCGTCGCCGAGGCCTGCCCCAGGCTGTTGACAGCGATAGCCACCGGCTTGGTCCCGTTTGCGGTGAAGGTGATCGCCCCGGTGGGGGTGAGGCTGGAGGAGGGGTGGTTGACCGTGGCCGTGACGATGAGCGCGTGGCCCTCCGGTGAGGGATTGAGGGAGGTGGCGACGCCAAGCGTGGTCGGGGCCGGCACCCGCGTGACCGTGACCGCGACTGACGACGACGAGGTGGCGGACGTGTACCAGGCCTGGGCACTGGCGTTGGGCAAGTACTCGGCCGTGATCGACGGGTAGCTGCCCGCGCTGAGAAGGACGGGAAGGCTGGCGAATCCGTAGTTGGCGCCGACCGGGGTGGTCGCCACGCTCCCGAGCAGCGCGCCTCCCTGGAGGAAGTCCACCGTCCCGCTCGGGAAGGGTGCCCCGCTCAGCCCGTACAGGGTCGAGTTCAAGGTCACCTTTTGCCCCTGATTCACCGACTGGGGAAGGGCCCCTACGGTGATCAGCTGGGGCGGCTGCGGTGCGCTGGACTGGAAGCTGTCCAGGGAGATACCCGCCGCGCTCGGAGAGAGGACGGCCGTCGTCACGCAGCCGGAGGTGCATTTCGAACCCCCCTTGACCGGGAGCGCGACGGTGGCCGAGGTGGAGGGGCTGAAGTCGGCGATGCCGGCGTACGCGGCGGAGAGCTCCTCCGTGCCCGAGTGGGCAAAGCAGGCGACGAGCGTGGCCGCCCCGCCACTCAGGCTCGAAGTGCCGATGCTGGAACCGCCGGCCGAGAAGGTCACCGCTCCGGCCGGCAGCGCCCAGGCGGAGGTCACCGCGGCGGTGAGAGTGACCTGCTGGCCGGTGGCCGCCGTGGTGGGGGAGACCGTCAGCGTCGTCGCCGTCGAGGCGGCGTTGATCGTCTCCGTGACCGCACCGCTCACCGAGGGCGAGAAGTTGTGGTCCCCGGGGTAGGCGGCGGTGAGCGAATGGCTCCCCGCGTCGAGCGAGGAGACGACGACCGCCGCCGTGCCACCTGTCAGGGTCGCGGTCCCGACGGTGGAGCCGCCGCTCATCAGGGTGATGGTGCCCGTGGGTACTCCCGTCCCACCGTCGGGCACGACCGCCACCACGAAGACGAGGGTCTCGCCGTAGGGCGCCGGGTTGACGGTGGGAAGCAGCAGGGTCGTCGACCCCTGGACGGTCACCGTCTGCTCCAGCGCCACCGACGCCGATGACGCGTATGTGTCCGATCCCGAGTAATCGGCTACGATCCCGTGCGTCTCGGCCGCAAGCGCCGACTCGACCAGCGCCGCCTGGCCCGTCGGCCCCAGGGTGACCGTGCCCAGGCTGTAACCCGAATTCTCGAAAGTCACCGACCCGGTGGGGATCGACGTCCCCGTGGTCGGGATCACGCTGGCGGTGAGGATGATCTGATCGCCGTAGGCGGCCGGGTTCTCCGAGGAGGTCAGCGTCACGCTGGTGGCGCCCTCGCCGCTCGCCACCGCCGCCAGCGGCACCGCGAGCACGGCACCGACGGCGAGCAGCACAGCGCCGAGCAGCCACGGTCGGCGGCGTCCCGGCATTCCTCTCATCGCCCTCCGAGAGTAGGACCATCGGACGGTTGCTGGACCGTCAGCCACCTCGCGGACTGATGACATTCCTGTGATGTCGGATCAGGAAGCCACACATCCGTCACCCGCTGTGACGAGGCGGTCACGCGCTGGTCACGAAGGCCGGCCCGGGACCGGATCAGCCGGTCATCACATCCGCGTCGTTCGCCACCTGCGACTGCCGGGATGCGGTCAGGTCGACCTGCCCCTCGGCGCGCTCCGCCGGCTTGGCGGGCGGATGGCAGGGCCAGTCCAGCCGTACCTTCGTCCCCTGGCCGGGAGCGGACTCCAGGGTCACGCTGGCTTCGTGTGCCTCGGCGAGGACCTTGACCAGGGAGAGTCCCACGCCCATTCCTCCGTAGGCGCGCGTACCCCCACTGTCCGCCTGGAAGAAGCGCTCGAAGACCCGTTGGTGGAGCGCGGGATCGATCCCGATGCCGGTGTCGCTCACCTCGATGGTGCAGCTGTCACGGTGGGGGTTGAGGTGCGCGGAGATGGCCACGCTCCCCCCCGGATCGGTGAACTTGACCGCGTTGTCGAGCAGGCAGCGGATCACCTGACGCAGACGGTCGGGGTCCGCATCCACCTTGAGCCGTGCCGGGATGTCGACCGTGAGCTTCACGGGGAGTCCGTTGGGGAACCGTCGTCTGACCTCGCCCACGGCGTCGTCGACGGTCGCCGCCAGGGCGACCTTCGTGCGGTTCATGCGCAGGTTGTCGGCACTGACCAGGGAGAGATCGATCATGGTCTCCAGCATCTCCGAGAGCTGGCTCGTCGCCACCGCGACGTTGTCGAGGATGGCGAGCTTCTGGTGATCGTCCGCGTCCGCCCAGACCATGCGGATCAGCTCCAGGTGCCCCACGATGGCGGTGAGCGGGGTGCGCAGCTCGTGCTGCGCGGTGGCGAGGAAGTCGGACTTCATCTCGTCCAGCTCCCGCAGCCTGCGCACCGTCTCCCGCTCCTGTTCGAAGAGTCGCGTGTTCTCGACGGCGATCGCGGCGTTGTTGGCGAGTGCGGAGAGCGCTCGCGCATCGGCGTCGGAGACGCTGTCGGGGCCGACCACCGCGATCGCTCCGGTGACCCTCTGCCGGTAGAGCATCGGCACGACGAGCGTCACCTGCGACCACGTCTGGTCACCCGGCGCCGGGTCATCCCAGCTGCGGGTGAGACGTGCAGCACGTCCCTCCAGCACGTCGGCCACCACCGCTGGAGCCAGGTCAAACTCTCCTGCTCCGCCTGTGCCGTCGGAACCATCGCCCGCGGCGTGACTCCTGGCACTGACCACGAGCCGGTCGTCCTCGCGCGCCAGGAGCGCGGCCTCGGCGCCGGGACCGGCCAGGGACGCGGCCGCGGCGCAGACCGCGCCCTCCAGGCTGGACATGCCGGTGGTCGTGGTCGTGAGGGCTCGGGAGACCTCGTCAAGGCGCGATACGGCCGCGTCGACGTGGTGAATGTTGCTCTCGATCTGGCCGCGCATCTGGTTGACCTGCCGTGCCAGTACGCCGAGCTCGTCGCGTGACCGCACCGGGATGTCGGAGCTGTAGTCGCCCCCCGCGATGCGCGCGACACCCGCCGAGAGCTGGGCCACCGGGCGGCGGACGAAGCGGTTGACGAAGAGCAGCACCAGCAGCCAGGTCGCCAGAAGTGCGGTGAGCGCCAGCCAGACCACGGTCAGTTCGTCCGCCGTCTGACCACCGAGGAAGAGTGAGGTCGGGGTCTCGACTCCCACGTAGACGACAGGGGGACCACTGTTGGGATTCATCCCCTCCAGAACGAGGGCGTTGTCGCCCGAGCTGGGGACGGTGGAGAAGTCAGCGAAGCTGCCCGACGACCGGCCGAGATCGGTCTTGACGGAAGAGGGCAGCGACTCCGCCGTCAGGGAGGGGGAGGCAGGATTGCCGGAGAGGGCGTAGAGGGATGCCCCCGGCCGGTTGGCGATGATGACCGGGGTGTACCCCTGGCCCACCGCGCCGAGGAGCCGGAGTAGCTGGTCGGTGAGCGGCATGCTGTAGACGACGGCACCGAGGACCTGGGTGGACCCCGAGGTCATGACCGGGGCGGCGAAGTCATACACCGGGATCCGGGGGCTGAGGAAGTCGATGGCCTCGGCAGGGCTGCCCCCGAGGGCTCCCGTCACCTCCGGGAGACCGGAGGAGAGCTCGGGCACGCCGGCCTGCTCGGTGGTCGCCAGCAGGGTGCCGCCGGCGTCGAACACCGCCACGGTCTCGTCGGGGAGGTCGGTGATCACCTTGGTCGAGCCGGTGAGGAGGGCTGTCACTGAGGTCTGGGGGTCCGCGGAGCCGAGGGCCGTCGCCATCTCGGGCAGCCCGGCGACGTCCAGGGCGGCGAAGCGGGCCTGGGGGGCGGCGACCTGCTGCACCAGCTCCCGGTAGGCCTCCGCCCTGCTCTCGGCGTTGGTCTCCGCCCCCACCCGGGTCTCCTGTTCGCGGCTCACCAGCAGGAACGCGCTGATGGCTACGATGATGGTCAGGGAGAGGAGGAAGCCGCCCAGCAGCAGCCGGGCGGCAAAGGTGATGCGGGGCCGGCGGAAGAACCGTCGAGGCCCAGGCGCGGCGGGGACCATGGTTGGAGGAAGCGTAGGACCGCGGCCCCGGAGCCGATCAAATCGAGCGCGAATGTCGCGGGATTGTCGCAACGCCTTGGTGACCCCAAGGGCGCCGGGGAGGGTGCCGGGCCCTCCGCGCCGCCGTGGTAGAGTGCGTCGCGACGGATCCACTTAAAGCAGGTCCCGTGAGGCCGGCAAGGGGATCGGAGCCGGCTGTGCCGGTGCCCTTCCACTGCGACCCGACGGGCAGTCGATGGAGGGCATCGCTGATGACGTCGGCCAGCACCACCCGGACGTTGGAGCACGTCATCTCCAGCGAGCAGTTCGACCGGGAGATCCTCGACGACATCTTTGCCCGCGCCGACAGGTTGGCCGGGCACCGCGACACCCGGCTGGCCGGGCGGATCATGGCAACCCTCTTCTACGAGCCGTCGACCCGTACCCGCCTCAGCTTCGAGTCGGCGATGCTCCGCCTGGGCGGGTCGGTGATGGGCACCGAGGCGGCTCGGGAGTTCTCCAGTGTCATCAAGGGCGAGACCCTGGAGGACACCATCCGGATGGTCTCCTCCTACGCCGACGTCATCGTCCTCCGCCACGACCAGGCCGGGGCCGCCGCTCGGGCGGCGGCGGTGGCGTCGGTTCCCGTCGTCAACGCAGGGGACGGTCCCGGCGAGCACCCGACCCAGGCTCTCCTCGACCTCTACACCATCCGCTCCGAGCGGGGCACCGCGGACGGGGTTCACATCGCCTTCTGCGGTGACCTCCGCTTTGGCCGCACCGTGCACTCCCTGGTGCAGCTGCTCAGCCTCCACCCCGGAGTGCGGATGAGCTTCGTCGCCCCCGAGGTGGTGCAGGTGGGCGCCGACCTGCTGGCCAGGATGGCCGCCGCGGGTGTGGTCTTCCAGCTCACCGATCGCCTCGACGACGTGATCTCGTCCGTCGACGTCGTCTATCAGACCCGCGTCCAGAAGGAGCGCTTCACCGATCTCGTCGATTTCGAGGCGGCGCGGCGGGCGATCCGCATCGACGCGGAGGTGATGAGGGCGCTGCCCCCGAACGCGATCGTCATGCATCCGCTCCCCCGCGTCGATGAGATCGCGACCGAGGTGGACTCGGACCCGCGCGCCGCCTATTTCCGCCAGGCCCGCAACGGCGTCGCCGTTCGCATGGCCGTGCTGGACCTCCTGCTCGGATGACCCAGGCGCAGCGCGCCGTGCCGGCGCACACCGCCGACCTCGAGTGGGCACGGACCCGCGTGCTGGATGGCCACGGGGTCAGCAGGGTGCTGACCCGGCTCGCCCATGAGATCGTCGAGGGTCATCCGGGCGACATGGATCGGGTGGTCCTCGCCGGCATCCGGGAGGGCGGTGTCGGGGTCGCTCGCGACCTCTGCGCCCACCTCCGGCAGATCTCCGCTGCCGAGGTGATGCTGGTGGCGGTGGACGTGAGCGGCTTTCGCGACGACCGCCCACGTCAGCCGCGCCTGGACGGCACCTGGCAGGGCATCCTGCCGGACACGAGCCGGACCCATCCCACTCCCTCGCCCGAAGGGGCCGTCGTCATCCTCGTCGACGACGTGATCCAGACCGGCAGGACCATGCGTGCCGCCTTCGATGTCGTCTCGGCGCAGGGACGGCCGGCGGCCATCGAGATGGCCGTGCTGGTGGATCGGGGTGGCCGTGAGGTTCCGGTGCGACCGAACTACGTCGGCAAGAATCTTCCCGTGACCGCCTCGGAGTGGGTCGAGATCGAGCTCGGCCCGGATCCGGACGCGGGCGGGATCTTCCTGGTGCCCCGCCCATGAACTGCATCATCCGCGGCGTCCGGGTCATCGACCCGCTCGCCCGCCGTGACGCAGCCGGCCAGGACGTCTGGCTGAGCGAGGGCCGGATCATCGCCATCTACAAGCACATGGGGGAGGGCTCCCTGCCGGTCATCGACCTCACCCCACCACCTGGGGGCGCTCCGGTCATCCTCTGTCCCGGTTTCATTGACATCCACACCCACCTCCGGGAACCGGGTGACGAGGGCGCCGAGACCATCCACAGCGGCTCTCAGGCGGCCGCGGCCGGGGGCTTCACCCAGATCGTGGCGATGGCCAACACGGTGCCGCCGATCGACAGCCCCGACCGGGTCAAGGAGGCCACCTTCCGGGCCGTGGCAGCCTCGGTCCAGGTGCTGACCGGCTGCGCTCTCACCAAGGGACTGAAGGGGGAGGAACTGGTCGACATGGAGGCCTGCGCCGCCGCCGGGGCCGCCGCCTTCAGCGACGACGGGCACAACGGCTTTCCCCCTCGCCTGCTCAGCGAGGCGATCGGGCGTGCCGTGGCTCTCGGCCGTCCCGTGATGATCCATCCGGAGGACGAGGAGATTCTCGCCCAGGTCAACCGTGTGCAGGGGCCGGTGCAGCGCTGCGCCCTCCGCCCGGTCGAGGCCGAGACCCGCGCCGTCGACTACGCGCTGCGGGCTCTGGCCCACGCCGGGAAGGGACACGTTCACCTCCAGCACGTCTCGTCGGCGGCTGGTGTGGAGATGATCCGGCGGGCCAAAGAGGGGGGTGCCAACGTCACCGCCGAGGCGACCCCTCATCACCTCGGGATGTGGCTCCCCTTCGCGACCGAGCCGCAGCCGGCCGGCCTGCTCAAGGTGAATCCCCCGCTGCGCACCGACCACGACCGGGAGGCGCTCGTCCAGGGTCTCCGGGATGGCGTCATCGACGCGGTGGCGACCGACCACGCTCCCCAGCGGGTCGAGGAGAAGGCCCTGCCGTACGACCGGGCGGCTCCGGGGATGATCGGACTGGAGCTGGCGCTCGCGGTCTGCATCACGCTCGGCGGCATGGGGGGGGACTGGATTCCCACCCTGGTGGACCGGCTGACCATCGGGCCGTACCGGGTGCTCGGCAAGGCGTCCGGGATCCGGGAGCCCCGACTGCGCATCGGCGAGGCGGCGACATGCGTCCTCTTCGATCCGGCGTCCGAATGGACCGTGGAACCGGCGCACCTCCGTTCCGGATCCCAGAACACGCCGCTCCTCGGGGCGCGGCTCCATGGGAGGGTGCTGATGACCCTGGTCGACGGCGCCCTCGTTCATCACGACCGCCAGCGCCTCCCCTGGCCCGTGCCCACGGCGGCCACGGAGACCGCCCATGCTTAGGGGGCGGCTGGCACTCGAGTCGGGCGCCGTCCACGAGGGGTGGCTCTTCGGTGCCCCGCTCAACCCCGCCACGTCGGGTGAGGTCGTCTTCAACACCTGCATGACCGGGTATCAGGAGATCTGCACCGATCCGTCGTACGCCGGCCAGATGGTGCTCATGACCTACCCGTTGATCGGGAATTACGGGGTGAGGGACGACCAGGCCGAGTCCGGCCGGATGCACTGCCGCGCGCTGATCGTCCGGGAGCTGTCCGAGCGGGTGGGACACGCCGCCGCGGATCGCTCCCTCGATGAGGAGCTGCGCCGCCAGGGCGTGCCCGGGCTGCGCGGGATCGACACCCGGGCGCTGACCCGTCACCTCCGCGACCGCGGCACCCTCCGCGGGGTGCTCGCCGTGGCGACGGCACTCACTCCGGAGGCGCAGGTGGACCTCGCCCGCAGGGCCCCATGGGTCAGCGATCGCGACCTGGTGGCCGAGGTCTCGCAGACCGAGCCGTGGAGGCGCTGGGAGGAGCCGCTCTCCACAGAGCTGGAGCTCGGTGTGCTCCGAAGTGGTGGGGTCGGGCGCTTTCGCGGAGTCCGGATCGTCACCGTCGACCTCGGCCTCAAGCGCAACCAGCTCCGGGCGTTGACCAGCCGGGGCGCCGAGGTGATCACCGTCCGGCACGACGCCGACCTCGACCAGGTGATGGGTCACGGCCCCCACGGTGTGGTGCTGAGCAACGGCCCCGGCGACCCCTCCCGGCTCCCCAGTCAGGTCCAGCTCGCCCGCCGGCTGCTCGAGCGCGGCGTCCCGATCCTCGGCATCTGCCTCGGGCACCAGGTGCTCGGCCAGGCTGCCGGGGCGACGACCTCGCGGCTCGGCTTTGGCCATCACGGCGGCAACCACCCGGTCCGCGACGAGGTGAGCGGTGCCGTCTACGTCACCTCCCAGAACCACGAGTTCCAGGTCGACGCCCAGACCCTGCCTGCCGGCTCCGGCTGGTATGTGAGCGAACGCAACCTCAACGATGGCAGCGTCGAGGGCCTCCGCCACCGTGATCTTCCGGTCATCTCTGTCCAATACCACCCGGAAGGCGCCCCCGGCCCGCAAGACCGGGCCGGGGTCTTCGACGAGTTCCTCTCCCTCGCATCCCAGTACGGCGACGGTGTTGCCCACCTGGCCGACGTCCGGGCTGAGGCGAAGCCCCACCCCCAGGCCCCGTCCGGCAGCACGGAAAAGCCCAAGTCCGTGCTCGTCATCGGCTCCGGCCCGGTGATCATCGGCCAGGCCGCGGAGTTCGACTACGCCGGCACCCAGGCCTGCAAGGCCCTCCGCGAGGAGGGCATCCGGGTGGTGCTGGTCAACAGCAACCCGGCCACGATCATGACCGACGACCAATCGGCGGATGCGGTGTACATCGAGCCTCTGACGGTGCCGGTGTTGGAGCGGATCATCGCCGCCGAGCGCCCCGAGGGACTGCTCGCGACCCTCGGGGGCCAGACCGGCCTCAATCTTGCCATCGCCCTCGAGGATGCGGGCGTCCTCGAGAAGTACGGGGTCCGCCCCCTGGGGACGTCCCTGGAGGCGATCCGGACCGCGGAGGACCGGGAGAAGTTCAAGGAGCTGCTCCATCGCATCGGTGAGCCGGTGCCGGAGTCGCGCACCGTCGGTTCACTCGCCGAGGCGCGCCGGTTCCTCGCTGACACCGGGTTGCCGCTGGTGGTCAGGCCCGCCTTCACCCTTGGGGGGACGGGGGGCGGGCTTTGCGCCACCGAGGAGCAGTTCGTCGAGGTGGTGAGCAATGGTATCGCCGTCTCGCCGATCGGCCAGGTGCTGGTGGAACGGTCGCTCGCCGGATGGCGCGAGATCGAGTACGAGGTGATGCGGGACGCCGCCGGGACCTGCATCACGATCTGCAACATGGAGAACCTCGACCCCATGGGGGTGCACACCGGCGACTCCATCGTGGTGGCGCCGGCGCAGACCCTCACCGACCGGGAGCACCAGCAGTTGCGCAGCGCGGCGCTGCGGATCATCAGCGCGCTCGGCATCGCCGGTGGGTGCAACGTCCAGTTTGCACTCGCCCCCGACGCCTCCGATTACCACGTGATCGAGGTCAACCCCAGGGTGTCGCGTTCCTCGGCCCTGGCCAGCAAGGCGACCGGCTACCCGATCGCCCGGCTGGCCGCCAAGATCGCCGCGGGTCGCCGCCTCGACGAGGTGCCCAACGCGGTCACCGGCAAGACGTGCGCCGCCTTTGAGCCCGCCCTCGACTACTGCGTGGTGAAGATCCCGCGCTGGCCCTTCGACAAGTTCCCCGAGGCCGATCGCCGCCTCGGAACCCAGATGAAGTCGACCGGCGAGGTGATGGCCATCGAACGCAGCTTCGAGGCCGCCTTCAGCAAGGCCCTCCGATCGCTGGAGCAGCGTCCGCCCGCCGAGGCCGAGGTCCGCGACCCGGTGCTCCTCGGCAATCCCAACGACCGTCGCATCTTCGCGGTCATGGAGGCGCTGCGCCAGGGGGACTCGGTGGAGGAGGTGAGCCGCCGCAGCACGATCGCGCCGTGGTTCGTCGACCGCATCCGCGCCCTGGTGGGCGTGGAGGAGGCGCTCCGGCGTGGTCTCGACGACGACACTCTCATCTCCGCCAAGCGCATGGCGCTGTCCGACCGGCGGATCGCCGAGCTGGCCGGCGTCTCGATGGCGGCGATCGCGGAAGCGCGGAAACGGCTCGGCCTCGCCCCCACCTTCAAGTGCGTCGACACCTGCGCCGCCGAATTCGCCGCGACCACCCCCTACTACTACTCCACCGTCGAGGCCGAGGACGAAAGGCCGGTGCCCGACGGCGAGGCGGTGGTGGTGCTCGGCAGCGGGCCCATCCGCATCGGTCAGGGCATCGAGTTCGACTACTGCAGCGTCCAGGCCGCCGAGGCGCTGCGCCGGCAAGGTGTGGCGGCGATCATGGTCAACAGCAACCCGGAGACGGTCAGCACCGACTTCGATTGCAGCACCCGCCTCTACTTCGAGCCCCTCGACCAGGAGGCGGTCCTCGCCGTCATCGAGGCCGAGCGGGCGAGCGGCGTGGTCGTCCAGTTCGGGGGGCAGACGGCCATCAACCTGGCCGAGCCGCTCGACCGCCACGGCGTCTCCATTCTCGGCACCTCGGTGGACGCCATCGACCTGGCCGAGGACCGCCGCCGCTTCGAGGCGCTGATGCGCCGGCTGCAGATCCCGCAGCCCCACGGCGCGGCCACGGTCGACCCCCTGGAGGCCGCGGCGATCGCCGATCGGATCGGCTACCCGGTGCTGGTCCGCCCCTCCTTCGTGCTGGGCGGGAGAGCCATGGAGATCGTTCATTCCCGCGACCACCTCCAGCGCTTCGTCGCCGCGGCCATGGCGGCGCTGCCCGACGACGGCGACCGGGTGGGGGGATCGCGGGGCACGGTGCTGGTCGACAAGTACCTCTTCGGTACCGAGGTCGACGTCGACGCGGTCTCCGACGGGGAGACCGTGGTCATCCCCGGTCTCATGGAGCACGTGGAGCGCGCCGGCGTCCACAGCGGCGATTCGATGGCCGCCTATCCCGCTGCGGGTCTCGACGCCGAGGCCACCCGACGGATCGTGGCCAACACCGTCGACATCGCCCGGGCGCTCCCGGTTCGCGGTCTGTGCAATATCCAGTTCGTCATCTGGCGCGGCCTGCCGCACGTCCTCGAGGTGAACCCTCGGGCGTCGCGCACCGTCCCCTTCATCAGCAAGGTCACCGGGGTGCCGATGGTCGAGCTGGCGACGCGCGTGATGCGGGGGGAGAAGCTCCGCGACCTCGGCTTCGAGACCGGGCTCCGCCCGGCAGGGCCGCTCGTCGCGGTCAAGGCCCCCGTCTTCTCCACCGTCAAGCTCGCGCTGGTGGACTCCGCGCTCGGCCCGGAGATGAAGTCGACCGGCGAGGTGATGGGCATTGACATCACCCTCGGTGCGGCTCTCGAGAAGGCGTTCGTGGCCGCGCTCGGTTCGGTCCCGACCAAGGGCGCCGTGCTCTGCAGCATCGCCGACTCGGACAAGGCGGAGGCGCTGCCGATCGTGGCCCAGCTGTCTGCCCTGGGTTTCGGAGTCTACGCGACCGCCGGTACGGCGGCGGCACTCAATGCGGCCGGCGTCAGCGCCACCGCGGTGGGCAGGATCGGTCAGAGCCGGCCCAACGTCCTCGACATCATCGAGGAGGGCAGGGTGTCCCTGATCATCAACACCGTCTCCAACCTGGAGAGCGACGAGCTCGCCCTGGTGCCGGACGGGAGTGGTGGGCTCGCGGCCGCCGGGCGCACCGTGAAGGACGGCTACCGCATCCGGCTGGCCGCCGAGCATCGGCGGATCCCGTGCTGCACCTCCATCGACACCGCCCAGGCCCTGGTCGACGCCATCACCCGGCAGCGCCGGGGAGGCGACATCACGGTGGCCACGGTGCGCGCCTATCGCGAGGGCATCGTCGCGGCGGTACCCGGGTGATCAGACCGCTCTCCGACCTCGGTCGCGCCCGGGACGAGACCGGGGAGGTGGTGGCGGTCGAGGCGCTGGAGGGCGGGATGGTGGAGATCACGGCCCGGCTGCCACGCCTGGCGACCACCGCCCGGCCCGGAGAGTTCGCGCAGCTCCGGGCCTGGGCCGGGGTCGACCCGCTGCTCCGACGTCCCTTCAGCGTGGCCTGGACGGCGGGTGAGCTCTGCTCCTTCGTCCTGGAGGCCGTCGGCGCGGGCACCCGTCTCCTGGTGGCGCTGCGCCCCGGTGACCCGCTCCAGGCGCTCGGTCCGCTCGGCAACGGGTTCCACCTCGATCCCGTCCCCGCCCGCGCCGTGATCGTGAGCGGAGGCCTCGGCTGCGCCCCCTTTCCTCTCCTGGTGCGCGAGCTGCGCCAGGGTGGGTGCGCTGATGTGACCGTGCTGAGTGGCGCCGCCACCGCGAGCCGTCTCTACCCCGCGGAGCGCTTCCGGCGGGGCGATGATGCGGTCCGGGTGGTCGAGGCCACCGACGACGGCAGCCAGGGCCGGCGCGGCCTGGTGACCGAGCTGGTCGCCGGTGCCTGCGAGGAGACAGCCGCCGTCTACGCCTGCGGCCCCAACCCGATGCTCGCCGCCCTTGCGGAGGCGCTCCGGCATCTCGCCCCGCCGCCGGAACGCGCTGAGGTCTCCCTGGAGGCGCCCATGGGCTGCGGCTTCGGCACCTGCCTCGGGTGCGCCCTCCCGGCGGCGGGGGGCGAATGGTTCCTCTGTTGCCGCCGGGGACCGGTGATGGAGGTCTCACAGGTGGACTGGCCCGGGTTGCTCGCCCTGCCACCGGCGCACGTCGCATGAACTTTCCCGACCTGAGCGTCGACCTCGGGCGCGGCCTCATCCTTCCCAATCCGGTCGGGCTGGCCAGCGGCACCGCCGGCTACGGCTTCGAGCTTCGCCAGCTCATCGACCTCGACCGTCTGGGTGCCCTCTTCACCAAGGGGACGACCCTCCACCCCCGGGAGGGCAACCCGCCTCCCCGGGTGGCCGAGGTCCGGGGCGGCATGCTTAACGCGATCGGCCTCCACAACCCCGGGGTCGACCACGTCGCCTCCACCTACGCGCCCGAATTCTCCCGCTGGAGCATCCCGGTCGTCGTCAACGTCGCCGGCGGCAGCGTCGAGGACTACCTCGAGTGCCTGGACCGGCTCGAGCGGGCCGAGGGGTTTGCCGGCTATGAGCTCAACATCTCCTGTCCCAATATCGCCAACGGGTTGGACTTCGGCCGTGACCCCGCCGCCGCAGGCCGGCTGGTCGCCGCCGCGCGCGCTCGGACCGGGCGCCACCTGATGGTCAAGCTCAGCCCCAACGTCACCGACATCGCCGCGGTCGCGCGCGCCGTGGAGGAGGCGGGCGCCGACTCCGTGTCGGCGGTCAACACCTACGTCGGCATGAAGATCCACCGGGGCATCCGCGCCCCGGTGCTTCCCGGGCGGGGAACCGGGGGGCTCAGCGGGCCGGTGATCAAGCCGCTGGCGCTCGCCGCGGTTGCCCAGGTGCGCGCCGCGGTGCGCATCCCGGTGGTCGGGGTGGGCGGGATCATGGATGCGGACGATGCCCTGGAGTACCTGATCGCCGGCGCCGACGCGATCCAGGTCGGCACCGCCACGTTCGTCAACCCCGCCGCCGCGCTCGAGGTCCTCGACGGCCTGCTCACCGCGGGAGAACGCGCTGGGGTGAGCAGGCTGGAGGAGCTTCACCACCCCACCCCAAGCTCGTCCGGCGACGGCTTGGCCCTCAGCCGCTGATCGTGATCGGTCCCGCCTCCAGCTGACCGGTTCCCGGCAATCCGGGTACGAGCGGCTTCATCAACTTGACGTAGGCGACGTTGGTGGCGGTGTCGACCATGGAGATGAAGTCGACGCCCGGTCTGAGCTGGACACCGTTCAGGGTCACCGTGGGAAGTTGGCCCGCGGTGTACCCGTTCACCTCGTAGATGTCCAGCCACCGCTCCTGGACAGCTC
>PLNE01000233.1 GCA_003141695.1 Candidatus Dormiibacterota bacterium
CTGCAGATCCCGGTCGACCTGGGCGGTGTCGCCATCAGCTACAACGTGCCCGGTGCGCCGGCCAACCTCAAGCTCGATGGGCCCACCCTGGCGGGCATCTTCGATGGGTCGATCACCAACTGGGACAGCCCCCTCATCGCCACCGTGTCCGGGGTCAGCAACCTGCCCAACCTGGCCATCAAGCCGGTGCATCGGGCGGACTCGTCGGGCCCCGGCTATGACCTCGACCAGTACCTCATCGACACCGCGCCCGCGTGGGTGACCGCGATCGGCACCTCGACGCCCTCGCGGACCTGGCCGCTCGCCACCGTGGGCATCGGCGAGCAGCTCAACACCGGCGTCGCCACCTACGTCAGCCAGACCAGCGGCTCCGTCGGCTTCGTCGAGTACGGCTACGCGCTCCAGAACGGCTTCGTCAACGCGGCCGTCCTGGACGCGGCGGGCTCCTATGTGGCCCCCAGCGAAGCGGCCATCGCTCTGGCGGGCGCGCGGGCGACCACGCTCAGCTCGACCGACTTCAACGTGGTCAACGAGCCGGGTGCCGGCGTCTACCCGCTGGCCAACTTCAGCTGGACGCTCGTGTACCAGAAGCAGTCGGACACGACCACCGCCATCGCCCTCGGCAAGCTCTTCGACTGGGTGGTGACGACCGGCCAGCAGGACGCCGCCGCCCTGGGCTACGCACCCCTGCCCGCCAACGTCGCCAGCCTCGCGCAGAAGACCATTCTCGAGATCGAGGGCTCGACCGGCACACGGCTATTCTCCAGCTGAGCTGGGCGCCTCAATCCGAGGCGCCCGCCTGAACGCCGGGGAGACCCATGAGCTCTGACAGCACCGGGGTACTGCCCCGAGAGGGGGTGGCCGTCAGCGGGGTGCGTGCAGCCCTGCTCCGGAAACGCACGCGCTTCGGGGAGCACGCCTACACCGCCTTCCGGTGGGGCGGCGCGGGACTCTTCGCCGCGGTGGTCGTCGCCCTGCTCCTCAGCATCGCCGGGAGCTCCAGCCAGGCGATCACGCACTCCGGTGTGGGGTTCCTCTGGTCAGGGACGTGGAATCCGGCCGCCGGTGAGTACGGCGCCGGCATCCTGGTGGTCGGCACGCTGCTGACCACCGCCGTCGCCATGGTGATCGTGGTGCCGATCGGCCTGGGGACCGCCGCCTTCCTCTCCGAGCTGGCACCGGGCTGGCTGGCCGGGCCGCTCTCGACGCTGATCGGCCTCCTGGCCGCCGTGCCAAGCATCGTGGTCGGCCTCTGGGGACTGATCGTGCTGACACCCATCTTCGCCAACCAGGTGGAGCCGTTCCTCGCCTCGATGCCCCTGCTCGGCTGGCTCTTCCGGGGTGAGGCGTACGGTCCCAGCATCCTGCTGGCGTCGGTGGTGCTCGCGGTGATGACCCTGCCGACCATGGTCGCCCTGAGCCGCACTGCCCTGGCCGCGGTCCCGGTCGCGGATCGGGAGGCCGCCCTCGCGCTGGGTGCGACGCGCTGGCAGGCGGTGCGCAAGGCGGTCATCCCAGCCGCGCGCTCGGGCATCCAGGCGGCCATCACTCTGGCGGTCGGCCGAGCCCTCGGCGAGAGCATCGCCGTGGCCATGGTCATCGGCAACCGTCCGGCCCTCCCCACCTCCCTGACCGCTCCGGGCGCGACCCTCGGGTCCGCGATCGTGAACCAGTTCGCCGAGGCGTCGCCGGGGCTCGGGACCAGCTCGGTGATCGCTCTCGGCGCGGTCCTGCTCCTCCTCACCGTCGCCGTCAACGCCGGCGGCCAGGCCCTGCTGCGGAGCGGCGGTGGGCATCGCGTTGGAACCGCGGGAGCGCTGAGGTGAGCGTGGCCCTCGCGCCGAGCCGCCGTGACCTGGTGCGCGCAGCCGCGCAGCGGTCGCTGACCCGGCGCCGGATCACGGGACGGATCGCCCAGGCCCTCTGCGCCGTCGGAGCGGTCGCATCGGTGGCACCGCTCGTGGCCCTGCTCTATTACACGATCAGCCGCGGCGCGAAGGTGCTCTCCTGGGGTTTCCTGGTCAACGCACCCACTCCGCCCGGCATCCCCGGGGGCGGGATCTCGACGGCCATCGTCGGGAGCGCTGAGATCGTCGGTCTGGCGCTGATCATCGCGATCCCCATCGCCCTGCTCGCCGCCCTCTTCCTCTTCGAGCGGAGCGGCCGGCTGGCCGTGGCCCTGCGCTTCAGCGCGGATGTGCTGACCGGGGTGCCCTCGATCATCATCGGGATCTTCGCGTATGCGCTCCTGGTCCTGCCGCTGCACGCCTTCTCCGACCTGGCGGCAGCCTTCGCGCTCGCGGTGCTGATGCTGCCGATCATGATCCGGGCCGACGAGGAGGCGATGCGGACCATCGCCCTCGACCTCTGGGAAGCCGGCATCGCTCTCGGGGCGCGCCGGGGCCGCGTCGCCCGGTCCGTCGTCCTGCGCGGCGCCCTCCCCGACCTGGTCACCGGCAACCTGCTCGCCATCGCCCGGGCGGTGGGGGAGACGGCGCCCTTGCTCTTCACCCTGGCCACACCGGCCGCGGCGATGACCCTGCTGATCTACACGGACGGCACTCAGGCCTTCCCGATCGCCCAGGAGACCGCCTGGGGGACCGCCCTGGTGCTGCTCGCCTTTGTCCTGCTGCTCAGCGTTGCCGCTAAGATCGCGGCGTGGCGCATCTCCCGGAGGGCCCGCTGAGATGTCCGGGGATCCCTTCGCGCGGGCCGAGCCCCTCACCCTAATGGCTGAGCCGCGTGCGGAAGGCGAGCCCGAGATGGCGACACGGGAAGGGGTGCCTGCACGTCTCGCCGATGGCGGCCGGAGGGGCACCGTGGCCGCGGCCAACACCGCCGCGTCGGCGCTCACCCACGGACGTCCGAGCTCGGCGACGCCGCCGGCAGTCACCCTGGAGGGGGTGCGGGTCTCCTTCGGCGACCACGTGGCGGTGCGCAATGTGACCCTCGCCATCCCCGCCCGCCAGGTGACCGCCCTGATCGGCCCCTCCGGGTGCGGCAAGACGACCCTGCTGCGGGCTGTGAATCGCCTCCACGATCACACGGCCGGCCACGTCGACGGCTCCATCAAGCTGGGCGACATCGACGTGTACGGCCCGGACACTCGACCGGAGCTGATCCGGCGCCGGATCGGGATGGTCTTCCAGCGCCCCAACCCGTTCCCGGCCATGAGCGTCTTCGAGAACGTCGTCTCCGGCCTGCGCTTCAATGGCGTGCACGGCAGAGCTCTGCTCCGCGACGCCGCCGAGTCGGCACTGCGTCACGCCGCCCTCTGGGACACCGTCAAGGATCGGCTGCACCAGCCGGCCGTGCGCCTCTCCGGCGGACAGCAGCAGCGACTCTGCATCGCCCGCGCCCTCGCTGTGGAGCCGGACGTGCTGCTCATGGACGAGCCCTGCTCGGCGCTGGATCCGATCGCGACGGCGAAGATCGAGGACCTCATCACCCGTCTGGCGGCGGATGTGACCATCGTCCTTGTGACTCACAATATGTTCCAGGCGGCTCGGGTCTCCGATCAGGCCGCGGTGTTTCTCCTCGGCGAGGATCGGGTCGGTGAGCTGGTCGAGTCCGGCGCGACCGACGAGCTCTTCAATGAGCCGAAGAACCCGCGCACCCGGGACTACGTGGCGGGACGGGTGGGCTGAGCCGGGCCCCGAACGGGAGCCGGCTCAGCCGGTCGGAACGGCGCTCAGGTCAGCCCGTCCAAGGCCTGGCGCAAGTCCGCCACGAGGTCGACGGTCGTCTCCAGTCCGACGCTCAGGCGGACCAGGTCGGCCGGGACCTCATTCGTCGATCCGGCCACGCTTGCATGAGTCATCCGTGCCGAGTGCTCGCGGCCCCGCTCGCCCTAGGATGGCGATGGCGCCGGGAGAGGCCCCCCGGGCGCCCGGCCACCCCTCGGAGTGCTCGCGTGTCCGGTTCTTCGCCATCTCTCCGTCCCGCCGCCATCGCCGTGCGCCTGCGCGCCGCCGGCTGCGTCTTCGCGGAGGAGGAGGCCCGCCTGCTGATCGCCGCCGCGCCGGCGCCGGCCGACCTCGAGGCCATGGTCGAGCGGCGCGTCGCGGGCCTGCCGCTCGAGTACGTGATCGGCTGGGCAGACTTCTGCGGCCTGCGCATCTCGATCGACCCGGGGGTCTTCGTGCCCCGCCACCGCAGCGAGTTCCTGGTGGGGCAGGCGGTGGCCCTCACCCGTCCCGACGCCGTCGTCCTCGACCTCTGCTGCGGCTCGGGCGCCATCGGCGCCGCGCTTGCCGCCGCGGTGCCCGGGATCCAGCTGCATTCCGCCGACATCGACCCGATCGCGGTACGCTGCGCCGAGCGCAACCTCGCCACGACCGATGGCCACGTCTACGAAGGGGATCTCTTCGATCCGCTCCCATCGTCCCTGCGCGGGCGCGTCAACGTCTTGGTCGCCAATGTGCCCTACGTCCCCACCGCCGAGGTTGCGCTGCTTCCTCGCGAGGCCCGCCTCTACGAGCCGGAGGCGGCGCTGGACGGCGGCCCCGACGGGCTGGATCTGGTGCGCCGCGTGGCGGCGGGGGCCCCACTGTGGCTGGCCCCGGACGGCCACCTCCTGGTCGAGACCAGCGACGACCAGGCGGATGCGACGGCGACGATCTTTGAGGAGCGCGGGCTCATCCCGGAGGTGAGCAGGTTCGAGGAGCTGGACGCCACCGTCGTCACCGGAGCGATGCACGCGGCTCTGACTCGGTAACGCGGAGCTGTGAGCGAGGGGTGATAAAACGCATGCCCCGGCCGCGGTTGCGAAACCGTCTATGAGCTGTGACACGGAGCGTTCGGGAGGAGCGCACCGCCCATCGTAGGGTCAGATCTCGTGACGAGATGCCCCGAGAGAGGGCGCCAGCGCACGTTGCGCCGGCCTGCCCGCCGTGCCCTGCTATCGATCGCCAGCCTCGTGATGGCGGTCGCCCCGATGGTCTCCGCCAGCAGCAGTTCCCCAGGCGTCGACGCTGCGGGGAACCCGAGTATCGCCCTCAGTGAGAGCGCGCCCGCGACCGTCCTCTACGGCACCAACGCCTCCGTCTCCCTCACCGCCAGCAATCCCTCCGGCGGGAGCTGGGGGTACAACCTCAGCTACGAGGACGTGCTCCCTGCTGGCGTCAGCTACGTCCCGGGATCGACCACCCCGTCATCGGTCGGCGATCCTGAGATCCTCGCCAACCAGCCCGCGACCAACGACACGACCCTGATCTGGAGCAACGTCTCGGACCTCTCCCCCGGCTCCAGCAACACCCTCAGTTTCAGCCTGGCGGCGGCCACCGACGCCGACCCCACGCCCAACTTCCGCCCCAATGAGAGCTACACGGACACCACGTCCGCCTACGTCAACACCGACCCCCGGGAGGTCCCCCAGTTCACGACCGGTGGGACCCCGAGCAACGACACGGGCTCGGCGACCGCCAGCGGGACCACCACGCTCTCGCCCCTCGCCATCACCCAGACCCCGGCCGGTGACCACCTCCGCGGCATTCACGACCACCAGTTCGTCTCCACCATCACTGTCACCAACAACGACGTCCACGCCACCAACGGCATCACGGTCGACGACTGGCTGCCCGCCGGGCTCGAGTACCTGCTCTGCGGTCGGACCGACAACACGACGGATGCGGCGACCAACCCGGGCAGTACCGAGGAGTACCCGGGCAGCGGGCCGATCACCGGCCACCTGTCGTTGTCGTCGCCGTCCCCCTGCCTCACCCCGGCGACGGTCGCCACGGTCGACACCGATCCGGATGGCAACCCCGAGATGCCCACCGCCGTCTACACCCATGTGGAATGGACTGACGTGGCCAGCCTGGCGCCGTCGGCCACGCTCACCCTCGAATTCGTCACCGCCATCCCGATCCGGGCCAACACCATGACCTGGACCGGCTCCACCCCGAACGCGGCCAGCCTCGGCCAGGCCGCCAACCTGGACAACAACAGTGGGGCGGAGACGACCAACGGTGAGGCGCTGACCATCTTCGCGACCGCCGCCGGCACCTACAGCGGCACGCTCGGCAGCGGCTCCAACCCGGTGGTGGCGACCGGCTACGACACCGTGATCGCCCGCGACATCGACACCACCAAGACTGTTTCCGACGGCACCTTCGACCAGGAAGCCGTCGTCACCTACACGATCACGGTCAACACCTCCGAATACCGTTACTCGGACGGCACCACGGTCACCGACACGCTGCCGTCGGGCCTCTGCCCCCTGGGGAGCGTGAACTACGACGCTCAGCAAGCGAGCGAGTGCGCCCCGACCGGGGCGATGCCCTCGCCCGCCTATGCGTCGGTTCCCATCGAGAACGCCGACGGCACCTTCACCCTTGTGTGGGACCTCGGTCACATGGCGCCCTCGACCACCGACACCATCACCTTCTCGGCCGTCGACCGGACCGCCTACCAGGCCGACGACGCGCCGACCAGTCCAATCGTCGGCAACGACAGCCTGACCAACACCGAGATCGCCTCGGGCAACCTCTCGGTCCGGTGTGGGAGCGGCAACCCCAACTGCACGGGAGACGCCACCAACTACATCTCGCACGACGGGCCGGTCACGGTCGACGACGTCACCGAGAGCGCCAGCGCCACCCAGACGGCCTCGGGGCCGACCATTACCGCCTACGTCTCCCAGAACGTGGCCGCCGGCCAGCCCCTGGACTGCTCCACCGCAACCTATCTGACGGCGGCGTCGTCGGGCTACCCGCCCACGTACCAGAAGGGCGACGACATCTGCTTCAAGGTCGACGTCAGCTACCCGCCGGGGACGGACTTCAAGAACCCGAAGGTCACCGACTTCATCCCCCCCAACACGAGCTTCGTCTCGGAGTCCACCACGACTGCGAGCAATGCCTCCAACGTGGGCTTCACCCAGGCCTCCGGCGCGCTTCAGTGGACCATGGGCAACGAGCTGTCGGACGGCAACCTCTACGAGGCGCCGGGGACCCTCTTCGAGGTCGAATTCTCGGTGATCGCCACCGCCGACCCGACCGTGGGGAACACCTTCAACCTCACCCAGGACCTGGCCAAGCTGGTGACCTCCAACACCCAGGGCACCACCTTCACGGTCCGGGACCTGGTGACCTACCAGCTGGCCGCGCCCATCGTCACCCTCACCAAGGCGGTGACGACCATCAACGGGGCCGGCGCCCCCGAGTCCAGCGGCGACACGGTTCGGGGCGAGGACAACGTCGGGTACACCGTGACCGTCAAGGACACCGGCATCGTCGACGCCTACGACGTGGAGGTCTGGGACGTGCTCCCGGCGCAAGTGCATTGCTCCGACCTCCTCACGATCGGCCAGTCAGGGGCCTGCGAGCCAGGCACCGACGCCATCATCGAATGGCCGACGTCGGCGATCCAGGACCTGGCCGCGGGCGCCTCGACGACCCTCACCTACACCATGACGGTTCCCTCCACCGCGGGCGCCGGAGAGACGTTCACCAACACCGCCGGGGTGCGCAGCTTCGTCGGTGAGCACAACGACTCCGGTCAACCAACCAACCAGTACTACCCGGAGTCCAACATCGACCCGAGTGTCACCTCGGGGGAGGAGAACGCCAGCGCCGCGGACCAGACCGTGGATGTCGTCAGTGCCGGGGCCACCGTCACCAAGACGGCGGTCACCTCGATCACCACGGCGGGCAACACGAAGGCCGACGCGACCATCGGCGAGACCATCACCTACACCGTCGACGTGACCGTGCCCCATGACACCACGTTCTACACGGCCTCGCTGGCCGACCCGCTGGGAACACAGCAGACCTACGTTACCGGCAGCGGCGTGGTCACCCTGCCCGACGGCACCGTGTTCGACGAGGGCTCTTCCACCGACAGCTTCACCTACGCCTACGCCTCGGGGAGCAACACGGTCAACCTAACCTTCCCGACGCCTTATGCGAACGCGACGTCCGCTGACGAGGTGGTCAAGGTCGCCTTCTCCACCCTGGTGGCCAACGTGGCCGGCAACCAGCGCAATGACAACGTCACCAACGTGGCCACCCTCACGGACTACTCCTCGACGGGCATCAAGGTCACTGCGTCCAACACCCAGCTCAAGACCCTGGTGGTGGAGCCCGACGTGACCATCGCCAAGACGGTGAACCCGGCCAAGATCCAGCCCGGGGGCACCAACACCTTCACGATCACGGTGACCAACCAGAACCTCACCGGGGTGAGCAGCGCCTTCGACCTGGTGGGGACGGACACGATCCCGGCTGCGCTCACCTACGTCAGCGGCAGCGTGGCCCTGGGTGGACCGGTGGCCGGGACGGCGAGCGAGTCCGCGGGCGTGGTGACATGGAGCATCCCCGGCCCCCTCAACGCCAACCAGGCCGACACCATCACCTACGAGGTCAACCCGCCGGCCTCCGACCAGATGACCAACGGCGAGACCTTCCCCAACACCGCCACCCTCACCTCATGGCAGGGGGTCGACGGCGGCGGAGCCGGCACACGCAGCTACGGGCCAGCCTCCTCGACCGTCACCTTGGACGCCGAGTTCCCCAACCTGGTGGTGACCAAGTCGACGCCGGACGGCAACCAGGCCTTCGCCAACCAGCCGTTCACCTGGGAGGTGAGCGTCGAGAACAACACCACCGTCGCCATCGCCAACTCCCTGGCGGTGACCGACACCCTGCCCGGGAGCTGGACCTATGACACCGGCACCACGACGGTGACGCCTCCGACCGGGCCGGCCACCCATCCGGAGCCGACGGTGACGGTGAACGGCAGCGGCGACGACGTCCTGAGCTGGACCGGGCTCGGCACCCTCAACCCGGGCCAGACGGCGACCATCGTCTATGAGGCGACCCCGGCGCTGGCGCTCCAGACCGTGGCCACCACGGGCCCGAGCTACCCCTACCCCAACCAGGCGTACGCGACGGCCACCGACAACACCTACTCCTCGGGCAACGGGAGCGTCGCCCAGTACACCAGCAACACATCGACCGTCGACGCCTACATCGGCCGCGCCGACCTCCAGATCACCAAGAGCCACACCGGCAACTTCAGCGCCGGGGCGGACGGCACCTACACTCTCACCGTCATCAACAACGGGCCGTCAACGGCCGGTGCGCCGATCACGGTGAGCGACACCATGGTGTCCCCTGAGACCTTCGTGTCGGCGAGCGGCTCCAACAGCACCAGCGAGTGGGATTGCACGTTCACCTCCCCGACCCTCACCTGCACGCTGGACCTGCCGGCGGACGCCGGCGCCACCACCCTGGCGAGTGGCGTGACCGCGGCCGCCCTGAGTGTTGTGGTCGACACCCCGTCGAGCACGGCCAACGGCACCGAGGTCACCAACACGGCCACGGTGAGCTCGCCGACCTGGGACAACAACACTGTCAACAACACCTCGAGCGATCCGACGACCATCGACGCCAATGCCGACCTGGCCATCACCAAGGCGCACACGGGCAACTTCACGGCCGGCCAGCAGGGGACCTACACGATCTCGATCGAGAACCACGGCCCGTCCGACGCTGTGGGTCCGCTGAGCGTGACGGACACCCTGCCGAGCAGCGAGACCCTGGTCTCCGCGACGGGCACCGGGTGGATGTGCGGCCCGGTCTCGGCTGGCCAGTTCACGTGCACTACCGCCTCCGGGCTCACCAGCGGCTCCTTTGCCCAGCCGATCACCGAGGTGGTGGCGGTGTCCGCCGCCCAACTCCCGGGGTCGATCACCAACAGCGCCTCGGTCAACTCCCCCACCAACGACCCGGTGCTGGGCAACAACACCTCAAACAACCCGACCACCATCGTAACCTCGGCAGACCTCGCGCTGACCAAGGTGCACGTGGGTACCTTCGTGGCGGGTGATGACGCCACCTACAACTTCACCGTCACCAACAGCGAGGGCCCGTCGGATGCGGCCGGGCCCCTGACGGTGACCGACCCGCTGCCCAGCGGCGAGACCTTCGTGAGCGCCGGGAGTGGGAGCACCGGCTGGTCGTGCTCGGCCTCAGCGGGGACGGTCACCTGCACCGACACCTCCGGCCTCGACGTGGGCGGGACGACCTCCTTCCCCATGAAGGTGGTGCTGGCCTCCGGCGTGACCGTCTCCACCCTGACCAACACGGCGACGCTGACCTCGCCCACCACTGACCCTGTGCCCGCCAACGAGACGAGCACCGACGATGCGGGCACGACCCAGCAGGCCGATTTGCAGGTGGTCAAGACCCTGACCCCGACCAGCTCCCTGGTGGCCGGCCAGGACGCCACCTACGCGCTGGCGGTGACCGACAACGGGCCCTCGGACGCGGCCGGCACGGTGACCCTCACCGACACGCTGCCCTCCGGCGAGACCTACGTCATCGCCACCGGGACCGGTTGGTCCTGCGGCGCGAGCTCGGGGACGGTGACCTGCACCCACGCCACCGCCATCACCGACGGCTCGGAGACGACGGTGACCCTCACCGTGCTGCTCGCGAGCGACGTGCTCCCGCAGTCCATCACCAACACGGCCACGGTGAGCTCGATGACGCCCGACCCGGACGCCGGCAACAACACGAGCAGCACGACCAACTCGTCGACCTCCAGCGCCGACCTCAGCATCACCAAGCACCACGACGGCCCGTTCATCGCGGGCGACGACGGGGTGTACTACCTCGGGGTGAGCAACGCCGGACCCTCGGACGCGCAGGAGCCGATCGTGGTCACCGACACCCTGCCCTCAGGCGAGGCCTACGTCGGGGCCACCGGTGCGGGCTGGGACTGCTCCGCCGATGAGCAGGTGGTGACCTGCACCAACGGCACGGACCTGGTGGCGGGCACCTCGGCGGCCACCATCGATCTCACCGTGGCGGTCTCGCCGTCCCTGGCGCCGGGCACCGTCGTCAACACCGCGACCGTCTCAAGCCCCACCTCCCCCCCGAATCCGGACAACGAGAGCGCCTCGGACCCGACCGTCATCGACACCTTCGCCGATCTCGCGATCACCAAGACCCACACCGGGAGTTTCGATGCCGGCAGCGAGGGGACCTACACCTTGACGGTGACCAACAATGGCCCGTCGGACGCCGCCCTGCCGCTCACCGTCACCGACCCTGTGCCGGCACCCTTGACCCTGGTGTCGGCGGATGGCGGGAGCGCGTGGAATTGCACCGTGTCGGGGAGCACGGCCACCTGCACGGCCCTGGCGGTCCTACCGGTCGGCAGCACGGCCGAGGCCATCTCGGTGGTGGTGAGCACCCCATCGTCCCAGACCGCGACCACCGTGACCAACACGGCGTCGGTCTTGTCGGCGACCAGCGACCCCGACGAGGACAACAACAGCAGCAGCGACCCGACCTCGATCGTCACCTCGGCCGACCTCTGGGTTACCAAGGCCCACCAGGGAACGTTCACCGCCGGGGATGACGGGTCCTACCTCATCGCGGTCGGCAACCTCGGACCTTCGGACGCCGCCGAGCCGATCACCGTGAGCGACACCCTCCCGGCTTCGGAGACCTTCGCCTCGGCGACGGGCACCGGCTGGTCCTGCTCCGACAGCCTCCAGGTGGTGACCTGCGCCGACGCCTCCAACCTACCGAGCGGTGAGGATGCCCCCGACATCGATCTCTCGGTCGGGATCGCGTCGGACGACACGGGCTCCGTCACCAACACGGCGACGGTCGCCTCGACGACCAGCGATCCGGTCACCGCCAACAACAGCGGGAGCGACACCGCCTCCCTGGCGCTCAGCTCCGATCTATCCATCACCAAGACCCACACCGGTGACTTCACGGCCGGCCTCGACGGGACCTACACCATCGGGGTCCACAACGCCGGCCCGTCGGACTCGGGCACCGGGGTCGTCGTCAGTGACACGCTTCCGAGCGGCGAGACCTTCGTCAGCGCCGAGGGGACGGGCTGGAGCTGTGCCGCCGTCGACGCGACGGTGACCTGCTCGCTCGGGACCTCGATCGTGGTGGCCGGCGACGCGCCGACTCTGGCCCTGACCGTGGCGGTCAGGTCCGGCGCGGTCGGGACCCTGACCAACGTGGCTTTAGTCCAGGGGCCCAACTCCGATCCGGTCTTCGGAAACAACACGGCCAGCGATCCGACGACCAGCGACCGGGTGTCCGACCTCTCACTCAGCAAGACGCTGACCGATTCCTTGCGGGACCGGGGCGACGCCACCTACGCGCTCGCCGTGACCAACACCGGGCCGTCGGATTCGGCGGCGCCGGTGACGCTCACCGACCCTCTGCCCGCTGGACTCACCTTCGTGTCGAGCAGCGAGAGCCCCGCGGGAGCCTGGAGCTGCGCGGCGGCCGGCCGGACCGTGACCTGCACCGACAGCACCCCGGTCGTCGCCGCGACCACATCGATCTTTGACATCAAGGTGGCGGTGAGCGCCCTCGCGGGGACAAACATCACCAACACGGCGACGGTGGAGGCGACCGGCGACATCGGTGCCGCCGCTGAGTTCGCCTCCGCGGACGGCAGCGTCGCCGCGGCCGCGCCGGTCCCGGACTCGGGTGCCTTCGCCGGCAAGGCGCGCTGGCCGCTCGGAGCCCTGCTACTGGTCATCGGCGGCCTGGGCATGGTGGTCGGCTCGCGCCGCCGTCGCTGGCGTCTGCTCCGGCGCGGGCGGGCTGGGTGACGTTCGTCGGGTGATCCCGGTCGGGGAGGGGAGAGTCGATCCGCCCCCTACCGCAGCGCACCTGAGATGACCGCGGCGGCCGCCGCGCAGAAGGCGTCGTTGTCCCAGTAGTTGTGGGCGCGCAGCCCACCCCCCGTGCTGTCCCGCACGTTGTCGACCTGGACGTCGATCACCGGCATGGCCGTCTCCGCGCCCGTGTCGGGATCGTGGACGACGAACATGCCCGGACCACCCCCCTCGGGGATCGGCTCCCCGCGCTTCCAGGTTGCAGGCGGGCCCAGCGGATCGGCGACCGGGTCCACAGGATCCCAGAAGTTGGTCCACCCCCCGGTGATCAGGCGCAGGTTGCCGGCGTCATCTCCCCACTCGAGCAGGTCCGAGTACTTGCGGAGGGGGCTCCCCGACGTGATCAGAGCCCGCACCGCCGGGGTTGACGGGGGCGAGATGGCGGCGATCAGGTCGAAGCCCATGACCGTCCCGTTGCTGTGCCCGTTGACCACCGCACCCTCGACGTCGGGGCGGGTGAGGATCCGGCTGACGGCGTCCCGGAGAAACATCCGCACCCGCTCGCGGTGCTCGTTGCTCGTGACGTAGGCGGCGACGTCGTCCTCGACGGTGCTCAGCACTCTGGCCGCCCCTCCACCGGGAGTGTCTCCCGGAGCCGCGGTGGGCGGGGGGTCGTCCGGCCGGCGCAGCAGCCGATTGACCAGCCCGCGGTGGTGCACCGTCTCGGTGCGCGGCTGCAGGCTGGCGCCCGGGTCCCCGGGGATGGCCGGGTGCTGGCGGAGCGCCTCCAGGTCCGCGACGAGCATGTGGCCCAGCCCGCCGAGCGTCGCGTAGCTGCCGAGGGACGGATCGGCAAGGACCGCGAGGTCGTGCAAGGCGGCGAGATCGCTCTGCCGGCTCTCGAGGCCTGAGTACACGAGCGCGACGTGGGCCACGTGCTTGCCGGCCTCGGCGAACGGCACGCCCGCGATGTCGACGGAGCCGGAGGTGGTCCAGCTCCCGAGACGGCGGAGGCCGGGCTCGGTGGCGTGGGTGAGGGGTGGGTAGTTGCTCTGGGCGTACACGGGGCCGCGGCCGCCCGCGGCGATCCTGTTGGGGTCATCGCCCAGGAGGTCTCCAAGGTGACGGCGCAGGCCTTCGTGGAGGGCGTCCGCGTAGCCGTCCGATGCCGCAGGCGAGCTGGGCGCCTGCTGGAATCCGATCCCGTGGATGGTGATCACGACGATCATGGGGGCTCCTCCTCCGGGTGGTCCCGCTTCCTCGTCCCTCGGGCCGGGGGCCTACGGCCGGCTGCCGAGGGGTGTGGGGTGGGTCGGTTCGTACAGGAGGACCTCGACTCCTCCGGGCAGCACCACCGTGATCGCGCGGCCAAACTGCCGGTCCTCGGGCTCCCCCCGCAGGGCCACCCCCCGGGCCCGGAGGTCAGCGATGGTCCCGTCCAGGTCGTCGCAGGTCAGCGAGATCTCGTGCCCCGGCTTGTCGGCGGGGTGGACGCCGATCTCCGACGGCGGGGTGGCGAAGATCAGCCAGCCGCCGCCGGCGTCCACGTGGGGCCAGCCGAACGCATCCCGGAGCGTCGCGCGGAGCGCCTCCGCCTCCGGGGAGAAGAAGAGCAGGTGCACGCCGGTGATGGCCATGGCATTCCCCTGACTGCCGGTCGCCGCAGTGGTCGCTCGCGCTTGGGCTCTCGGCGAGCTACCCCGTAGCTGGACTTTCCGACTCGATCTTAACACGGAGCCGAAAGAAGCTCTGCCATCCCGGCGCCGCCGAGCAGACGCGCGGTGCGATGGTGTCCGTCCTTGAGCCAGTTCCGTGCCCGCCGCGCCCGGAAGTCGGAGTCGGGCTAGTCGGGGATGTTGCTCAGGGGGGAAGCCTGCGGTGTGGCCGCCAGCGGTTCCGCCGCCGAGCGCGGACCTAGCGTTGAGAGGCCAAGGAGGAAAAGGCCTCCAATGGTCAGGATGACGACCAGCATCTGCCAGGTGACGATGAGAGCGAGCAGCAGAGCGAGAGTCGCCCCTCCCGCCATCCCCAGGAACCGGCTGGTAGAGACCGCACCCTGGATTCGCCCCACTGTGTCAGGGGCCTGGCTCTGGATCAACACCCCACCTTCCACCTGGGCCAGGCTTGCAGCGGCGGTACTGGCGGCCAAGATGAGGAGGTCGGCCGCCGGAACGCCGGCGATGGCCACGAGCCCTGCGCCGGCGATCTCGGCGGCGATGCCGGGCAGGATTACCCCCGGCCGTCGCAGGGGCCGCCAGAGGGCGAGCAGTGAGCCGCCCACACTCCCAAGCCCCACGGAGGCATAGAGGAGCCCCGCATCGGCGGAGCTGCCGAAGCGTTGGGACGCGAGCGCTGGAAGCGCCGCCTGGAGAGCGATGATCGCGGCGGTCGCGGAGAACGAGCCCACGAAAATGACGCGGAGCGTCCGCTCCCGGACGACGGCGGCGAAGCCGCCGAAGGCAGCACTGCGGACACTGAAGTGCCGCGTGGCCCGTCCCGGCATGGCTGGAACCGACAGGAAGAGCGCGGCGGCCACGGCGAAGGTAACGGCGTCGCAAAGGACGAGTGGCACCGCGCCCAGCGATGGCAGGAGGAGCGCGCCGATGGCGGGCGCGACCAGCATCGCCCCGCCGATGAGAAGGATGTAGGTGAGGTTCAGCGCGTGCCGACTCGGGCCTGTGGCGAGCCGAGCCATGACGGCGGCGGTCAATGGCTGCCATGAACCCCCCACCAACTGGGAGAGCCCGGCAAGCACGTAGACAGACCATAGGGCTTGGTCAGCGGCTAGCGGGATGGCCAGAGCTGCAGTGATCGCCCCCTGGGTGAGTGCTGCTCCGAGAATGGCGAGACGGGGACTGACCAGATCGCCCAGCGGTCCTCCGAGCCATGCACCGAGTGGTCGGGGCGCGACCCGCACCAGGAAATACCCGGCGGTGGCCCCATAGCTGTGAGTGTCCTGGTAGAGCACGACCGCCAGGGCGAACGTTGTAAGCCAATCACCGAACGCGGACACCCCGACCCCAGCCAGGAAACGAACAGCTACGTCGCGGCGCATCGGCGTAGTTTCCGCCTTTGGTGTCGCAACCGCACAAGTGTCGGCAGGCTACGACTGCCGACACTCGTGAAGAAGGTTCGACCCCGCTATCCCAGGTCGGGCCATCGGGAAACGGTAATTACCAGCTGTTGGTCAGGACCACGGTAAGGCCTCCAATCCCACCAATCGCAAGGTGCCACGCCCCTTGCGGTCCACATTGTGACAGGAGCTCCGACGCTTGTGAAGATCGGGTCGCGTGCTGGCGACGTTCCGGTTGCTGCTCCGCAAGCGTTGGCGCGATGGCGAGTGGTCGGGCGGACGGTCCCGTGCCACGGCGGGTCCACGAGGAGGTGACACGACGCGTGGAAGCTGCCCCGCGGTCGTAGGCTTCCGCCATGCCCTCCAAGCGGAGCGCGGAAGCGGCCGGCCGCCCAGGTCGGCTCCGGGGGTTCAGTCGTGTGCTCTGGGCGTTGCCCCCGTCGACGCCGAGCCCCCCCGTGCGGCTGGGCCTCCCCTTGGCGACGTTCGTCGCCTTCACCTGGGTTGTTTCCGCCGCACTGTCGGCCACGGTCATGCCCTGGTCGGGGAACTGGATCGCGGCCGCCCTGGCGGGACTGCTGGTGTTGGGTATGGCGGCGTACGCGGTTCCCAGCTTCGGGGGAGTCCAGGCCAGATGGGCGGCCTCGGGGTTCTTTCATCTGGCGTTCAGTTTCACCGTCGGCCCTCCTGCCGTTCTGACCATGGCGATCGCCGAGTCGGTTGGGGTGTTGCCCCGCAGGAGACCCGGCCCCTTCCGGACGGCGGCCAACATCTCCAACCACTTCCTTGCGGACACATCAGCTTGGGCGGCCTTCCGTTTAGTGGCTGGGGCGCACCCAATCGCCTTAGTGGCTGGGGCGCACCCGATCGCCGTGACCCTTGCGCTTGCGGGGGTAGCCGGCGCCTTCAGCGAAGGAATCGTCAACCGTCTCGTCCTGATGACGGCCCTGCGCCTCGCGCACGAGCCCGCCTCGATCCGAGGCTGGCTGCTCAACCTCGCTCAATCGCTTCCCATGGTGGTTCCGTTTGGCATCACGGCCGCGGGTGCCACTTTCCTCTACGGGGCCGAGGGCACCTGGGGGATCGTCACCCTGTTGTTGCCTCTGGCAATCGTCCAGGCGTCGATGGTCGCGCTGGCCCGCCGCGCCCACGCCCAGGCGCAGGCTCAGGAGCGCGAGGCCGAGGCTCTCCGGCGCGAGGCCAGGGCCTCGCGGGTGGCCGCCTCTGCGCTCCGCAGGGCAGGTGACGCGTCGGAGGTGGAACGCAAGAAGATTGCCGCCGACCTCCACGACAGTGTTATCCAGGACGTCTCCGGTCTCTTCATCCGATCCAGCGCCCTGCTTGGGCGCCTCTCCGATGGCGACGCCGAGGGCTGGTCGCGAGAGCGGGTGGAGGCCTTTCTGAACTACACGCGCGACCTGGCGGGGGAGGCTGTCCAGGAGTTGAGGACGCTCATGATCGAGTTGGCGCCGCCACTCCTCGACGAAGAGGGATTGGCGTCAGCCCTTCGCCAGCTGCTGACCCGGCTCGACCGGGAGCAGATCTCGTGGGTTCTCGAGTGCGCGGAAGAGCCTCTGGATCAGCGGCATCAGCGGCTGGTCTACCGCGTGGTGCAGGAGGCGTTGCGCAACATCATCAAGCATGCCCAGTGCCATAGCGTCTGGGTGACCGTGCGCCCCCAGGGCGGCCGGCTGGTCGCCTCGATCCGTGACGACGGGCGTGGTTTCTCCGCCGCGGAACGGGCCGACCGCCGCAAGAAGGGTCACGCCGGCCTCGGCCTGCTGGGACAGACCGTCCGCGACGGCGGCGGCGAGCTGACCATCACGTCGGTTCGTGGCAAGGGGACCACGCTCCGGCTGGTCATCCCGATGCTGCCGTCGCCGACCCTGGAGGATGGAGGGGGAGACGGGTCCGGGGTTTCCGGCCACGCGCATGTCGACGAGGAGGACCCCGACGGTCAGGCCGCGGAGCCCAGATCGTCCGTCACCGGGAGGTCCAGGGTCCGCAAGCCCCCGGAACCTATTCGGGAGACGTCCGCCCCGGCTCCCTGACGCCTGGCGCGCAACGGACCAGTGGTCATCCGGCCCGGGTCTTGGCATACGGGTCCCGCGGCCGGGCGCCGCCAGCGAACCGGCCGTGGTGAACGCCCGAGCACGGTCCGGTCGCTCTCGCGTCACACCCCGGCGGCAGGGGGATCGCCGCCTTACAATTCGCCGTGCCGAGGTCGGGGACGGCAGCGTATGTAGAGGTTTGCGGTCATGGGCAGCAGCGGCAAGATCCGGCTCCTCATCGTCGACGACCATCCCGTGGTCCGCCAGGGGCTGGCCGACATCTTCGACCAGACCGAGGACATCCAGGTGGTCGGGCTGGCGGCGGACGGCGTCGAGGCGGTGACCATGAGCCTCAAGCACGAGCCCGACATCGTCCTCATGGACCTCTCCATGCCCAACATGGACGGCATGGACGCCACTCGATTCCTCCTCAAGTCCTGCCCGGACACCCGGGTGCTGATGCTCACCTCCTTCTCCGGCAAGGAGCGGGTCAAGGAGGCACTCCGGTCCGGCGCGGTCGGCTACCTGCTCAAGGACACACCGACCGAGGAGCTGATCGCCGGAGTGCGCAACGCCGTCAAGCACGGCCGCCGCTTCCGCGACATCGACTGACCGCCCCTACCGGCCTGTCAAAGCCTCACGACCGGCGGCCGTCTGCCCCGCATGCCAGCGGGTACACTCCACGACGCCATGAGCGAGTTGTCGGTCCGAGCCAAGGAGGTCGCAGCCCGTGTAGCCGAGCTACAGGGCCACCTTTGACCTGGATTTCCGACGCTCCCGCGTGGTTGCCCTGGAGGCGCAGGTCGCCGATCCCGCGCTCTG
>PLNE01000079.1 GCA_003141695.1 Candidatus Dormiibacterota bacterium
CTGGGCAACCGGGATGATCGCCACTTGGAGCGGCACCACCAGCAGGGCGACGATGCCCAGGAAGACGTCGGTACGACCACGCCAGCGGCCGAAGACGAGGGAGTACGCCGCCAGGCTGGAGATCGCCGTGACCAGCACCGTGGCCGGAATGGTGATGGCCGCCGTCGTCACCAGCGAATCAAGGATGCNNGGGCGGAAGGAGATGATGGCCAGGCTGATGGTCGGCAACATCCAGAAGAGGGCGATGAGGCCGATGATGCCGTTAAGTACCAGGCGCGAGGGCCGCAGCCGCCTCAGTATCCGCCAGCGCTGGCGCGCCACCTGCTGAGCGAGGCCCTGGGTTCGCAACGCGCTCGTCATCTGATCCTCTTGAGGTTGATGTAAATGACCGGCATGACCAGGACGAAGAGGATCAGGGCGATGGCACTGGCCAGGCCGTTGTTGGAGGGCGACGACGCAAAGCCGTAGTCGTACATCGCCACCGCCAAGGTGTTGGCCTGAGACGTCGACGGGGCCATGTTGACAATGATGTCAAAGACCTTCAAGACGTTGATGATCATGGTGACCAAGACCACCACCAGGACCGGGGCGAGCATGGGCATCGTCACCCGCCGAAAGGTCTGCCACTCGGTCGCCCCATCGATCCGAGCCGCCTCCAGCACCTCACGGTTCAGTGACGCCAGTCCGGCTCCGATGATCACCATGGCGAAACCCGCCCATATCCAGAGGTAGGCAATGATCATGGAGAGGTCGACGAGGGGGATGCTGAACAGAGCCTGAGCTGTCTGGCTCAGCCCGCTGGTCGGCGTCAGTGATTGAGTACCGCTCAGCCAGTAGATGCCAGTGAACCCTGACGAGAAGTTGCTCGAGTCCAGCTGGATCCGGTACGTTCCCGAGCCCACGCCGGTGAACGTGAAATCGCCATGGCTGTCGGTGACCGTCGAGCCGGCGCTGCTGCCGTCGCCGCCGAGCAGGGTCACGCTCAGACCGGCGACGCCGTCCTCGTCAGAGAACACTGTCCCCCTGTCGGTGGGGTGGCTCGGCGAGAAGTCACGCCAGACCAGACCGCTTACGCGTCCGGGAGCCGGTGGGGCAACGACCGCCTGCGCGGCGCCGATCATCTGCAGCGCCGTCGGGCTGATCCCGACAAGGCCCAACTTCGCCGTCTGCCCCGCCGCGACCGTGGCGGTGCTCTCGAGAGTTCCCCCGGGACCCGAACGCAGACCGGTGGCGGCGAGGGCGGCGACGGTCTGACCCGCCGAGGTGTTGACGGGGTAGAGCCCGGGTGGGCTGAACCAGTCGCTCACCGTCTCGAGCGTTGCGTTCACCATCCCCACATGGGGATCGATGTTCATGATGCTGTTCCACACCAGTCCTGAGGTGGTGGCGCTGAAGGCGATGGGCATGAAGATGATGGCCTTGAAGGCAGTGGCCCAGCGGATGCGCTCCGTGAGGACGGCGAAGACCAGCCCCAGGAAGGTGACGAAGAAGGGGAAGACAATGACCCAGATGACGTTGTTGCGGAAGGTGACTAGTATGTCGGCAGTCGAGAAGATGGTCTTGAAGTTGGCGACGCCGACGAACCTCGTCGAGTCGCTGTTGTAGAAGCTGTCGCGGATGGTCTCGAGCAGGGGATAGCCGACGATCGCCAGCAGCCAGATCGCGCCCGGGGCGATGAACGCCAGCGAACCCAGATGCCGATGCCAACGGCCCCCAGGCAGCCGGACGGCCTCGGCCGGCTCGGACGCGTCAGGGCGCGGAAGTCGCGATGCTCCCTTCGTCTTCACCATCGTCGGCTGATCCTAGAGCGACGGGCACGGGTAGCCAATCACCCTGTGGGGGGATCGGACTCTCTTCCCTTTCGGCCTATGGTGACGGCAGGTGGCGAACGGTAGGCTGCGCTCGCAGTGGCCGGCTCTCGCCGGAGACTTGCGTGCGGAGTGAACTCGTGAGGAGGCGACGGATGAACCACCCAAAGCATTTGGGACGTTTGTCAGCAGCGGGGGTCGTGCTGATGGTGGGGATGGTGGCCTGCGGCAGCACGTCGTCGACATCGTCGAAATCGACGGCCACCGCAACGGCGGCGTCGTCACACATCGGCGGGTCGGTGACGGTCTGGGCGGAGTGGACCAGCACCGAGGAGCAGGACTTCCTGGCCGCGGTGACGCCGTTCGAGAACGAGACCGGCATCACCGTCAACTACTCGGGCAAGGGCAGCAATATGGACACCGCCCTCAACGCGGCGGTGGCGGGCGGGGCGCCGCCCGACGTGGCCCTGGTGCCCGACCCCGGTGAGTTGAACACCCTCGCCGGCGAGGGCAAGATCCAGCCCCTGGCGAGCATCCTGGGCAGCCTGACCTCGAACTACAGCAGCGCCTGGAACACCCTCGACAGCCACGCCGGCGCGCTCTACGGGGTGTGGTTCAAGGGAGCCAACAAGAACACGATCTGGTACAACCCCGCCGAGTTCGCAACCGCCGGCCTCACCTCGACGCCGACGACCTGGGAGCAGCTGATGACCGATGCCGGCCAGCTCCAGGCAGCCGGCGTCACGCCCTTCTCGCTGTGCTCCGACATCGGCTGGCCGATCGCCGACCTCTGGCAGAACGTCTACCTCAAGACCGCCGGGGCCTCCAGCTACGACCAGCTGGCGGCTCACACCATCCCGTGGACTGATCCGTCCGTGACCACCGCCTTCACCACCCTGGCCCAGATGGTGGGCCAGCCGTCGTACCTCATCGGTGGCACCGCGGGCGCGCTCAGCCAGACCTACCCCGAATGCGTCGACAAGGTGTTCCCGAAGGCGGGCACGACGCCCCAGGCGGCGATGGTGATCGAGGGCGACTTCGTGGTCTCGGAGATCACCGCGAACTCCAGCACCTACACGCCGGTGTCGAGTCCCAGCGGCGCCACCTGCACCGCCGACCCGAGCAAGACCCCCTGCTATGGCTTCTTCGACTTCCCCGCGCCCGCCGCGGACAGCGCCAACAGCAGCGCCGTCCAGGGAGCCGGTGACGTGGCCATGCTGCTCAACAAGACACCGCAGGCCGAGGCTCTCATCAAGTACCTGGCCGGGCCGGAGGGGGCCGAGATCTGGGCCCACGCAGGCGGCTTCGCCTCCCCCAACAGCAAGGTGCCGTTCAGCTCCTACCCCGACCCGGTCTCCGAGGCGGACGCCAAGGCCCTGGTCAACGCCAGCGCCTTCGTCTTCAGTCTCGATGACCTCCAGGGCAGCTG
>PLNE01000058.1 GCA_003141695.1 Candidatus Dormiibacterota bacterium
GGCCGGGCTGATCGAGCTGACCCCCACCTGGACCACCCGTCCCCCCCGGCGCGGTGAGCCCTCGGCGTGTATCGAGCACCATTTCGTGAGCGAGGATGAATTCGACCGCTTGGAGGGCTGCGGGGCCTTCCTCGGGACGGTCCGGCTCTTCGGGCTGCCCTACCGCTACGGTCTGCCACCCCTGCGCCCCGCCGCCGGCAGGGTCTCGGCGGTCATGCTCCGTGCCGCGCTCGTCCCCCGCCTCCGCGACCTGTTCGCCGACCTCACCGTCTACCAGATCGAGGACGACCGCGACCGGGTCGCCGAACGTCTCCGCCAGCGGAGCCGCGAGGGCGCCGAGCTGGGCTCCCGCCTTGCCGACTATGAGGCCGAGGTCCTCCTGGGCCGGGTGATGGCCCATCGCATCTTCGTCAACGGCGACGGGCCGGCGGTGCTCGCCGATGTCCTGACCCGTGCCATCGGGCTCGACTTCGCCGCCGCTCGGCTCCCGGTGCTCTCGGCATGATCCTCGTCGCCGTGGCCGCCGCCTATCTCGCCGGTTTTGGCGGGGTCGAGTTCGTCTCGCGCCGGCTCGGCCTCGATCCCGAGGTGTCGCGCAAGCTCGTGCACCTCTGCGCTGGGCTCTCGGCCGCGGCGCTCCCCCTCATCGTCAGCTTCCACCAGGTCGCTGCCCTCGGCCTGGTCTTCGCCCTCGCCATGGCCGCCTCGCAGCGGCTGAATCTGCTTCCCAGCATTCATGGGGTGCGGCGGTCCACGCTCGGCGAGGTCTGCTTCCCCCTGGCGATCAGCATCACCGCCCTCCTCTTTCCCGATCGGGCGCTCTTCGCCTATGCGATCGCCACCATGGCGGTCAGCGACGTGGCCGCCTGGGCCGCGGGTCGCAGGTTCGGGACGGTTCGCCTGCCGCTCTCGGGGAGCTCCAAGACCTACGCCGGGAGCGCAGCTTTCTTCGTCGCCACCCTGGTCATCGGCGCCGTGCTCCTCCCCCGGCTCAGTCACGGAGTCTCCCCCGCGCTCCTGCTGGCTGCGCCGATCGCCCTGGCGGCCACGTTGGTTGAGGCACTCTCCCGGCGCGGCCTCGACAACCTGCTCGTCTCGCCGCTGACCGCCGCCCTCCTCTGGGCCCTCCAGGTGGCCGGGGCCTTCGCCTGATGACGCCCGTGGGAGAGCCGTGACGTCTCCAGCGCCCGACCCTTGGGTAAACTGGCGGTAGTGACCGAGATGCCGCCGGTGCCGTCCCTCCAGGGCGGCTCGCGTGTCCGGGGGACCTGAAGCCATCGTTCGAGTAGGCGTGCTCGCACTGCAGGGGGATGTCCGCGAGCACCTCGCCGCCTTTGACCAGGCAGGAGCCGAGGCGCTCCCGGTGCGGACCGCCGACGAGATCCTGGGTGTCCACGCCCTGGCGCTGCCGGGAGGCGAGTCGAGCACCCTCAGCCGGTTGATCCGCGTCTTCGGGCTGGAGGCGCCGCTCCGGCACCGCCTCGCCGCCGGGATGCCGACCTTCTCGACCTGCGCCGGCACCATCCTGCTCAGCCGTGCGATCCTCGACGGCACCGTCGACCAGCTCGCCCTCGGCGCCCTCGACCTGCGCACCCGGCGCAACGGGTACGGCCGTCAGGTGGACTCCTTCGAGTGCGACCTCGACCTCCCGGTGGTCGGCTCCGGCAGCTTCCGCGCCGTCTTCATCCGGGCCCCGGTCATCGAGGGATGCGGCCCGGGGGTCGAGGTGCTCGCCGCCCACGAGGGGCGGCCGGTCGCGGTGCGCCAGGGCCGGCACCTGAGCTTCACCTTCCTTCCCGAGATGACCGGGGATCTCCGCCTCCACCGCCTTTTCCTCGACGGCGTCGGCGAGCTCCTGGAGAGTGGCGACCCGCTCCCGGCGGAGGGCAGCGCGGCGTGAACATCCGTGCCGCCTCCTTCCGCGATCTGGCCCACATCGAGCGGCTCTACAACGAGGCCGGCAGCGGCGACGAGCAAGCCTCCCAGCTCTCGCCCGACCACCCAGTGCCGCAGGCGACGCTGCTCCGTCTCTGGTATGCGCTCAGCAAGACGGTCTCCTCGCTGGTCCCCTTCAACGTCGGGGCCGCCGGGGACACCCTCTTCGTCGCCGAGACGCGTGAGGGGATCGTCGGATTCATCCAGGCTCAGGCCTCCGGGGATCGGGCCGGCACCCTCCAGATCCTCAACCTCTGCGTCGCCGCCACCGCCAGCGGCCACTTCGCCCGCGCCGAGCTGCTCACCCACCTCACCAACCACGCGCTGGAGCACGGCATCCACCGCTTCATGGTCCGGCTGCCCCTGGATCACCCGCTGGTCGGCACCTTCCTGGAGCAGGGTTTCGTCCAGCTCGCGACCGAGCAGATCCTCTACAGCGACGACGCCCCGGTGACCCCCCAGACCGCCCGGAGCGTCAGTCTCCGCGCCGCCCGGCCCGAGGACGTGGGAGCCATCTACCTCCTCTACCTGCGCACCACGCCGTCCCACGTCGCGAGCCTGGAGGGGTCGTCCCTCAAGGTATGGCAGGCCGCCTTCGCGGAGGGGGCCCTGACCCGTGTCAACCGCGACGAGGTCCGTCACTTCGTCGTCGAGGAGCCGGGGGTGGTGGCCTGGGCGGCCATCCGTCCCGCCTCGGCGACCCGTCCGACCCTGCTCTCCCTGATGTGCGACGGTCACCATCCGCGGCTGCGCGAGGCGGTCATCGACGCCGCCCTCCGGGAGCTGCCCCCTGGCCCCGTCTCCTCGGTGCTCCGCCACTACGACTCCGAGCTGATCCGCGG
>PLNE01000098.1:0-5265 GCA_003141695.1 Candidatus Dormiibacterota bacterium
GGGAAGGCGCCGGTGCCGAGCAGGGTCCAGCCGACCGGGATGTGGGCACGGTGGGAGAGCTCCCTGAGCTCCTCCTCGGCCCCGGAGATGAGCACGCCCCGTCCGGAGAGGATCACCGGCCGCTTGGCCTCCTTGATGATCCGGGCGATCTCGCGCAGCTTGTCGGGGTCGGGTTGGGGGGGCGGCGGGAAGGAGCGCATCCGCACCGGCGCCTCGGGGTAGTTGAACTCGCCGATCGCGGCCTGGAGGTCCTTGGGGAAGTCGATGACCACCGGCCCCGGACGGCCGGAGCGAGCGACGTGGAACGCCTCCTTGATGGTGGGGGCGATGTCCTCGACCCGGGTCAGGAGGTACGAGTGCTTGACCACCGACATCGTCGATCCGATGACGTCGGACTCCTGGAAGCTGTCGGTGCCGATCGCCGAGACCGGGACCTGGCCGGTGATGGCGATCACCGGGACCGAGTCCATGAAGGCGGTGCCCAGCCCGGTCACCAGGTTGAGTGCTCCCGGCCCGCTGGTCGCGAAGCACACGCCGACGGCGCCGCGCCGGCTCCGAGCGTAGCCGTCGGCCGCGTGAGCGGCGCCCTGCTCGTGGCGGACCAGGATGTGGTGGAGCTTCGGGTACTCGGGGAGCCAGCGGTAGAGGTAGAGGTTGGCCCCTCCCGGGTAGCCAAAGATGGTGTCGACGCCCTCGCGCAGGAGCGATTCGAGGCAGATCTGCGCGCCGGTCATCCGTCGCGCGGGCGCGCCCTCTGCCGTCTGCTGCGGCGGGGTCGGGGCGGAGGCGGGTTGCGGGCGGGCACCGATCACTGGAATGCCCGCTGCATGGCCTGGAGGACGAAGTCGGCGCCGGCGTCGTCGCGCTGCGACGCTGCCGAGCGCGAGGCGATGGCGAGGGAGACGCCCCATGGCAGGTGCCTCTCCCTGCGCCCGCCCACCATCGGGGCGATGCTGCGGTCGCGCCGGGAGGCGGCTGCGAGCAGGCCCCATTGCGAGCCGACGTCGTGACGGCGCGCGTCAGCTCCCCGCGCGTGCCGGCGCGGCTCGCCGTCCCGCGGCCGCGGGCTCGGTTCCTGTCCGTTGCTGGTCATCCCTCTGCCTCCTGATCGGTCTCGTTGGCGCTCATCGCGATGCCTCCTGCTCGGGCCCGGACATAAAAGAAGGGGCCCCCTCTTGGGAGGGGGCCCCTTCGGCTAGTTCCGGTCTGGTTCTGGTGGCCTACGTGCGCACCGACCCGGCCTGAAGCCTGGAAGCCCCGCTCCTAATCAGGAGCAGGCCCAGCAGCAGTACCAGGGCGGCGGCGTAGGTCATCGTGATCGGGGAGCATACCTTGGCGACGGTTGCCGCGTCAACCGAGCCGGGGTTACGATCCGGGCACGGCGTATCCTTGCGGGCCATGACCGAGAACGAACACCCCCGCAAGAGCGCCGTGATGCTCCACGGCCCCGACCGCGCCGCCGCCCGGGCGATGCTCCACGCCATCGGCTTCAGCCGTGAGGACCTGGAGCGCCCCATCATCGGCGTGGGCCATGCGTGGATAGAGACGATGCCCTGCAACTGGAACCACCGGGCCCTCGCCGAACGGGTGAAGGCCGGCATCCGGGCGGCGGGTGGGACGCCGATGGAGTTCAACACCATCGCTGTCAGCGACGGCGTCTCCATGGGCACCGAGGGGATGAAGGCGTCGCTCGTCTCGCGGGAGGTGATCGCCGACTCCATCGAGCTGGTGGCACGGGGGCACAGCTTCGATGGGCTGGTCCTCATCGTCGGCTGTGACAAGACCATTCCTGCCGCCGCCATGGCCCTCTGCCGTATGGACCTCCCCGGGCTCGTCCTCTACGGGGGCACCATCGCCCCGGGGCGCCTGCGCGAGCGCGACGACCTCACCGTGCAGGACGTCTTCGAGGCCATCGGCGCCTTCAACGCCGGCAAGATCGACGACAAGGAGCTGCGGGCGGTGGAGGAGGCGGCCTGCCCCGGGGCGGGTGCCTGTGGCGGCCAGTACACCGCCAACACCATGAGCGGCGCCCTCGAGTTCCTCGGCCTCAGCCCGGCGGGGGCCAACGGGGTGCCCGCCCTCCATGCCGACAAGGCCGGGGTCGCCGAGGCCGCCGGCCGCCTGGCCGTGAAACTGGTCGCCGACGACGTCCGTCCGCGCTCGATCGTCACCCGCGAGGCCCTGGAGAACGCCATCGCCTACTTCTCCGCCACCGGCGGGTCCACCAACGCGGTCCTGCACCTCCTCGCCATCGCCGCCGAGGCCGAGGTGCCCTTGGACATCGAGGACTTCCACGCCATCTGTGCCCGGACCCCGATCATGGCCGACCTGCGGCCCGGGGGACGATTCGTCGCCACCGACATCCACCGCGCCGGGGGGCTGGCGGTGCTGATGCAGCGCCTGCTCAGTCTCGGCCTGCTTCACGGCGAGGCCCGCAACGTCGAGGGCCGGAGCCTGGCGGAGGTCGCGGCGGCCGCCCACGAGACCCCGGGGCAGGAGGTGTTCCGGCCCGCTGACCACCCGGTCAGGTCCCACGGAGGGATCGCCATCCTGCGCGGCAACCTGGCACCCGGAGGCTGCGTCATCAAGCTGGCGGGCCACGACAAGACCACCCATCGCGGGCCTGCCCGGGTCTTCGACTCGGAGAACCTCGCGTTCGCCGGGGTGCGCGAGGGGAAGGTCCAGGCCGGCGACGTCGTGGTCATCCGCTACGAGGGGCCAGTCGGCGGACCGGGGATGCAGGAGATGCTCTCGGTGACCGCCGCGCTCGCCGGGGCCGGCCTCGACGACTCGGTCGCCCTGGTCACCGATGGGCGCTTCTCCGGCGCCACCCACGGCTTCATGGTCGCCCACGTGGTTCCCGAGGCCGCCCTGGGTGGTCCCCTGGCGGCGCTCCGTGACGGCGACATCGTGCGCATCGACGTGGCGGCACGCGAGATGTCTGTGGAGCTGCCGGAGGCGGAGATCGCCGCCCGGCTGGGCGGCTGGCAGCCGCCGCAGCCCCGCTACCGGACCGGTGCCTTCGCCAAATACGCGGCGAGCGTGGCATCGGCCAGCGAGGGTGCGATCACCCGCCCGGCAGCCGTCAGGACCACCTAGCCGGCACGCGCCTCACCACGTCCCGCACGGGGGAGCCCGTCGCCGACATCCGTCCGGCCATGGCGGCCGGGGTCCGTTTTGGACGGCTCCGGCGAGGTCAGCTTGGGCCACCCCACGGTGGCCTCACCTCATTTGAGCAAACCGCACGGACCGAGCAATCGCGGATGCCCGAAGTCCTGACCTTGGCCATTTGCTTTCAGTCGTCAGTGCCCGGAGCCATCGGTTCAACTCCGCCAGCCACCGATCCGTGGCGCCACGGTCTGCGAGGAAGAATGCTCGGGCGTGAGCCAGCAGGGGCATGTGCGGCACCCCCGGTTGAGGAATTGCACCCTCGGCCGCCGCTCACCTGCGAGTCCAAGTACTCACCACACAAAGCACCCTCGGCTCTGGAATTCTCGACTCCGCCGTGCTACAAGGAACATATGTTTGAAGATCGCGCACGCCCGCTGCGGGGGAGGTCACCTTGCCGGGCAAGAGCGAAGCGAAAGGTGGCGTTGTTGCTGCCCTTCGTTGGTGTGCTTCTCGCATTGTTGGGGAGCGCCTGCTCATCGAGCCCGACTCCGACGAGATCGCCAGGGACCCAGCTGATGAGCGTGGGCACCCAGGATTCCGGATGGGGCTATGCCTTCCCTGGTCCCCTCACCAGAGTCACCTCGACCTACGCAGTGCTCCAGGTCAGCGGGCCCGGTGAAGTGACCCTCCAAGGGGTCATCGCCAATGAGAGCACCACTGAGGAAGGTGCAGATTCCAATTCATTCTTCGTCCTCCACCATGCCGATGTCACTTCGACAACGTACGTTGCCACGGTGAATGGGAGCTTCCAAGAAGCCCAGGGCGTGGGCTTTGAGGCGGCAGGGGATTTCCCAGAGACGATTCCCAGCCCGGCGGCCTTTGCGGTGTGGAGGACTGCCGAGAAGGCCTCTGGAGCGGCGCTTAGCTGCGGTCCCCATTACCTTGTGGCCAGCGCCTTCACCATCCCGCCCTCAAACACCTGGACCCTTCAGGGGGTATCCATCACCTACAGGGTGGACGGAGGCCCCAAGGAGACCCTGCAACTCAGGGTTCCAACTCTAGAAGTTTCGTCTCCGGTTTCCTGACCCTCCTTGGCAGCGGGCTCGGTTGTTCTAGTTCAGGGACGGGTCAGGTGACCGGGGCAATGTCGTCTCGGCAGCGTCATGTGGGTTGAAGAGGCGGTAGCACCCATCGCGAGGCGCGCCAGCTCAAGTGTCATTCCTCAACACTGGGCCAGCGCACTGTCTTGTCACTCACCCTGGTGCGTGCGAACGCAGGCGTCGCCCTGGGCCTGAACCCGTTCGTCCAACGGCACGTCCTTGGCCCACATTGGTGGGATTGACCACCTCATGCTAGCCTGACAAAGGCATGCTTGCTGCCGCCACGAGCTCCGATCAGGTCGCCCAGATCATCGTGATAGGCGTCCGCATCTTTGTCGTCCTCGTCGGCGTGGTGGCTTTGCTCGCCGCCCTGCGCGCTCTCGCCGCGATTACGCGGTATCGCGCGGATCCGAGAGACCTCGCCATCGATGACGGCGGTTCGGGTCCGCCGGACGAGGAAGGGAATGAGTCGGACGAGGAGGCCGATAACGAAGACGTCGACGAGAGCGATGACCAGGAGGCTCCAGAGCCACAGGTCCCCGTCGGCACCTCCACGCCGCTCGGCGCTTCATCCATCGCCCAGGTGATGCCCCAGCCTGGTCAGCCGCCAACTTGGTGGGACGCGGTGCACCTGGTATCAACGGTGTCCGAGGCAGCACAGCCGTCGGTGGCGAACACCGACCCAGCCGGTCTTCGGACGCCCTCCGCTCCCGCCGAACCTCTCCCACCTGGCCGCACGTCTGCGGAGGAGGTCGGGCGGGAGGACCAGAATGACGCGGTCACGTGGCCAGATGTGGTGAATGTGTTGGCGGCGATCGGGCGCTTCTTCATCCGCTCCTTCAGCGGCGGATAACTCGATCGGCGATCTCCTCCAGCCGCAGAGGGCCCGAGCCCCCAAGCAGCCGCGCTCCCTCAACGGCCGCCAGGCCCCCGATGTGGAAGGGCGAGGCTCTGGACGCCAGGTGGAGATTGCTGACCTCCGCGCGGGCTGATGCGTCATTCCCCAACACTGGGGCACCCCAGGGTGTCAGTTTCACCCCTGAAATGGCTATCT
>PLNE01000098.1:5286-45242 GCA_003141695.1 Candidatus Dormiibacterota bacterium
TCGGGCAAACTGACGTGCATGGAGTCGAGCGGAGACATCGCGCAACGGGACCCCGGCGATCCCCACAGGCGACGAGGCAAGTACGGCGTCGACGGAGGTAACGTCGGCGTACCGATGTTCGCCGTTGTCGAGGCCGGGCTTGCGGGCACGCTGTGGTGGGCGCTGCGCCGTGGCAGGCGCGGCATCGCCAGTGTGGTCGGCCTCGCCAGCCTCACGGTGGCGGTTGCTCACCGCGGTCCCTCAGCCTGAGCCCCTACTGCTTGTCGATCGCCGGCGCTCTGCTCGCCGGTCGCGGTCTTCCGTCGGGTGACGGGAGTTCGGGTCAACTCCGGGTCAAAGAGCTCGGCCGCGACCATGCTGTCGTAGATGGCCATCTTCTCCATGACACGGGGCAACACTCCGGTCGCCTCGAACCACCCGGCATCTCCATCCTTCACGAATCGATAGATCACCTCGAACCGAGGAGCATCCTCGAGGCCGAAGTGCGGGAGCTCAGCGATCTGCAGTATTCGCCTTGTACCATCGATCATTCGTGCCTGATGGATGAACAGGTTGATGGACGAGCTCACCTGCGCCCTGATCGCGAGCAACGGCAGGTCCGCTGATCCTGCGATGACCATGGTCTCCAGACGTGACAATGCCTCGGTAGCCGAGTTGGCGTGAATGGTGGACATGCTGCCGTCGTGACCGGTGTTCATCGCCTGCAGCATGTCCAGCGATTTAGCACCTCTCACCTCGCCAACGAGAATGCGATCCGGACGCATGCGCAGGCTGTTGCGCAGCAGCTCGCGCACGTTGAGCTCGCCGCGACCCTCCACACTTGCTGGGTGACATTCAAGCGTCACCACATGGGGGTGATGCAGCTTCAATTCCGCTGAGTCTTCGATGGTGATCACCCGTTGACCATCAGGAATCATGGAGCCCAGAACGTTCATCGTCGTCGTCTTGCCGGCGCCCGTACCGCCCGAGATCAGGATATTGGCTCGACCCCGCACTGCTCCTTGCAGGAACAAAGCCATCGATGAGCTGAGCGTGGTTTGCCTGATGAGGTCCTCCATCGTCATGGCAAAACTGGAGAACTTTCGAATCGTCAAGATCGGCCCGTTGGGTGAGACCGGCGGCAGGACCGCGTTGAGTCGACTCCCGTCAGCAAGGCGGGCATCGACCATGGGGCTGGATTCGTCGATTCGCCTACCGGCCAGTTCAACCAGCTTGCGAATGGTCTCCGAGAGCTCATCGTTGTCGATGAATCGCAAGTCGCTTCGCAGAATTACCCCGTCGCGTTCAAAGTAGACTTCGCCGGGGCCGTTGACCATGATCTCCGTGATAGTCGGATCCTTGATTAGCGGATCGATCACCCCAAAGCCGACTGCCTGCTGCACGATGAGGTTGGCGACGCCTTGCTTCTGGTCAGGGGTGAGTTGGATCGGCTCGTTCGCCATGAGCCCGTCCAGCTTCTCCCGTATGGCCGCCTCGAGTGCCCCCGTATCCGAGGAGTTGGAGATTATCTGCGAAAGGATCTGCTGATAGGTGCTCGCGAGGTGGCGAAGGTTCGGATCGAGTGCCATGGCAGATGTTGGTCCGTACTGCGCTCCCGTGGGTATCCGATCTCTAGGCGCGTAGACAAACGGGTGCGTCGACTGATCGAACGACGAGGTGTCGCCTTCCTTGAAGTCACTGACGGTCGCGATCGCACGCTTGGAGATGGCGGCCTTGATGAGCGTGGACAGACCGGGATTCCAGAGGCGGACATGCAGCATCTGGCCAACGTCGGCAAAGAAATCATCGCGGTATGTGTGCATGAAACTTCCGTCGACAAGCCGGAGCACGAGCTTCTGGGCCTTCGACCCTTGGCGCGGGTCCTGCTCACTGATCGTGGGATGCTCTTCCCGGACGACGACGTACTTCAGAGCGCCGACGGCCACTCGCACGGACTGGATGTTGGTCTGGTTGACAAAGATGGAGAAGTCATCGGCCGGAAGGTCAGCTGCGTCCAGCTCTCCGTCGATGCGTGCGCCGTCGAGAAAGTAGGCGGTCACCGTTAACACTGCACTTCCTCCGAGTACGTCAGCAGCCGGCCGCGGTTCGGCGTGGTTTGTCCTGATCGATCGCCGAGCGATAGCCGGCGTGCCATGCTCTTGGCTTTTGGATCACATTGTCCTCCACCGCCTGGATCTCGTCGTTGCTGTCACTCTCATTCGACCGCACTGTCCGATCGAATCGATTATGTTCAGGGGTCGACAGCCGCGAAGCGTCCGATCTCAGAGATCGGTCGGCGCGGGTCGATCAGGTCCCGGACCGAGGCGTCACTTTCGGCGAGCTCGGGGGGCGGGCGGCGGCTTCAACCCGGGAGCCGGCACCGGACCATCAAGAAGATGCCACCTCCGTCCCCGCTCGTCGCCGTGCCCAGAAGAGGGAGTGGGTCACCGCCCCGTCGGCGACCCGAGACTCGTCGGTGATGACGAGCCCCGCCGCCCGAACCCAGGCGCGGTAGGCCTCCAGGTCCGCTTGGCTCCACCACATCGGCGTCCCGCCACCCAGCCAATCCGGCTGCGATCCGGTCCACGCCCGGTCCCCCGCGGTGAGGAGGAGCCATCCGCCGGGCCGCAGCCAAGTGGCGAGCCTGGCCAGGAAGCCGGGCTGCTCCTCGAGTGGGAGATGGATGATCGCGTAGAGGCAGACGATCGCATCGAAGCTCTCGGGCGCTTGGTGGAGCTCGGCCATGTCCGCGCAGATGAAGTCGGCCTCGGGCACGAGCCGCCGGGCCCGTCCGAGCTGGACCTCGCTGAAGTCGACGCCCGTGACCTGGTGCCCCGCCGCGGCGAGCGACCGCGCCACCGGAACCCCGCAGCCGCAACCCAGGTCGAGCACCTCGGAACCGGGAACTAGCCGGCCCAGCAGCTCGCGGGTCCATGCCAGGTATTCCGCGGGTGCGTCCTCGTCGGCGCGGTAGAGCGTCGAGAGGCGGTCGTAGCCCCTGCGAACCTGCTGCTTAGGGTCGGGGATCAACGTTCCCTCACCGGCAGTCGGAGAACGGTGCTCGTTCCCGGGCGTGAAGTGATCATGTGCCGAGTCTAGTGGTCATGCCCACTCGTCCCCAACCGGTTGGCGACCGCCGGGTGTCCGCTGCGTGCACCACCCGCGTCGTCAGCTGCGCCACCATAGACTGGCGGGAGATTCCACTCGGCCTCGGGAGGCTGGGCCGCGCCCTTGCCCTGAGCCGGCCCTGGACAGGTGCTCCGTCGAATGTCATTCGAGAACACTGGGCCCGCGGGCTGTGCTGTCAACCCTATTTGGGCAAATTGCGCGACCCCATCGCGCCGGACGGGTTGGAGCGCGTTAAAGCGACACACGCCGGTGAACCTCATCGGCGGTACTCTTGCGAAATGCGACCCCTTCGGTACTCCATCAACGTCACATTGGACGGGTGCTGCGATCATCGTGCAATCCCCGCGGACGAAGACCTGCATCGTCACGCGGTCGAGAACCTCAACCAGGCCGATGCCCTTCTCTTTGGCCGGGTGACTTACGAAATGATGGAATCAGCGTGGCGGCCGCCGGCGCCGACGGGAGCGAGACCTGATTGGATGGAACGCTTCGCCCGGACGATCAACGCGGCAAAGAAGTACGTCGTGTCGAGCACCCTGGAGCAGGTCGATTGGAACGCGGAACTCGTGCGCGGGGATCTGGGCAAGGCCGTTCAGCAACTCAAGCGGGAGTCGGGCAAGGGACTGTTCGTGGGAGGTGTGAAGCTCCCACTGGCGTTGACGGAGCTGGGATTGATCGATGAGTACGAGTTCGTGGTGCATCCCAGGCTCGCGGGCCAGGGGCCGACGTTGTTCGCGGGGCTGTCGAAGCATGTCGACTTGAAGCTCGTGAGCCGGCTGGAGTTCGGCTCGGGGGCAGTGGCGATGCGGTACGAGCCGAGAAGGTAGCCATCGGGCTTGCTAGCCCGAGCCGGCCGCATCATGGAGCCCTGGTTCGCGGCTCTTGCGCGCCCCACCGGAGCGGTTCCCTCCGCGGCGGCCCACAACAACGTCTTGGCCCTGACCGGTCCCCATTAGGACCGCCGACGGCCCCTGCCACTGGCTGCGAGCCGCTGACCGACGAACACCATACTCATACGACGCAGGCACCAGAGCAGATGTGACCGAGAACTTCGGCTGCCCGGGAGCGTGACAGGCGAAGGGGCAACGGACGGACCGACCTTCACGACCTCATCTCAGGTCCATCGGCCGCCTCGCCGCCGCCGTTCTACAGAGCGTCACGTTGTGGTCGGACAGCTGCGTACTAGAGGGTGTGATCTCACTGGTCGGGAGGCTCGTCATGCTGGAGGCCGGGGCGACGACGTTCCGATCGTCCTCGATCCTGCTACTGGCCTTCTGCGGTGTCGATCGGAGGTCCTGCCGGTGAGAACGGTGCGCGTGGTTGGCATCCTGCTGGCGGCTGTCCTGGTGGGGTGTGGTACCGGGACCGGGTCGGGACTGGGTGGAACATCCCCGTTGCCCTCCGAGGGCTCCACCCACGCGCCCTCCCCGACTCCCACGAACTGTCCCCAGGCTGTGTTCGGCAAGCCATGCTTCACCCTGGTTCCCTCCACGCCGACAGCAACGCCAGGGCCGATCGCCTACTTACGGCCGACCTCGATGAGCTTCATCGACGACAACCACGGCTGGGTGCTCGGTGCTGCCTGCGACGCGCGAGGCAATTGCCGCCCCGGTATCGCCCGGACCGACGACGGCGGTGCCTCCTGGTCGCTGCTCCCGTTCCCGTCGGAGGAGGAGCTGGGGGTCGGCAGCATTTACTTCTCCTCCATCGACGATGGGTGGCTGATCGACCCCTCGCTGGCGGAAACCACCGACGGCGGGGATACGTGGACGAGTGTCAACCCGCCGGGGGCAGCTTTGGTGGCGGGGGTCGTCTCGTTCGACGGCTCCGCGTGGGCGGTCAGCGGGTGCGTCGCCTGCGGAACCACGATCTGGGAGTCCCCCGCGCCCGGCTCGCCCTTCGAGCCGGCACCGTCTCAGCCTCCGAATCCCACCGGGACGAACGCCAGCTTCACCCAGGCAATGGTTGCCGGCTCACATCTCATCCTCTCCGGCCCGATGAGCGGCGGCGAGATCGCCGCCAGCCCAGACGGTCGGTCGTGGGAACTGGCCGACCTGCCTTCGGCGTGCGTCGGCGACGATCAGCTTGGCGCCTCCCCAGCGGGCACCTTGCTCGACGTCTGTGCGGTCGAGGTTGGCGGGGGCTTCGCGCCCAAGGAGGCATGGACCTCAACGGACTGGGGATCGCACTGGACCCTCCTGAGCCGCAGCATGAATTGGCCGCCTCCGTCGGGTGCTGCACCGATCGGCCAGATCCCGGCATGGGGGTACCCGAACGACATCGCCATGCCGACGTCGCTCGACGCCTGGATGTCGATGGACCGGGAGGACATGTACGAGACCCATGACGGGGGGGTGACCTGGACTGCTTCGGCGGTGCCTGGAGAGTTCGGGGGCAACGCCGCCGGTGCCGGGCAAGTCACCTTCGTCGACGCCACCCATGGCTGGGCGCTCAGTGCAGAGGGCCTGTACGGCACCACCGACGGAAGCCACTGGGCCCAGATCACGGTGCTCGGCCCCGTCCCCGGCGCCGCTCCGTCCCCGTCATCCGGACGGCGGATGGCTCTAACCAAGCCCCAGTCCTGGGTCGTCTCCAATGACATTCCCCAGCGCCGCCCACCCCAGGCGGTCGGGGGGTCGGCGCCCAGGCCCGATCGCGGCATCGGGCCCGCGTGCCCGGGAGCCTCCCACGACCCGGGGCATCCCAACTGGGATGAAGGGAAAGTAGCTACCATTCTCATCCTCGCTACCGTCTCGTCGAAATTGGGTAGCACCGCCAGCCCAACCGGTGAGCACCGGGGTCAGGTCACCCCGCACTCGCACCGGAGGGCATTCCTGCTCTGAGCAGGTGGGCGTTCAGGAACTGGGGTCAGCTTCGGTGGGGAAATCGGACATGGTCGAGACCAGGAAACCCAGGACCGCGCTCACCATCTACGACGTCGCCCGCCACGCCGGACTCTCGATCGCCTCGGTCTCCCGGGTCCTCAATGGGAGCGGCAACCCGCGCTCCGAGACCCGAGAGAAGGTGATGCTGGCCGTCCGGGAGCTGAGCTACATCCCGGATGGGGCCGCTCGGGCGCTCTCCAACGGCCTCAAGGAGGTGGTGGGCGTCGTCTTCCGCCGCGGTGACGACCTCGGCTTCGAGGATGAGGCCGAGAGCCCGCTGTTCGATGAGGTCGTGACCCGCGGCATCGAGGCGTCGGCTCAGCGTACGAGCTTCGATGTGCTGATCTCGATGATCGGCACCGGCGACGCCACAGCGCGACTCTCCGGCCTGGCGGGCAAGACCGACGGCCTCATCCTTCACGATCGTCTCATCTCCGGCGCCGCCCTCGCCCGCCTGGCCGCCCAGCTGCCGGTCGTGATTCTGGTGGGTAAGCCCTCTCCGGAGACGATGAGCGTGCGCGCCGACAACCAGGCCGGGATGCGGGCGCTGGTCCGCCATCTGGTCGCCGATCACGGGTACAGGAGCATCGGCTACATCTCGGGCCACGCCGACAGTCCCGACAGCCTGGCCAGAGCCGCGGCGCTGGAGATCGAGGCCAGAGACCTGGGCGCTCGGGCCATCACCGGGCCGCGGTGGACGGGCGACTACAGCGCCAGGGGAGGGGCGAGGGTGATCGCGACCCTGCTCGGCGAGCATCACAAGCTCCCCCGAGCGATCGTCTGCGCCAATGACCAGACCGCCATCGGAGTGATGCATGCACTGGATCAGCAGGGCATCCGGGTGCCCGGCCAGGTGGCGGTCACGGGCTTTGACGACGTCGCGGTGGCACGGCATCTCCACCCCACCCTCACCACGGTGCGGCAGCCGATCCGTGAGATGGGCGTGATCGCCTTTGATCTGCTGCACGCCGCCATCACCGGGGCGCCGGTGGCCCAGCGCGACGTCGTCCTCCCGGTCGAGCTGGTCATTCGCGAGAGCTGCGGATGCCGCGGCCCCAGGCGGAGGTAGCCGCGCCGGCCGCCACCCGGACAGCGCGCGGCAAGGCCCGAGTTCGGCTCACCCTCCTCGCCACGGGGTCCGCCTCGACCTCAGCCTCCCCCTGCACGCTGCTTGCGGCGGTGTGGGCGCGCTCGACGTTGTAGGAGGCGGGGTTGAGGGGGGTCACGTGGATCTCGGCTGGACGGTGTGTAAGCGCTTACAAGAACTTGACAAGCGCGTCCCGGATGCCTAGCGTTACCGACGCCCCGAGCGCGCCGATCATAGCGACGGCACAACCGCCGGGGCGCCGCCGGGGGTCGCGGGGAGCGATCGGGAAGGCCGGAGGTCGAAGGGAGAGGCAGGGCGGCAGGAAGGCAGGGAGGGCGCCGGGCGCCGATTCTCTGCTGGGAGCCTGCCGCCGCACGTTGGACTCGTCCGCTTACAGGGAGGCACGCGACCGATGACTAGTATCCAGGTACCATCGTCGGCTCTCGGGGGGGCCCGGCGCGGCGGCCGGTGGGGCCGCTTGTCGGCCCTCGTCGCAGGGGGGTTTGTCATAGGCGGCCTTGTGGGCGTCTCGGCGCCCGCCAGCACGGTCCTTGCCGCTCCGCCGTCCCTGTGCGGAACGTACGCGTCCGCCCAGTTCGGCCCCAACGTGTGCGTCTTCACGCCTCCCAGCGGGGCGAACGCCGCCACAGAGCTGGCGGCCATCCAGACGGCCGTCAACAACATCGCGATCCAACAGGTCCCTCTCTCATCCCAGTTCAACGACGAGGGCTACGCCCTGCTCTTCGAGCCGGGGACCTACGGCTCGGCCACGACGCCGCTGGTGTTCCAGGTGGGCTACTACACCGAGGTCGCAGGACTGGGAGCCGTGCCCCAAGACACCATCGTCAACGGCCAGATCGACGTCTTCCCCAACGCCCCGGACTCTGCGCCCGGGTGCGGCTCAACGTGCTACTGGGCCAACTCGACCGTGAACTTCTGGCGGTCGCTGTCCAACCTCAGCCTCAACGTGGTAGCCCTTTCGACCACCACGTACGTGCCAGCGCTGCTTTCAATGCTGCCGCCCATCGGCAACGGTAACTGCTTCGCAGGCTCCACTGACTTCTGGTCGGTGTCGCAGGCCACGCCGGTCCGCAGTGTCATCATCAACGGCACCCTCAATTTCCAGTCGTACTGCTCCGAAACGGGCTATGCAAGCAACAACTACGGCAGCGGTAGCTACGTAGCGAACAGCGAGATCAACGGCCAGCTCGACTGGTCGGGCAACCAGCAGGGGATAGCCCGCAATACCGACATGGAGAGCGCGGCCGGCTATGTCTGGAACTACGTCTACTCGGGTGACGCGTGCCCTCCCGGCTACACTCCTCCCGCCGGCACGGCGTGCTCTCCCACTGAAGATGCCTTCAACGGCACCTCTGCCATCACGGGCGGCACGGACGGGATCAACGGCGTCGACCAGGTCACGGAACTGCCGCAGAGCCCCGTGACCCAGGAGGAGCCGTTCCTCTACACCACCTCGTCCGGCTCTTGGGACGCCTTCGTGCCCGCTGTGCAGCGCAATTCGGTGGGCCCGAACTTCCTCAGCGGGACCGAGGCGGGGACCTCCGTTCCCCTCTCACACTTCTTCGTGGCCAACCCGACCACGCCGGAACCCCAGATCCAGGGTGCCCTCGACCAGGGTAAGGACCTCGTCCTCACCCCCGGCACCTACGACTTGAACGCCGCCCTCGTGGTCAGCCATCCCGACTCGACCATCCTGGGCCTCGGCTTCCCCGTGCTTGTCCCTCAACGGGGCAACGCGACCATGGTCGTGCTCCCCAATAACGGCGTGGCGCTGTCCGGGATGATCTTCGACGCCGGCCCGGTCAACTCGCCGGTGCTGCTGCAAGTGGGTTCCTCGCCCAATAACAACGGCAACGGCAACGGCAACAACGGCAACAACGGCAACAACGGCAACGGAAACGGCAACAACCGCAACGATCCTGACCTCATCCAGGACATCTACTTCCGCATCGGCGGGGCCGAGACCACCCCGGTATCGGCCACGATCAGCCTGCTCGACAACGCGGACAACTCGATCATCGACGACGTCTGGGCCTGGCGCGCCGACCACGGCGCCAACACCTCGGTCACCGGACCCGAAGGGCAGGTGGGCGCCGGCTGGACCTACAACCAGGGTGCCACCGGTCTCGAGGTCACCGGCGACAACGTGACCGCTTACGGCGTCGCCATCGAGCACTACCAGAAGAACGAGGTCAACTGGAGCGGCAACAACGGCACGGTGATCTTCTTCCAGAACGAGTTGCCCTACGACCCGCCCACCCAGACGTCCTGGGAGGCGTCGCCGATCCAGCCCGGGTATCCCTCCTTCCTGGTGAGCAACAATGTCCAGAACTTCCACGGGTATGGCCTGGGTAGCTACGTCGTGTTCATCTACACCCCTGCCACCCTCTGGGACGCCATGGCCTATGAGGCCCCCAACGCTCCTGGCGTCGTGTTCACGGACGCCATGGACCTGTTCATCTCCAGCACCTGCTCGGTGAAGGGCAACTGCCCGACCCCGAGCCAGTCCGGAGGTCTCAATTCGGTCATCGATGGGGTCGGTGGCCCTGCCACCGATGGCAACCCAACCGCCGTCGTGGACGTCGACTCGTACGTCAACGGGGTTGCAACGCTACCTTGACCTAACACCCGCCACGCGCCAGCGCTCTCGCATCGGGAGCGCTGGCGTGCGGGGCGGAGCGCCGTTTGACCACAAGACCGGGAGGAACCTGCCTCCCGGTCTTGTGCTTTGACGCACTGGCGTCCCACCGGCTCGCAGCGCCTCGACGCCCTGGAATCGTTGGCCCTATCGTGGGAACGTCCGGAACGAGGGGACCACCGCTTCGCCGGTGTGGGACCGGTTACCCGACCACCCGGAAACGCCCCGTCGTCCTCACCGTGTCCTCAGATCATCCGCCGGTCCATCGCCCAGCGGGTCAGCTCGTAGCGGCTGGATAGCTGGAGCTTGCGCAGCACCGACGAGACGTGGGTCTCCACCGTCTTGGCGGAGAGATTGAGCCGCACCCCGATCTCCTTGTACGTGAAGCCTCGGGCGATGTGGCGGAGCACCTCGCGCTCTCGGGGGGTGAGCTGGTCGAGTTCGGGGTCGATGCTGGTGGGCAGATCCCCTCGGAAGGCGTCGAGCACGAATCCCGCCAGGCGCGGGGAGAAGACGGCGTCCCCGCTGTGCACCCGGCGGATGGCGTCCGCCAGCTCGGTGGGGGAGATGGACTTGGTGACGTAGCCGCGGGCACCGGCACGGATCACCCCGATCACGTCCTCGGGCGCATCGGAGACCGAGATGCCGAGGAAGCGCGTCGGCGCCGCACCGCGCCGGGTGATGGCCTCAGCCACCGTGGCACCCCCACCACCCGGGAGGTGGACGTCGAGGAGGACCACGTCCGGCTTGAGCGTCGCGATCCCGGCGACCGCCTGGTCCACGTCGCCGGCCTCGCCCACGATCTCGAATTCGCCCTCCAGCTCGGCGCGGAGCCCGCTGCGGAAGAGCTGGTGGTCGTCGACGAGGAAGAGCCGGGTGCGGGGGGTGGCGGGGCTCATGACGTGACCCTCGGGAGCTGGAGCTGAACCTCGGTGCCGTGGCCGGGCTGGCTGGTGATCGTCGCTGACCCGCCGTGACGGCGCATCCGTCCGATCACCGACTGGGCGATGCCGCGGCGGTCGGGGGGCACCGCATCGACGTCGAAGCCTGCGCCCTCGTCGCGGACGTAGGCGGTGATCCCGTCGGCGTCCGCCTCGACATAGATGGAAACCCGCGGCGACCCGGAATGACGGGCGGCGTTGATGGCCGCCTCCTGGCAGGCGAGGAGCAGGGCGCCGGCATGCTCGGTGACCGGGGCGTCGCCCACCACCACGGTGTCGACGGTCACGTGATGGAGCTCCTCGACCCGCGAGGCCAGGGCGTCCACCGCCCCGCGCAGGTCCTGCTGTTCGGAGGGGGTGGGACGATGGTCGAGCCAGGCTCTGAGCTCGCGCTCCTGCCGCCGCGCCAGGGCGGCGACGTCGGCCGGGTCCTCGCTCCGCTGGATCAGGGCGAGGGTGTGCAGCACCGAGTCATGGAGATGGGCGGCGATCTCCGCCCGCTCCTCGGATCGGATGCGCTGCCGACGCTCCTCGCCGGCGTCATGGGCGAGGCGGAGTATCCAGGGCCCCAGGATCAGACCCAGCCCGACGGCGGTGACCAGCACCGCGAGCAGCGCGGTGCGGGCGGTGGCCAGAGCGCCGCTGACGACCAGGAAGAGCGTCATGCCGGCGGCGACGAGGAGCCCCCCACCCGCGACCCGCAGGGGGGAGACACGCCCGCCGAAGACGCTCACCACGGGGTTGCCGGGCAGCCGCTCGCTGATACGGGCCCAGCGGCTCCGGTCGGCCTCGTCGCTACGGGCCCAGATGAGTGCGGAGCCGGCGGCCCCCACCGCGACCGGCCAGGCCAGGGCGTCGCCGAACCAGAGACCGACGTTGCGGAGGATGAGCATGGCGCCCGCCACGATGCAGGCGACGGCGGCGATCTGAAGGTTCCGAGGGCGGGTCCGGGTCGGCGCGGCAGGGGTCGTGGCGTCAGGCTCGACGCTCAGTAGCCAGAGCGTCAGGTAGAGGACGATCCCGACGCCACCCGCCGCCGTGAGCACGGCGAGCCCGAGGCGGACCAGCAGCGGGTCCAGGCCAAGCGCTTCGGCGAGCCCCGCCGCGGTGCCGGTCAGGACGCGGTCGCCCCGGCTGCGCACCACGAACCGGAAGCGCCGGGCCTCCGGCTGGTCGGGCCCCTCGCGTGGCGCGTTCGTCCCTCCGGGATCGTGAGTGGCGGAGGTTGCGCTCATCGTGTCAAGCGTGACACGCGGCGAGCGGAGGCGATATCGGGTGCTCCCCTGAGAGATGCAGGTCCGGTTCCGGGATACTCCAGGGACTCCCCGGATGGTGGTCGCGAGCGACGAGGTCCACGCTGGGCAGGCGACCGAGAGGCTCGGACCGGCGTCAGGACCGCCGCCACCGCCTCCGGATGGTCGCCAGATCCAGGAGATCGAAGATGGAGAAGACACCCGGCCAGCAGGGCCCCGAGACGTCCGGCTCGCCAGCCGCTGACGAGAACCCGGTCGGCGAGGCCGCAACTCCGCCGGAGAGCGGGTCGGCCCCCCCGTCGGGCGGGTCGGTACCTCCGTTCGGTGGGACACCACCCCCGCGCCGCCTCTATCGCCTCCGGAACAACCGCATGCTCGCGGGCGTTGCCTCCGGCCTGGGTGCCCACTTTGAAATCGACCCCGTCTGGGTTCGGCTGGCGTTCGTCGTGCTCACCTTCTTCGGCGGCATCGGGGCGATCCTCTATCTGGCCGGGTGGGTGCTCATGCCGGCCGTTGATTTCGCTCCTCCGATGGGGACGATGCAGCCGCCGGTCCGTCGCCTCTACCGGCTCCGCAATGACCGGGTCATCGCCGGGGTCGCCTCCGGGCTCGGTGCCCATCTCGACGTGGACCCGATCTGGATCCGGCTGGCCTTTGTCGTGCTCGCCTTCGCCGGCGGGCTGGGGGTCATCCTCTACTTCGTCGGATGCGTGGCGATGCCCCTCGTCGACAACATCCCCCCTGGTGGGGCTCCGCCTGGCTGGATTCCCCTCGCTGGAACGGTGCCCTCTCACCGTGGCCGGGGCGGGGGCACCGACCTGCGCATCATCGCCGGTGCCGTCTTCCTCATCGCCGCCGTCTTCGTGCTGGCCGGCACCTTCGACTTCCACGACGCCGGCCTGATCTGGGGGGCAGCGCTGATCGGCATCGGCCTGCTCTTCCTGATCGGGGACCAGTGGCCCTCGAGATACCCGGGGGGAGCCCCCCCCGCTCCGTCCGGCCCCGTGGATCCGGCCGGGTACGCATTCCCGGCGAGCGCAGCCGGGGAGGTGCCCTCCGCGTACCCCCCTGCGGCGCCCGCGGGGCAGGCGTACACCTCCTCCCACGCGCCCTACACGCCGTACACCACGCAACCGGCGTACGCCGCGCCCGGGTATGCGGCGCCGGCAGCGTGGTCCGGGAGCGCATACCGATCCGGCGGCCTGCGCCTCGGGTCGGTGGGCCTGGCCGTGGTGATCCTGGCCGTCGGCGTCGCCCTGCTCCTGCAGAGCGCGGGGGTCATCCACCTCACCGCCGAGATGGGCTTCGGCATCCTCCTCCTGGTGCTCGGCCTCACCCTGGTGATCGGGGCGCGGTTTGGACGCTCCCCTCTGCTGGTGTGCCTCGGCATCTGCCTCCTCCCCTTCGCGGCGGCTGCGGTGCTCGTCCCGGAGCCGCTCACAGGCGGGGTGGGCCAGATTCGCTACGCCCCCCAGACCCTCACCGCCGTGCAGCCCGCCTACCACCTCGCTGCGGGACAGATCACCATCGACCTGACCACCCTGGAGCTGGGCGACCAGAACCTCAGGGTCGCCGCCAGCGATGCGGTGGGGCAACTTGTGGTCGTCGTTCCGCTGGGCACCACCGTCGATGTGACGGCCAAGGTCGGGGCGGGAGAAGTGAATCTGCTGGGGCGGACCGACTCCGGCGTGCAGTTCACCTCGGTCGCCAACTCGGTGGCGGGGGTGGAGCCCAGCGGGACGCTCACGCTGGCGTTGAGCGTCGGCTGCGGGCAGATCACGGTCGAGACCGGAGCACAGTGATGCGTCGTCGTCGAACCAGCTGGTCGACCCTCGTCTTCGGCCTCATCTTCGCCGGTGCCGGCGTCCTCCTCCTCACCAACGGGGTGAGCCTCGTGACGCGGCTCGACTGGATTGGTCCAATCTTCCTGATCCTGGTGGCGTTGTGCCTCTTCGCCTCGGCCATCGGGGATCGGCCCCGTCCCGTGCAGGCTCCTCTCGCAGCGGTCCCGCAGGCACCGTGGGGGGGTGCCCATGAGAGTTCCGGAGCGGGCTCCCCCGAGGCCGGAACCGAGGCGTCCGGCGAGGCGCCGCCGGTCTGATCCACTCTCGGGCGGTGGACCCTGCTACGATCCGCCTCGATGTTCGCGATCGCGCCGCGGTTCTACTTTTACTTTGAGTACGCCACATCGGCCCCTGGGCCGGTGCGGGTGCTGCTGAGCAAGTAGTCCTGCGCCGAGATCCCGGGAGGCCGAGCGGCCGACCCGGATCTCGCGAACCGGGCCCGGTCCTCACACGACACTGGAGGCACCGATGCTCACGGATCTGCTCAAGCCCATCACCTCGTCACCGGCGCGGCGTCGCGTCACCATCGGGGGCGTTGTCTTCGGTGGTCCGGCGGTCCCGGTCATCGCCGGGCCCTGCGCGGTCGAGCCGGAGTACGTGACTCACGCGCTGGCCATGCGCGATGCCGGCGCCTCGATGCTGCGGGCCAGCATCTTCAAGCCGCGCACCCGTCCGGACGCCTTCCAGGGGATGGGCGAGGAGGGCCTTGCGCTCGTCGAGAAGGCCAGGACGCTCACCGGCAAGCCGGTGCTCGTCGAGCCGCTCTCGGTCGAGCACGTGGAGATGCTGACCGGCCGGGTCGACGCCTTCATGATCGGTGCGCGCTCGATGCAGAACACCCCCCTGCTGCGTGCCGCGGGCCGCTCCGGCCTCCCGGTCGTGCTCAAGCGCGGGATGGCCGCCACCTACGACGAATGGCTTGCCGCCGCTGAGTACGTGCTCGCCGAGGGGAATACCCAGGTCATCCTCTGCGAGCGGGGTATCCGCACCTTCGAGACGGCCACCCGCAACACCCTCGACGTCTCGGCTGTGCCGGTGTTGCGCGAGCGCACGCCGCTGCCTGTGATCGTCGACCCGAGCCATGCCGCGGGCCGTGCCGACTGGGTCCCCGCGCTGGCGCTGGCGGCCGTGGCCGCCGGGGCTGACGGCCTCCTGATCGAGTCCCACCCCGTGCCGGCGGAGTCCTGGAGCGACGCGGCCCAGGCCATCACGCCGGAGACCCTCGAGGCGATCATCGCCGGGGCCGCGGTGCTGGCGCCGATGCTGCGCGGTCACCAGGCGGCCGAGCTCGCCGAGCACCGCCAGATCATCGACTCGCTGGACCTCGCCCTGGGAGCCGTGCTCCAGAGTCGCGCCGGGGCGGTCGACGCCGTGCAGCGGGACAAGCGCCGGACCGGTCTGACCGTCCGTGACCGCAGCCGCGAGCAGGAGGTCATCGCCCACGTCGCCAGCCGGGTGCCGCGTCTCTCCGCCGAGGCCGTCGGACGGGTGATGACCGCGGTCATCGACGGCTGCGTGGAGGCGAGCGAGCGCTTGGCGGTGAGCGCCGACGAGTCCGGTACGCTCTCCGATTGATGGGAGTCACCACGCAGACGGCGGCCATCGTGGTCGAGGAGCTGCGCAAGTCGTACGGCTCGCTGCATGCCGTGCGCGGGGTCAGCTTCAGCGTGGAACCCGGCGAGGTCTTTGGCCTGCTCGGTCCCAATGGCGCGGGCAAGACGACGATCGTCGAGATCCTCGAGGGGTACCGCCATCGTGACTCGGGGAGAGTCGAGGTCCTCGGCGGCGACCCCGCGACCGGTGGCCGCGGCTTCCGCCGGCGGGTCGGCATGGTCCTGCAGGAGTGCGCCGTCGAGCCCTACCTCACGGTGCGCGAGGTGGTCGACCTCCACCGCGGCTACTATCCGAAGCCGCTCGCGACTGACGACGTCATCGAGCTGGTCGGCCTGGAGGAGAAGTCCGGCGTCCGGGTCAAGAAGCTCTCCGGCGGGCAGCAGCGCCGTCTCGATCTCGCCCTCGCGCTGATCGGAGACCCTGAGCTGCTGTTCCTCGACGAGCCGACGACCGGCTTCGACCCGTCGGCACGGCGCAACGCGTGGGAGATCGTGCGCGGCATGCGCAAGCTGGGCAAGACCATCCTGCTCACCACCCACTACATGGACGAGGCCCAGAACCTCACCGACCGCGTCTGCGTCGTGAGCGCCGGGGAGGTGGTCCGGATCGGCACCCCTAGCAGCCTGCGCGCCGAGCGCGCCGAGACGAGGATCCAATTCGTCCGCCCCGACGCTGTCGCCGTGCCCAAGGTGGGCGAGGTCGTCCCCGGAGGCGAGGACGGGCTGATCGCGATGATCACCGACACGCCGACCAAGGCCCTGCACGAGCTGACCGAATGGGCCGTCGCCCACGGCCTCGAGCTGCAGCGATTGGAGGTCAGCCAGCCGTCCCTGGAGGACGTCTACCTGGAGCTGACCGGCGATGAGTGACCTGGCCGTCAGCCTCCGTCAGGTGCGCGCCGAGCAGCGGGGCTTCTGGCGCAACCGGGTCGCGGCCCTCTTCGGCTTCGGTTTCCCGATCATGTTCCTCCTCATCTTCGGCACCATCTTCAAGGGGCAGAGCACCTGCGTCGACGGCACCTTCAGCGCGCGCGGTCAGTGTGTCGGCGGCGCCGAGGTCCCGTACAACAACTTCTTCGTCCCGGCCATGGCCGCCTGGGGCGTGCTCACCACCTGCTTCTCCAACCTGACCATCAGCGTCGTCAACCGCCGCGACAACGGACTCCTCAAGCGGCTGCGCGGGACGCCGCTGCCGTCTGCGGCGTTCGTCGCCGGCATTCTCGGCTCGGCGCTGATCTCCGCCGTCATCGTGGTGGCACTGACCGCAGTGGTTGGCCATCTCCTCTATCAGGCTCCGTGGCCCGCCCACCCGCTGCCGGCTCTCGTCACGGTGCTCCTCGCCGGCGTCGTCTTCTGCGTCATCGGGCTGGCCATCACCGCGGTCATCCCCAATGCCGACGCCGCGCCGGCGGTGGTGAACTTCACCTCCCTCCCCATCCTCTTCATCTCCGGCTTCTTCTTCAACTTCAACAACGCGGTGTTCGGGGACATCGCCAAGGTCTTCCCCATCTACTGGTTCAAGGAGTCGATGCTCACCGCATTCGGCGCCAAACCGAGCTCGGGCGGCTGGAACGGCGAGGACCTCCTGGTGCTGCTGATCTGGGGGGTGCTCGGGCTGGCGGTGACGCTGCGCTTCTTCCGCTGGGAGTCGCGGAGGGTCTGAGGTCGTCGCTGCGGCGCCCCTCCGGCGTCTGGCTCAGCCCTCGGCCGTGGACGGCATCAGGCCTCGGAACATCGCCATCTCGGCGCGCTCCCAGGCCGCGTCGGCCTGCTCAGGAGGACCGAGCCAGCCGAGCAGCTCGAGGCTGGTCAGCCCGTGGACCAGGCTGAAGAAGATGGTGGCCAGGCTGAGCGGATCGCCACTCAGCAGTCCGGCATCGACGCAGCGCCCGAGCGCCTCGACCAGAGACCCGAACGTGCCCATCGCCATCACCCGGTCCTCGTCCCCGGGCAGGAACTGGGGGAAGGGCTGGCCGAACATCAGGTCGTACAGGTGCGGGTTGGCCCGGGCGTTGGCCCGGAAGGCGGCGCCGAGGGCGGTGAGGTCGGCCAGCGGGTCATCAGTACGCTCCAGCGCGGCGATCCGCTCGGCGAAGCGCCGGAAGCCCTCCCGGAACATCTCCTCGACCAGTCCCCACTTGTCGCCGAAGAGGCTGTAGACGGCGGAGGCGGAGGTGCCCGCCCGCTCGGCGAGGCGGCGGACGGTCAGAGCGGCTGGTCCCTCCTCCGCCAGCAGACGCCCGCCCTCGTCGAGCAGGCGGAGGCGGAGCTTGTCGTCGTGGGTCCTCGGTCTGGCCACTTGACAAGTATATCCCGAACATGGTTTTATAACGCTGTTCTAGAGCAGTGTTCCGAAACCCCCATTTCCACTTCCCACCCCGCCCCCCGGTGCCGGCGGCCCGCCCAGCAGGAGGTGATTCCCTATGATTTCGACTGAGCCGATGCCCGCCGCCACGCGGCTGGGGGGAGAGATGGCAGACATCGACGTCACCGGCCTGGTCAAGCGCTATGGCGACGTGGTCGCCGTGGACGGCCTGACCTTCGCGGTCCAGAAGGGCGAGGTCTTTGGCATGCTCGGGCCCAACGGCGCGGGCAAGACGACGACCCTGGAGATCATCGAGGGCCTCCGGACACCCGATGCCGGCACCGTCACCGTTCTCGGCACCGACGTCCTCGCCCATCCCGGCACGGTCAAGGAGCGGATCGGGGTTCAGCTCCAGGCCACCGCCCTGCCCCCGTTCACCAAGGTCCGCGAGGCGGTGCAGCTCTTCGCCGCCCTCTACCAGCGGTCGCGGCCGGTGGAAGAGGTCATCGAGGAGTTCAACCTCGGGGAGAAAGCCGACGCCTACACCGACAAGCTGAGCGGGGGCCAGATGCAGCGGCTGAGCATTGCCCTGGCATTGATCAACGACCCCGACCTGGTCTTCCTCGACGAACCGACCACCGGGCTCGACCCCCAGGCGCGGCTCAACATCTGGAGCGTCATCGAGGGCATCAAGGGGCGGGGCAAGACCGTCGTGCTCACCACCCACTACATGGAGGAGGCGGAGCGCCTCTGTGACCGCGTCGCGGTGATCGAGCGAGGACGGATCGTCGCCCTCGACACCCCGCGCCGCCTGATATCCCAGTACGCTCCCGGGACGACTGTCGAGTTTGCCAACGTTCCCGGTCTCGACGTCGAGAGCCTGCGCAAGGTGCCCGGTGTGGAGCGTGTGGTGGCGGACGGGCGGGTGAGCATCACCACGCGGAAGCCCGAGATCGTGCTCCACGCCCTGCTCGACCCCAGCGCCCCGTGGGTTCCCTCGGGGGGTGCCGACGGTGACGCCGGCGGGGAGGGGGAGGGGGTGATCCGCGACCTGATGGTCCGCCATGGCACCCTCGAGGATGTCTTCCTCCGCCTGACCGGACGGAGCCTCCGGGAATGAACGGCTTCCGCTCCTTCCGTGCGCTGGCGGTCAACGAGGTGCGCGCCTCGGTGCGCAACCGGACCGCGCTGATCTTCACCCTCGGGCTCGCCGTCCTCTTCATGATCATCTTCGGGTTGCTCTTCGGTGGCAGCGGGGTCTCGGTGACCTTTGACGCCGTGAACAACGACCACACCGCGGTGTCGGCCAGCTACCTGAAGGCGTTGAGGGGCATCAGCGGGGTCTCCGTCGATTCGAAGTCGCACACGGCCGCCTTCGCCGACCTGAAGAGCGACTCGGTCATCGCCGTCCTGGTGATCCCGAGGGGCTTCGGTGCGGCGATCGAGGGCCAGGGCCCATCCCAGAAGGTGGCGATCTACCAGGCCGGTGGCGGCTCCTCGTCGACCGCCATCGCCGACGACGTGGTGGCACAGGTGACGGCCGGCTTCGCCGGTGGCGGCCACGCCAGCGTCACGCTGGGCACGCCGCAGTCCGCCGAGGTCAACCAGGTGACCGAGATGGACTACATGCTGCCCTCGATGATCGCGTACATCATCCTTTTCTCCGGCGTCAACTACGTCGCGATCGGGCTGGTCGAGAAGCGCGTCACCCAGGTTCTCCGGCGCTTCCGCGCCACCCCGGTCCGGTCCAGCACCATCCTCGCCGCGCAGGTGGTGGGTGGCGGGTTGACCGTGCTGCTCCAGATCCTGGTGCTGGTGGCGCTGGGCGTCTGGGTCTTCGGGGCCAAGAACTACGGCAGCTGGCTGCTCCTCATCCCGCCGATCGTGCTCGGCACCGCATCCTTTGTCGGCATCGGATTCCTGATCACGAGCGTCTCCCGCACCAGTGAGGCGGCGCGCGCGCTCGCGGCGATGATCACCTTTCCCCTCATGTTCCTGAGCGGGCTCTTCTTCCCGATCAGCTCGCTCCCCACTGTGGTGCAGGACATCGCCCGCGTCCTCCCGCTGGCGTGGGCCAGTGATGCGCTCCACCAGATCATGAACGACGGAGCAGGGTTCAGCGCCATCACGACCGACTGCCTGGTGATGGCGGCGTGGGCCGTGGTCACCATCTCCGTCGCCGCATGGCGCTTTCGCTGGGATTGATCCGCAGAGGGTGCTTTCGCGACGTGGAGCACAAAGCGCCGCCCACACCGGCGCGGGTGTCGCCGCCCGTGCCACCTCGACAGCGGCCGCCCCGGCCCGCGTCGCATAATCCTGACCACACCTGAATAACGCCCCGGGTTGAACGGGAAGCCGGTGTGAATCCGGCGCTGTCGCGCAACTGTGAGCGGGGAGCCAAGGTCAGCGTGCCACTGCGAGACGTGAGTCTCGTGGGAAGGCGACCGATGGCGACGATCCGCAAGCCAGGAGACCGACCCGAGGCACGACTCCACCCCCGCGCGTGACGGGAGGACGGCCTCATGGCGGCGAGGATGCCTTCGGCGAGGTGGAGACCGATCGCCGCCTGAGGAGCGTGGGATGAAGGGATCCCGCAGGTGCACCGCCGTGGTGACGGCACTAGGTCTCGTCGGCGCGTGTGCGCTCTTCGGCGTGCAACCGGGGAGGGTGGTCCAGGCGCAGGAGGACCCCGCCTCGCGCGCGCTCGCGTATCTGCAGACGCAGCAGCAGCCGGACGGGTCCATCCCGGGAACGGCGGGCAGCTACGCGGACAGCGAGCTGTACGCCATCGCGGCGGCGGCCGACGGGTACGACCCCAACGCGCTCAGCGCGCCATCCGGCACCTCGGTGATGACCTACCTGGCGGACAACGCCGCCGCCGCCTGCACGGTGAGCGACCCGGGCGCGTGCGGCGAGCTGATCCAGGCGGTGGTCGCCGCCGGAGGACATCCCGCCAGCTTCGGGGGCCAGGACCTGCTGACCACGCTGGCCGTCGCTTACGACGCGACCACGGGCGAGTACGGCGACGGGGAGGCCTTCACCCAGGCGCTCGCCATCCAGGGGCTGGTGGCCGCCGGCGCCCAGGTGCCCGCCGCTGCCGTCACGCTCCTGGTGGGCGCCCAGGACAGTGACGGCGGCTGGGACTACGAGGACGACGCCAACGACCCCAACGCGGCTACCGACTATGACGCGAGCGACACCAACTCCACGGCGATGGTGTTGATGGCGCTGGACGCCACTGGTGACCACACGGATGACGCGAGCGCCCTGACCTGGCTGACCGGCCAGCTGGACACGGACGGCGGCTTCCCGTACCAGGCCGGCCCCCTCGCCTACAGTGACCCGGACTCGACGGCGCTGGTGGTGCAGGCGATCGTCGCGACGGGAGGCGACCCGTTCGCCGCCGCCTGGACGACGGCAGGCGGGAGTACGCCGCTCGGCTACCTGGAGGCCACCCAGGCCGCCGACGGTGGCTACACCTTCCCCGGCAACTCCGGCCCCGACGCCTTCACAACCAGCGAGGTACCGGCCGCGCTGCTCCTGCAGCCCTTCCCGATCCGGGCGACTTTCAGCTCCGGATTCACCCCGGCACACGAGGATCAGTCGATCCTGCAGTCCCTGCTCTACCTGCAGACGCAGCAGGCGGCGGACGGGTCGATCGCGGGCAGCTACGCGGATAGCGAGCTGTTCGCCATCAGTGCGGCGGCCGACGGCTACGATCCCAAGGCGCTCGCGGCGCCGTCGGGGACCTCGGTGATGACCTACTTGGCCGACAACGCCGCTGCCGCCTGCACGGTGAGCGATCCGGGTGGGTGCGGCGAGCTGATCCAGGCGGTGGTCGCCGGCGGGGGCGATCCCACCAGCTTCGGGGGCCAGGATGTGCTGACCACGCTGAACGCCGCCTACGACGCCGGCGAGTACGGGGACGGCGACGCCTTCACTCAGGCGCTCGCCATCCAGGCGCTGGTGGCCGCCGGCCTCTCGGTGCCGACGGCCGCGACCCAGTTCCTGGAGAGCACCCAGGACCCTGACCACGGCTTCGAGTACCTGCCGGGATGGGGCAGTGACACCAACTCGACGGCGATGGCGCTGATGGCGCTGGACGCCGCTGGCGATCACGCGGATGACGCGAGTGCGCTGGCGTGGCTGGCCACTCAGCAGGACACCGACGGCGGCTTCCCGTACCAGGCCGGCCCCCTCGCCTATAGCGACCCGGACTCGACGGCGCTGGTGGTGCAGGCGATCGTCGCGACGGGGGGCGACCCGTTCGCCGCAGCATGGGTGATGGCAGACGGGAACACGCCGCTCGGCTACCTGGAGACGACCCAGGACACCGGCGGGGGCTACACCTTCCCCGGCAACTCCGGCCCCGACGCCTTCACCACCAGCGAGGTCCCGCTGGCCCTCGAGCGGCTAGCGCTGCCCGTCTCCTTTGGCAGCCGGCAGTGGTACACGCCGGGGGCGACCCTGGGCAGCCCGTCGCCACCTTCGGCGAGCCCCACCCCCACCCCCACGCCCTCCTCCGGCCCGCCGGCTGGCGTGATCACAGCGTCGCCCACGCCGACCGCATCCCCATCCGCCGCGCCGCAGGTCCGGCCGGAGTCGGAGGTCCAGACGCCGTCGCCGGCGGCCACCTCCGTGGTCGCGACCGCGGCACCCACGCCGGTCCCGGCGACGACCGCACCGTCGCCCGCGGCCCAGGCCTCCGTGGGCTCGATCGGACCCTCCGGAGCCGACCCCTCGGGGGGTTCCCCGCCGGCTCTGCTGATCTATGGGCTGGTGGCCCTTGTGGTGGCGCTGGTGGTGGGCGCCGGCCGGATCGCGCTGGTGGCGCGGCGATGAGGGTGAGGCGCCTGGGGCATCTCCTCACCATCCCCTTGATGGGCGTCGCGCTCGGTGTCGGGGGCGGCGCGATCCACCTGCTCGCGGCGCCGGCGCCGTGCACGGCCGCGACCTACAGCAGCCACGTCACCCTCGTCGTCGAGCACGGCGACGGAGGTGTCGTCGGCCTCTGCGTCGGCTTTGACGGCACGAGCATCAGCGGGGAGGAGATCCTCCAGGCAAGCGGCCTGGAGTACGCGACGGCGGGGTACGGCTCACTCGGCGACGCGGTGTGCCAGATCGACGACGAGCCGTCGGCGTACAGCTCCTGCCTGCCGAGCGGCGGGTCGTACTGGGTGGTCTTCGTGTCGCGCGGAGGTGGCTCCTGGCAGACCTCCGGAAGCGGGATCTCGACGCTGACATTCGAGAGCGGTGATGCCGAGGGCTTCCGCTATGACTCCCAGAGTGGTGCCGATCCACCGCCGGCGTCCCCGGCGGGGATCTGCGCGGCCGCCCTTGCCGGGACGTCCGCGACTCCCTCCGGCTCTGGGAGCGGAGGCGCGACCGCCGCAGCGTCGGGCTCCGCCGGCGGTGAGGGCTCCGCTTCGGGATCCGTCCCGGGGAGCAGTGGCGGATCCGTCGCCTCACCTGGAGGTGCATCCAGCCCGGCGTCCGGCAGCCCGCAGGCATCGCCATCGGTGGGCGCTTCGGGGCCGCCGGCAGCGGTCATCGGGCCGGTCGATGGGCCGCGAACCGCCACGACCAGCTCCACGGCGGGTGGCGCCGCGGGTGCGGGCATCAGCCCGGCGCTGCTCGTGGCGGCGGTGATCCTTGGCGCGCTCGGCGGGCTGGCGGTGGTCCAGCTGCTGCTGCGCCGCAGGCGGGCATGAGCACACGCGCCCTGGCGGCGTGGTCGGCGTCGGGACTGGTCATCGCGCTCTCGACGAGCAATCCCGTGTATCGCGCCGCCGTCCTTCTCTGCGCCCTCAATCTCCTCCTGGCCCGGGGGCGCCGGGGATCCGGCACCCGCCTCCTCCTGACCGGCATCGGGATCGCGGGTCTGATCGCCACCCTGCTGACGCTGCTGCTGAGCCACACCGGGCAGCACGTCCTGGTGCGGCTCCCCGCCAGTATCCCGGCGATCGGCGGGCCGCTGACCTTGGAGGCGCTCGCGTTCGGCCTGGCCACCGGGCTGGGCATCGCGGCGGCCCTGCTCGCGGTGGCCCCTCTCACCCTGGTCAGCCAGCCGCACGAGCTGGTCGACGCGCTGCCCTCGCCGCTCGCCCGCACCGGTGCCGCGGTGGGCGCAGCCCTCAACCTCATCCCCGGCACCCTGCGCAGTGCCGCCGAGATCAGGGAAGCCCAGCGCATGCGGGGCTGGCGGGCGCGGCGTGTCGTCGACTGGCCGGCGGTGGCGGTGCCGGTGGTCCTCACCGCCATCGAGGGGTCGATGACCCTGGCAGAGGCAATGGAATCGCGGGCCTACGGCACCAGCGCCCGGACCCATTTCGGCATCCAGCGCTGGGCTCGGTACGACACCCTGGTCTCCGCCACCGCCCTGCTCGGCGCCGCCGGCTTCCTGGCCCTCGCCCTCACCGGTGAGGCGCCCGGCTGGTTCCCGTTCCCGGTGCTCTCCGCGCCGGCGATCAGCGTCCCGGCGCTGCTCTGCTGCGCGCTGCTGGTGGTGCCGTCACTCCGGGCGCGACGGTAGATGCACACCCTCTCCTTCGCCGGACTCCATTACACGTATCCGGAGACCGCGTCCCGCGCCCTCGACGGGGTGGACCTGGAGATCTCCTCCGGCCTCACGCTCCTCACCGGCGCATCTGGGAGCGGCAAGTCCACCCTGCTGCGGGTCTGCAACGGGCTCATCCCCCACTTCCACGGCGGGGTGATCGGAGGCAGCGCACGCGTCCTCGGCCGCGAGGTGGTCCGCACCCCGACCCGGGAGCTCGCCCGCGAGGTCGGCTTCGTCTTCCAGGATCCTGAGCTGCAGGCGGTCTACCCCTCCGTCGAGCGCGACGCCGCCTTTGGACTGGAGAACCTCGGTGTCGCCCGTGGGGAGATGCTCCGCCGGGTCGGCGACGCTCTCGAGATCTGCGGCATCGCCCACCTCCGGAGCCGTGCGGTCGGCACCCTCTCCGGCGGCGAGCGGCAGAGGCTCGCGCTGGCCGGGGTGCTGGCGATGCGCCCGCGACTGCTGGTCCTCGATGAGCCGCTCTCCCAGCTCGACCCGGAGGGTGCGGCCGCGCTGCTCGCCGCGCTCCACGCCGCCGTCCAGGCTGGCACCACGGCACTGGTGGCGGAGCACCGCCATCACCTGGTGCTGGGGCGTGCCGATCGGTGCCTGCGCATGGCCGAGGGACGGGTCACCGCGTGCGCCCCGGAGCGGCCGGTCGAGACCGCGCCTCTTGCGGCGTCCCGCGGCGTCCGGGTCTCCCCCGAGCTCAGCTGGCGCCTTCACCAGGTGAGCGCCGGCCCCGCGGGGGTCGCGGTGCTGCACGACCTCGACCTGGCGGGGGGGACCGGCGAGGTGGTGGCTCTCACCGGCGCCAACGGCAGCGGCAAGACCACCCTGCTGCGCACCATCGCCGGGCTGCTCCCCCCACTGTCGGGCAGCGTGGAGCGTTGCCCCGGCCGGATCGCCTACCTGCCCCAGAATCCGTCAGCGCTCCTGCACCGGGCGACGGTGCGCTCGGAGATCGATTGGACGCTGCGGCGCACCCACTCGACGGGCCGGGCTGACACGGTGCTGGAGGAGCTGGGGCTTGCCGCCGTGGCCGAGCGCGATCCGCGGGACCTCAGCACCGGCCAGCGCCAGCGGGCGGCCCTCGCCTCGGTGCTCGCGGGCAGCCCTGCGCTGGTGCTCCTGGACGAGCCGACGCGGGGGATGGACGGCGCCGCCCGCGCTGCCCTGACCGCGGCCGTGGCCCGCATCGCGGATCGGGGCGGGAGCGCGGTGGTGGCGACCCACGATCCGCAGCTGGTGGCCGCGGTGGCCACCCGGGTGGTCGATCTCGGCGAGGGTATCGCCCGGGAGCGGCGGTCACTCACGGCGGCAGCCAGATGACGTGGCGGCGGTGGCGGCCGGATGACACCCGCGGCGGTGGCCCGATGAGGCCCGCGGCGGTTGTCCCGATGACGCTCGTGGTTGTGTCGATCCTCGGGGCGGCGCTCTTCATCTGGCCGTTTGCCGTCTCCAGCGCTCCCGCTCCGGTGGTGGCACTCACCCTGGCCCTGGGGACCCTCGCCGCCCTCGCCGCGGTGGAGACGGCGATGCGCCGTCTCGACGCGCGGCGCTTCGCCCTTCTCGCCGCCATCGCCGGCATCGACGCGGCGCTGCGGCTCGTCCTGGTGACCGGCGCCGGGGGGTTCAGCCCGATCTTCTTCCTCATTCTCGCCACCGGTTACGTCTACGGGCCCTCCTTCGGCTTCCTCTGCGGGGCCACGTCGCTGCTCGCGTCGGCGGTGGCCACCGGGGGTATCGGGCCCTGGCTCCCCTACGAGATGTTCGGTTGCGGCTGGACCGGGGCGGCGGCGGGGATCGCCGGGCTTCGCCGTTCCTCGACCCCGGGCATGCGGGACATCGCCGTTCTCGCGGTCGTCAGCGTGGTCGCCGGCTACGCCTACGGGGCGCTCCTCGACGTCTGGGATTGGACCACCTTCTACCGGGGGAGCCCCTCGTTCGGATTCCTGCCGGGCGCCGGGACGGGGGTGCTCCTGCAGCGGTTCGGGCGCTTCTACCTGGCCACCTCGGTGGTCTGGGACAGCTTTCGCGCCGCCGGTGACGCTCTCGCCGTGATCGTCCTCGGGCTGCCCGTGCTCGCTGCCCTGGCGCGGGTGAAGAGCAGGCTGACCTTCACCGTCTCCAGCCCGGGAGGTGGCGACGGAGCCCGGCCGTCCTCAGATGGCGCGGTGCCCTGGGCCTCCGGTGCCGGGCTCGCCGCTCAGCCCCCCACCCCGACCCGGTCGGGCCTGCTGCCCGGGTCGGGGTCTCAGTGACCCTTGGGGGTGCGCTCTTCGCAGCCCCAGGGGGTGTTGTGAGACGTGAGCAGCTCCAGGAAGGGGTCCGCCGGGAACGCCTCCGGACCGAGGACGCCGGCTCCCGACCAGACCTTGGACTCGATCAGCTCGAGCGCGGCCAGCGGGTTGACCGCCGTCTGCCACACCACCGCCTGCGACCCGTACTCGGCCATCGAGGCGGCGTTGTCCACCACGTGATAGAGATAGACCTCACGCGGCTTGCCGTCCTTCCCGGTGCCGCGCACCAACGTGCCGGCGCAGGTCAGGCCGGACATGCGATCCCCCAGGCCGGCGGGATCGGGCAGGCACGCGGCCACGACGTCGCGCGGCGAGACCCGGCATTCGCCGACCTCCACCGGGGAGGTCGAGTCCAGCCCGAGCTTGTGCAGCGCCTTGAGGACGCCGATGAACTCGCCGCCCAGCCCGTACTTGAAGGTGACCCGCCTGCAATCGACCCAGCGCGGCACCAGGAGCACCTCCTCGTGCTCCACGTTCACGCACTCGACCGGACCGATGCCCGCGGGGAAGTCGAATATCTCGGGCTCGCTGAAGGGCGGCGTCGTGTACCAGCCACGCCCGCGCTCGTAGATGATCGGCGGGTTGAGGCATTCCTCGATCGTCGTCCAGATGGAGAAGGTGGGGGCGAACTCGTATCCCTCGACGACCAGGTTGGCCCCGTCGCGGACGCCCACCTCGTCGATGGAGGAGAAGAGGTGATCGGCGGCGTAGCGCGCGAAGACGTCGGCGAGGCCGGGCTCCACGCCCATCCCCACCAGGGCCAGGAGCCCCTTGCTCTCCCATTCACCGGCGAGGGCAAACTGCTCGTCCCCGAGCTTGACGCCGGGCGTGGCGAAGGGGTCGTCCGGGTGGGGGCGGGAGAGCGACATGGCCATGTCCAGGTAATTGACCCCGGAGGCCAGCGCGGCCCGGAAGAGAGGCATGACGAACCTGGGGTCCACGGCGTTGAGGAGCACGTCGCACCGCTCCGCCGCCAGGAGTTGCGCCACCGCCTTCTCGTCGCCGGCATCCAGGCCAACGGCCGTGAACCGGGCGCCAGCGGCGGCGACGGCGCGCTCCGCCCTGACTCGGTCGTGGTCGGCGACCACCATCGCCTCGAACAGGTTCCAGCGCGACGCCGTGCGGGCGATCGCGGTCCCGACTCCACCGGCCCCGACCAGCAATACACGCATCGCAGAAAACCCTCCGGCCGGCGATTATACTTGCCGGCCGGAGGCGTTGCGGGGGGTGCCGGCGCACAGCGTGGACAGGTTGGTGGGAGGCGGCCGTGGGCGCTACAGACGGCAGATGGGGAAACTTCGTGGGGGGCCGGTACGTCGACCCCAAGGACGGCTCCTTCAGTCAGCTCATCGATCCTGTGACCGGAGAGCCGTTCGCCGCGGCACCACTCTCTCAACCCGCGGATGTGGAGCACGCCCTCGGCGTTGCGCAGGCGGCGTTCGAGAAGTGGCGTGAGACCACTCCGGCGGAGCGGAGCCTCGCCCTGCTGCGCTTCGCCGACGCGGTCGAGAAGCGCGGTGCTGAGCTGGTCGACCTCGAGTGCCGCAACACCGGCAAGCCGCGTGCCCTGACGACCTCCGAGGAGCTGCCGCCGGTGCTCGACCAGATCCGCTTCTTTGCCGGCGCGTGCCGGCTTCTCGAAGGACGCGCGGCGGCCGAGTACATGCGGGGCTACACCTCCTTCGTGCGCCGGGAGCCGGTGGGGGTGTGCGCCCAGGTGACGCCCTGGAACTACCCGATGATGATGGCGGTGTGGAAGTTCGCACCGGCCATCGCCGCGGGGAACACCGTCGTCCTCAAGCCGGCTCACACCACCCCGCTCAGCACCCTGTTCCTGGCTGAGATCGCTGCGGAGTTCCTCCCGCCCGGGGTGCTGAACGTGCTCTGCGGGAGCAACCGCGACATGGGTGCCGCCTTGATCGGCCACCCGATCCCCCGCATGGTCTCGATCACCGGCAGCGTGCGAGCCGGACGCGAGGTGGCTCAGACGGCGGCTGTCGATCTCAAGAGGGTGCATCTCGAGCTGGGAGGCAAGGCCCCCGTGGTCGTGTTCGACGACGTCGACGTGGCCAAGGCGGCCGCGGGCATCGCCATGGCCGGCTTCTTCAACGCGGGCCAGGACTGCACGGCCGCCACGCGTGTGCTCGCTGCTCCGCGTGTCTACGCAGACCTGGTCGACGCGCTGGCGGAGCGGGCCAGGAGCCAGGTGGTCGGCGCTCCGGACGATGCGCACGTGGACCTCGGTCCGCTCAACAGTGAACACCAGCTCAAGGTCGTGAGCGGCTACGTGGATCGGCTGCCCGCGCACACCGAGGTGCGCGCCGGTGGCCACCGCATCGGCGACCGGGGCTTCTTCTACCAGCCCACCGTGGTCACCGGGGTCGAGCAGCCCGACGAGATCGTCCAGGAGGAGGTGTTCGGACCGGTCATCACGGTGCAGCGCTTCTCCGACGAGGAGCAGGCCGTGACCTGGGCCAATGAGGTCGAGTTCGGGCTGGCATCATCGGTCTGGACCCGCGACCACGGTCGCGCGATGCGCATGAGCAAGCGGCTCGACTTCGGGTGCGTCTGGATCAACACGCACATCCCGCTGGTGGCCGAGATGCCCCACGGTGGCTTCCGGCATTCGGCGGTACGGCAAGGATCTGTCGGTGTACGGCTTCGAGGACTACACGAGGATCAAGCACGTCATGACGGCGCTGGACGTCTGAGCCAGGTGGGCCCGAAGGTGAACACCACCCCCGACGAGGTTCCGCAACAGCGCCGGCTCCTGACCGAGATCCCCGGGCCGCGCTCCCGCGAGCTGGCCGGGCGCCGGGATCGCGCCATCCCCAGGGGGGTGAGCACCACCCTGCCCGTCTTCGTCGTCCGGGCGGGCCCGGGCATCCTCGAGGACGTCGACGGCAACCGGCTGATCGACTTCGGCTCCGGCATCTCGACGACCAATGCCGGCAACAGCGCCCCCTTGGTGGTCGAGGCCATCCAGGAGCAGGCCGCCCTCTTCACTCACACGTGCTTCCAGGTGACCCCGTACGCCGGCTATGTCGAGGTCTGCGAGCGCCTGAATCAGCTCACCCCGGGAGACCACGAGAAGCGCTCCTTCCTGGTCAACTCCGGCGCCGAGGCGATCGAGAACGTGGTCAAGGTGGCGCGCTACGCGACCGGCCGCCCGGGGATCGTGGCCTTCGACCACGGCTTTCACGGGCGCACCCTGCTGACCATGACGCTGACCGGCAAGGCCATGCCCTACAAGCGCGGATTCGGCCCCTTCGCCCCGGAGGTCCATCGCGCCCCCTACTCGTATCCCTTCCGAGGGACGGGGCGCCTCGCCGAGACCATCACCATGCTGGAGACGAGCGTCGGGGCGGAGAGCATCGCCGCGGTGCTCGTCGAGCCGATCGCCGGCGAGGGTGGGGTCGTCGTGCCGGAGGCGGGATGGCTCGCCGGCCTGGCCGGTTGGTGCCGGGAGCGGGGCATTCTCCTCATCGCCGACGAGGTCCAGACCGGCTTCGGGCGCACCGGCGACTGGTTCGCCTGCGAGCACGAGGGGGTCGTGCCCGACCTGGTGGCGACCGCCAAGAGCCTGGGGGGCGGGCTGCCCATCGGTGGGGTGACGGGCCGCGCCGAGGTGATGGACTCGGTCCACCCCGGGGGCCTCGGCGGGACCTTCGGGGGCAACCCGGTCTCCTGCGCCGCCTCCCTGGCCGCGATCCGCACCATCGAGACCGAGGGTCTCATCGAGCGAGCCCGCCTCATTGGCGAGGCGGTGCTCCCCCGGCTGCGCAAGCTCTCCGCCACCCTACCCGCGGTCGGGGAGGTGCGCGGCAGGGGCGCGATGGTGGGCATCGAGTTCGTCCGGGACGACGGGATCACGCCGGACCGGGAGATCACCGGCCGGGTGCTGCGCAGGTGCCATCAAGCCGGGCTCCTGGTGCTCACGGCGGGGACCTACGGCAACGTCATCCGCCTCCTCCCACCGCTCGTCATCTCGGACGGGCTCCTCGAGGAGGGGCTGGCGATCCTGGAGCAGGCGGTGGCGGCGTCATGACCAACGGTGCCACCCGAGAGATCGGAACTGAAGGCAGGAGAGGGGATCGCGGACGCGGAGGGACCCCATGACCGCGAGCACCCTCACCGAGACCCAGGTGGACAAGGGTCTCAAGCCCGGCGCTCTCTCCCTCGTCTCCAACATCGTCATCGGGGTGGCCTCGGTGGCGCCCGCCTACAGCCTGGCGGCGACCCTGGGTTTCGTCGTCGGCCTGGTGGGGCTGATCACCCCGCTCGTGGTGGTGATCGCCTTCATCCCCATGCTGTTCGTCTCGATCGGCTACAGCGAGATGAACAAGGCCGACCCCGATTGCGGCACCACCTTCACCTGGGCGACGCGCGCCTTCGGCCCGCGCACCGGCTGGATGGGCGGCTGGGCCATCCTCGCATCGGACATCCTGGTCATGGCCAGCCTCGCCCAGGTGGCCTCCCAGTACACCTACCTGCTCTTCAACGCCACCAGCATCGGCCGGGATGCGACGAGCGGCTGGGTGCTGCTGCTCGGTGTGGTGTTCATCGCCGTGATGACCTACATCTGCTACCGGGGCATCGAGATCTCGGCGCGGATCCAGCGGGTGCTGCTCTCGATCGAGGTGGTCATGCTGCTCGTCTTCGGCCTGGTGGCGCTTGTCCGGGTGCTGACCGGCAACGCACCTCCCGGCCACGTGACGCCGAGCTTCTCCTGGTTCAACCCGGGGGCGGTGCCGTTCTCGGCGCTGGTCAGCGGCCTCATCCTCATGCTCTTCATCTACTGGGGCTGGGACACGTCGGTCTCCGTCAACGAGGAGACCGCCGATCGCACCCGGTCCCCCGGGCTGGCTGCGATCATCTCCACCGTCCTGCTGCTGGGGATGTACTTCATCGTCACCCTGGGCGCCCAGTCGTTCGTCGGCGTGGGGACCACCGGGCTCGGCCTCTCCAACCCGGCCAACGCGGGTGACGTGATCTCCGTCCTCGGCATCGCGGTGTTCGGCAGCTCCTGGCTGGGCCAGGTCTTCTACCACCTCCTCCTGCTCATGGTGTTGAGCTCGGCGGCCGCCTCGACGCAGACGACCATCCTCCCGACCGCCCGCACCATGCTTTCGATGGCGGTGTACAAGGCGATCCCCGACTCGTTCGCCAAGATGCACCCGCGCTACTTCACTCCCACGGTGGCCACCCTGGCGATGGGGGGCGTCTCGGCCGTCATGTACGCGGCGATGAACTACATCTCCGGCGGTGACGTGATCGCCGACGCGGTCACTGCCATCGGCGTCTGGATCGCCTTCTACTACGGCCTGACCGGTTTCACCTGCGGCTGGTACTACCGCAAGACCCTGCTGAGCAGCGCCCGCAACCTCTGGATGCGCGGCGTCCTTCCGGTGCTGGGCGGGCTGATGCTCTACTTCGCCCTGGGCTGGAGCGTCAAGGCCGACTTCGACTTCAGCAGCGGGGTCAGCTACACCTCCTGGCAGCTCCCCGTCGGGCCCCGCTGGGTGATCGGCGGCGTGTTTCTCATCGCCCTGGGCTCGGCGGTGCTGGGGGTGGTCCTGATGGCCGCGTGGAACATCGCCCGCCCGGCCTTCTTCCGCGGCGAGATCCTCAACCGATCCACGCCGACCCTGGTGCCCGACGAGCCCGTGATCCCGGGCATCAGCCCTCCCACGAGCGCCGCCTAGTACGCTTCATGCCCAGAATCGTGGACGAGATCGTCACCGTCAACCCCGCCACCGAGGCGGAGCTCCGCCGCTACCCCGTGATGACCGAGGACGAGGTCGGAGCCATCCTGGATGACGTCCGGAGAAGCGGCACCGGCTGGCGCGAGGTGCCCATGGGGGGGCGCGCCGAGCTGATGCACGCTGCCGCGGGTGTGCTCCGGCGGCGCGCCGGCGAGCTCGCCGGGCTGGTCACCGCCGAGATGGGCAAGCTGACCGCCGAGGCTCGCGCCGAGGTGGAGAAGTGCGCCACGACCTGCGACCACTTCGCGGACCATGCTGAGGAGTACCTGGCTGATCAACCGGCCCCGTCCGACGGTTCCTCCAGCTTCGTGGCCTTCGAGCCCCTCGGGACGGTGCTCGCGATCATGCCCTGGAACTTCCCGCTCTGGCAGGTGATCCGCTTTGCCGCCCCCGCCCTGATGGCCGGCAACACCGCGTTGCTCAAGCACGCTAGCAACACCACCGGATCGGGGCTCGCGGTCGAGGCCGTCTTCCGTGAGGCCGGCTTCCCCGAGTCGGTCTTCCGGACCTTGGTGATCCCCGGCCGGCGCGCCGGCGCTGTCGTCGAGGATCCCCGCGTCGCCGCCGTGACCCTCACCGGCAGCGAGGAGGCCGGCGCCCAGACCGCCGCCATCGCCGGCCGCTGCCTCAAGAAGACGGTCCTGGAGCTCGGCGGCTCGGACGCCTTCGTCGTCCTGGAGGATGCCGACATCGAGGCGGCCGCGGCGACCGCGGCGAGGGCGCGGTTCCAAAACTGCGGCCAGAGCTGCATTGCCGCCAAGCGGTTCATCGTCGTGGACGCGGTCGCCGAGAGCTTCGAGGAGGCGTTTGTCGCCGCGACCCGGCGGCTTCGTGTCGGCGATCCCAGCGAAGCCGAGACCACCATGGGACCGCTGGCGCGCGATGATCTTCGCGACGACTTGGAGCGCCAGCTCCACGGGTCCCTGGACCGCGGGGCGCGCCTGCTCACCGGAGGCCGGCGCCCCGATCGGCGCGGCTGGTTCTACGAGCCGACCATCCTCACGGGCTGCACGCCGGGGATGCCGGCGTTCGACGAGGAGACCTTCGGGCCGCTGGCCGCGGTGACCAGGGTCTCAGGGGAGGACGAGGCCCGGCGCCTCGCCAACCACTCCGACTTCGGTCTGGGCGGCAATGTCTGGACCCGGGATGTGGAGCGTGGCGTGAGATTCGCCCGGAGCCTGGAGACCGGAGGGGTCTTCGTCAACGGCATGACCCACTCGGATCCCCGCCTTCCGTTCGGCGGGGTCAAGCGGAGCGGCTACGGTCGCGAGCTCTACTCCTTCGGCATCCGCGAGTTCGTCAACATCAAGACGATCTGGGTCGGTTAGCGGCCTTCGCGCCGGCGTCTCAGGTGAGCCTCAGCTGCCTCTCAGAGGTCTCTCAGCGGGTGCCACCCGCCGGAGCCTTAGCGTGGGGGCATGAACGGAACGACCCCGACGGTCATGACGTGGGGCAGCGGCTGGACCCGCTGCGCCGGGGCAGCGGCACTGCTCCTGCTGGGGCTGGTGGTCGGCGGCTGCGCCAATGCATCCGCAGTCATGGAATCCGTCGCCCGGGCGTCCGCCTCGCCGCGGGTGGCGGGCTGGCGCCGTGCCTGCCGCGGTCTCGAGACCTCCCCGTCCCCCCGCAGTCGCCGTTCCGGTGGCATCGAGAAGCGGACGGACGGCGCCTCAGGGATACGGTGCACGCGGCGGCTGGCGGGCCTCGCCATCGCGTGCGGGACGCTCGTCGTGGCGGCCTGCGGGTCGACGACCAGCTCCTCCGCCGTTCAGCCCACGCCGACCGCTTCCGCGCCTGTGTCCGCCGGCACCCAGCTCACTCCCCTGGCGCAGACCCCGGGCTCCGTGCCCGCCGAGTACCAATCTCAGTACACCGCTATCCAGGCCGACGCCCAGGCCTTCGAGGGGATGGCGGGCACCCCCTCGAGTGGCGGCACGACGACGGTCGGCGCCGAGCTGCTCGCCGCCAACGGCAACATCGGGACCGGTCTCCTCTCGGCGCACGCGCTCTCGGGCGTCGAGACCGAGCTCGACGCCTACCAGGCCCTCGGGGTCCAGGGCGTCACCGTCTGCGTGTCGTTTCCGCTGCTGCTGCCGAGCACACCCAACAGCTCCGGCTACCTGAGCTTCTACGAGCAGGTCGCCCAGCAGGTGCACGCGAGAGACATGGTGCTGTCTGTCGAGGAGAACCCGATCTTCGCCGGCACCCCGCTGACCCCGCTGTCGATCAGCTACGCGGGGCTCACCCTCGACTCCTATGCGGCCGAGCAGCAGCAGCAGGCCCAATTGATCATCAATGACATGCAGCCGGCGTACCTCTCGCTGCTGACCGAGCCCGACACCTTCTCGAGCGTGCTCCACCTGGATCTGGACACACCGGCGACGGCGTCCCAGGTGGTCACCCAGGAGCTCTCCGGCCTGAACCGCGGTACCACCCTGGTCGGTGCCGGCAGCGGCACGTGGTCCAGCCCCTCCATCGACCAGGCGCTGCTCGCGACCTCGATCGACTACCTGGACGTCCACGTCTACCCGCTCGCGCCGGCCGACCTCGCCAACCTGACCAGTGACGTGGCCGCGGCCAAGGCGGCGCACAGGCCGCTGGTCATGGACGAGACCTGGCTCTACAAGGACCTGACCAGCGGCAACTTCGGCCCCGCCGGCACCTCACAGTCGAACCCCAGTGGACCCGAGAACGAGATGAAGGACGTGAGCTTCAGCTTCTGGGAGCCGCTCGACGAGAGCTACGTCGCCGCGATGGTGAGCTACGTCCGGTCGCAGGGCTTCTCGTACGTGGCGTTCTTCGACGGCTCACGGTGCTTCTTCGGCTACCTGACCTGGTCGTCCCCGCTCGACGCAGCCTCCTATGAGACGTTCTCGCAGGAATACAACCAGATGGTTGCGGCCAACCTCGCCGGCCCGGCCGTCTCGGGCACCGGGCTGAGCCTCCAGAAGGCGATCGTAGACAGCTAGCCCACCCCTCGTCTTGACGGCTGGCGGCATGTTTTCCAGAATCGAGGCTGTGTCGGAGCAGGAGATCGACGCCTACCTGGCGAAGCTCGAGGAGCCCAAGCGGAGCACCCTGCGTGAGCTGCGGCGGACCATCCACGAGGTCATCCCCGAGGCGGAGCAGTGCATCTCGTATCGAATGCCGGCCTTCCGCCTGCACGGCAAGGTGGTCGCCGGATTCGCCGCCTTCACCAACCACCTGAGCTACCTCCCCCACAGCGGGTCCGTGCTCTCCGTGCTGGCCGATGACCTCGCCGGTTACGTGAGCACCCCGGGTTCGCTCCACTTCCCCGTCGATCAACCCCTGCCGAGATCGCTCGTGGAGAAGCTCATCGAGGTGCGCCTCCGTGAGGTGCGCCAACGGGGCGCGTCACGCTCGGTTTCCGGGCTCTGAGATCGTCGCGCCCGTCCGCCGGGCTGGTCGTCTAAGAAATTAGAAATATTTCGTGACGAATATTTCGTGACGAAATATAGCGAGGATCAAAAAAAGAGAGAGGCGCCTTCCCCAGCCTTGGCAGTCGTCAGAGGTGCCAGACGGTCTCGTTGACGCCGGGAAGCGCTCGTCTCCTGTCCCGGCTGTGATGTCGCCAGTGCCGGCATACACGCCGGGAGTATGGCGAACAGATGTACGTCATCCAAACATGGGTTCGCTATAATCGGACTCCCGGCCTCGCTCCCGTCCCGTCATCCCCCTTGGGCCGGGGACCCACGAAGGCGAAGGAGCGATGCCCACCCCGCTGTCCCAGGCTCTGGCGACGCTGCGACGGCGCCACGGCGATACCGTGATCCGATCCGGCGACGCCCTGGGCGGAGTCGAGGCCTGGCCGACCGGGCTCCCGGTCCTGGACCACCGGCTCACCCCCGGAGGGCTGCCGGTGGGGCGGGTCAGCGTCCTGGCCGCCGCTCCGGGAGCGAGCGGACGGCTCACCCTGCTCCAGGCCCTGATTGCCGCCGCCAGCCGGGAGCGGGTCGCCGTCTACCTCGACCTGGTGGGCAGCCTCGATCCCGGGTTTCTCGCCGACCTCGGGGCAGACCTCAGGGCCCTGCTGGTGGTCCGGCCGCCCTCGGGGCGCTGGGGAGAGGGGTTCTCCATGGCCCGGAGCCTGGTGATGGCCGGAGCCCCCTGGCTGGCCGTCGCGCTCCCGGCGGGGGAGGCGAGCGCCATCCCGAGGCACCCCATCTCCCCGGCAGTCGGTGCGGGCTCTGGCCCGGAGGGGAGGTCGCGTCCGCGCTCCGATCTCAGGTGGGAGCACCGCCTTTCCACCCTGGTCGAATCGGTCGCCGCACGCCGAGCCGTCTGCCTGGTCTCCGCCGCCTCACCGCTGCCACTGGCACTGGGGTACGCCTCCTCCCTGACCCTGGAATGTGCAGCGAACGGCTGGGAGGAGGCTCACGGCGACGTGCTCGGCCTGCGCACCCGCCTCACCGTGGTCAAGAGCAAGGTGAGCACGCCGGGGGAGACGGCGGCTCTGCTGCTCCGCTATCCCCGCCCCTTCGCCGTCGCCGAGGCGGTGGGCCGGCCGGCGGTGGTCGACCTGACTGCCACCAGGAAGGTTCTCGATGTCACGGCGGTGGCATCTGATATCCCGGCGGTGGCGGGTTGAGTGACTCTCGCGTCCTCTGTGCCCGCTTCCCCCACCTTGCCCTGGTCGTCGCCTGGCGCCGCCATCCCGAGCTGCGCTCCGAGCCCGTGATCGTCGGCGGCGCCCCAGAGCTCCGCCTGCCCGTCCTCGCCGCCTCGGCAGCGGCTCGGGCCTCCGGGGTCCGGCCCGGCCAGCCGCTGCGCGAGGCCCAGCAGCGCTGTCCGGGAGCCGCCTTCGTCGCCGCCGACGAGGCGGCGGTGGCACATCTCCGCGAGGAGCTGCTCTCCCGTCTCAACCGGCTCGCCCCCGTCGTCGAGGTGGGCGATGAGGGCGCCTGGTGCGACCTCACCGGCAGGCATGCCGCCCATCCCGACAGCACCGGCTGGGCGGTCGCGGTCGCCCGCTGTATCCGGGAGCTGCTCGATGACGACGACGTCGCCGTCGGTGTCGCCTCCTCGCGCCAGGTGGCCGAGATCGCCGCTCGGCAGGCGGGGCCTCGCCACATCCGCCGGGTCGCTCCCGGGGAGGAGGCCGCCTTCCTCGCCCCGCTCCCGCTCAGCGTCCTGCCCCTGGACCCGGCTGTCGCCTCCCGGCTCGCGGCCCTCGGCCTCGACTGCGTCGGAGCGGTGGCCAACCTCTCCGCCGCCGACCTGCAGCGCCAGTTCGGACCGGTGGGCATGGACCTCTGGCATCAGGCGCGGGGTGGGGATGGAAGGGGGGAGTGGAGCCCGGGGCATGGGCTCGGCATACCCGAGCCGCCCCGGCGGCTGGGGGAGCGCATCGTCCTCGAGGGTGGCACCGGAGACCTGGAGGCACTGCGCTTCGCCGTCCACCGCTCCGCTCTGGATCTGGGCGACCGGTTGCGCCGCCACGCCTGCCGGGCTGCGGCGGTCACCCTGGTCTGCGAGCTGGAGGATGCCGAGCCGTCGGGGCTGCGGATCACCCCGCTCCAGCCGCCGGGAAGCGGCGCCGAGCTCTGGCCGGTGGCCCTGGAGCTGCTCGCCGGCATGGCCCTGACGGCACCGGTCACGGCGGTCCGCCTGGAGGTCGAGGGACTGCAGCCGGGGGCAGGTCGCCAGGTCGATCTCTGGCGGGGTGGCGATGCCGCCGGCGAGGAGATCGGCGGAGCCGCCTCGCGTCTGCGCGCCCGTTTCGGCCGGATGGCGGTACGTCGTGCCGAGCTGACCGTCGATCCCGGGGACCTTCCCGAAAGGCGTTTCCGCTGGACCGACCCGGTGGCTGCGGATGCCGGGGGAGAGGGGCGCGGCTCCCGGGTGCCGGAGCATCGGCCGGCGCCGGTGTCTGGGATCCCGGCGGCGGCGATGCCGCTACTGCGGCGATGACCGAGCTTCTCGACGGGATCGCCGATGTCCGGTTCGGCGACTCGGGCGCCATCTGTGCCGTGCGCCTGGCCGGCGGCTGGGCCACGGTCAGCCGGGTCGCCAACCAGTGGGTGGTCGAGACCGACTGGTGGCGCACCCCGGTGCGGCGCCACTACGTCCGCCTGCTCCTCGAGAGCCGGGGAGGCGGCCGCCGAGCCACGGGGCCCGGGACGGCGGACCGGCGGGAGCTCGCGGACGAATGCGTCGAGCTCTACCACGATCTGGAGACCGGCGTTTGGCACTGGTCTCGCCGCTATGACTGAAGCCGGGGCGTCCCGCACGTCCTCCGCCGGGGAGCAGGGTGAGTCAGCTTCCGGGTGGGGGTGCGGAGGGCCGCCGGTCGAGGGGGACCGGCGGCCCATGCGGGGGAATTGCAGTGTCCTGGCCGATGCTGTCTCGCGCAGAAAGACTGTGCAGCATAGTTACACAAGTTTGTAGATGATGTCAAGCGTGCCCTTCGCCGAGCTGGCGGTCCGCTCCCACTTCTCCTTCCTGGAGGGTTCGGCCTCACCCCGCGACCTGGTCGAGGTCGCGGCCCGGCTGGAGATCGGAAGCCTCGGCCTCTGTGACCGCAACGGGCTCTACGGCGCCGTCGGCTTCATCGAGGCCGCCCGCAAGGCCGGCATCCGCCCGGTGGTCGGCGTCGAGCTGGACCTGGTCGGCGCCGGCCGGATCCGGCTCCTCGCCCGTGGCCGCCGTGGCTACCGCCAGCTCTGCCGGACGATCAGCGCCGCCCAGCTCGCCGGCGTCAAGGGCCAGCCCCGGCTGCGCATCGCCGGCCTCACGGATGCGCCGGAGAGTGAGGTTGGGAGCCGCGAAGCACCACCCCCAGCCCTCCGCCGTCGCCACCTCCTCCTTCCCCCGCCGTCGCGCCCGCAAGCGCTCCGGCCCACCGCCGGGCCGTTCCCCGAGGGATGGCCATCGCTGCCCTCGACCCGGGATCGGGTGGAGAGCCAGCCGGCGGTGGTGGACCCCGCCGACCTCGACGACTGCGTCGCCCTCGCCGGCGGACCGGAGAGCGTCGTGGTCGCCGCCCTCGTCGCCGGCGACCGGCGAGGAGCCCAGCGCCTTGCCGAGCGGCTGCGCGAATGCTTCGGCCGGGACCGGGCGGCTCTCCTGCTCACCAACCATCGCCATCCCGCCGATCGCTGGCTCGCCGCCGAGGTCGCCGAGCTGGCGGAGCGGGCCGGCCTGCCGCTCGTCGCGAGCAGCACCCCCTTCCACGCCACCCGCGACGACAAGCCGCTGCTCGACGTGCTCACCGCCATCCGCCACCGCACCACCCTCGACCAGGCGGCGGCCCATGGGCTGCTCCTGCCCAATTGCGAGCACCGCCTGCTCTCCGAAGCCGGTCTGCGGCGGCGGCTTGCGGACTTCCCCGGTGCCTTCGACCATGCAGCGCGCATCGCGGCCCAGTGCAGCCTCGACCTCGACTTCACCGAGGTCCGCTTTCCGGGCTTCCCCGTCCCCGAGGGCGAGACCCCCTTCTCCGTCCTCTACGGCCTCTGCCAGGACCAGGTCCGGCGCCGCTACCGCCCGCTCACCCCTCTGGTCGCGCAGCGGCTGCAGACCGAGCTGGACGTCATCCAGAAGACCAATCTCGCCGAATTCTTCCTGATCGTCCACGAGATCATGGGGTGGGCCCGGGAGCATGGCGTGCCCGG
>PLNE01000163.1 GCA_003141695.1 Candidatus Dormiibacterota bacterium
GAGTTGGGACACGCGCTTGACGCCCGTCTTCCACACCCACTGGCCGATGATCGCGGTCCCATCGAGCAGCAGGACGCGGCGGTCCGTGGCCACCAGCGTGCCGGTGGCTCCGGTGCTGGCCACGTCGCAGGTGATTGTCGCGGCGAAGGTGACCTGCTTTACCGGGCCGATGCGCACCGCGAACCGCTCGCCCGGCTCGAGCGTGCCGTCGGTCAGGGAAGGGTCCCGCAACCGTCCGGCTTCGAAGACCTCCGACCATTCCAGCGCGAGCTGAAGATTGTTGGGCCGGCGCGGGGGTCGGAGGCGGCGCAATATCGACTACGGCGCCGGGCAGCCGGGTTCGGGCAGGGGAGTGCCAAAGAGCGTATGGCATTGCGCCCCGGTGGAGGTGACCCATTGGGCCAGGAAGTAGAGGCCGGTTACCCCAATCACGACCTCTCCGACGCCGGGGATCCAGTCGGCCCCGAGGTTGACCCCGACGAGCGATGCTCCGACAGTTCCGATCCCCGCCAGGTTGGCGCCAGCCATCACCTTGTCCTCGACGCTCGACTGCCCGTCGACGAGGACCAGGACGTCCGAGCCGGCGCCGAGAAGCAGGCCTGCGTCGCCCACGAAGTCCGTCGGGCCGCCGAAGCTGAAACCCGCTGCGGCACGCGCATTCGCGGTGGCTTGGTCCGAGAGCACATCATCGATGTAGTCCTGCTGAGCATCCCTCGCCGCGGCACTCGTGGTCTTGGGGTTGTCCACGACGCCCTGGAGGCTCTTGTACGCTGCCGGGTTCAGCGTCTTCAGATAATCCCAGTCATCGGTTGCGACGGCCTGGTCCAGGTCCAGGGTGTTGTCCCATTCCTTGACCTGCTGGTAGACGCCGTAGGCTCCGAGCACCGACCCCGGTCCACTCAGGATGTCCAGGAACTGGTGCACCGTCATGCTCTTGATGACGCTCGAGGTCTGCTCCAGCGTGGCGGCGCAGACACTCGCCGCCTGGGTGGCGTCGGACCTTGCCTCCTCGCACTGGGCGCATGCCTGCGCGTAGGCCGCGCTCAGGGTGTCCACGGCCTGCTGCTCTGTCTGTGCCGTCGCGGACGCCGCCGCCGGATCCAGCGTCGCGCGGATGGATGCGAGCTCGGCCATCGTTGCAGCGTAGGAGCGCTGGGCCGCCTCGTACTGCTCGTTGGCCAGCGTGGCCGCCCTCTGGGTGGCCGTCAGAGCCGATGCGTACGTAGAGAGGACCCCGGCGGCATCGTTCTGCTGGGCTGCCAGGTCATTGAGGCCCGAGCGCAACGAGGACGCCGCGGTCTCAAAGGCCTGAGACGCCTGTCCCTTCCAGTCGGCCAAGACCGTGGTCACCGCGGTGCTGAACCGCGACGTCTCCGTCTCCAGGTCGGACGCGCCGGTCGTGAGCGCTGAGGCCGCGGAGCCAACCTCGGCGGGGGCCCCGGGAGGGAGGGTGAGGCCATCGGTGCTCACGGGGCCTGCTCCTCCAGTCTCCGGATGGCGTTCTCAGCGCCGGCGTAGCGATTGGCCGCGGCGGCGAGCGCCTCCCCCAGACCGATCAGGCTCTGCGTCGCCGACTGGAAGCTGACCGCCAGCGTTTCTGCGAGGTCCGGCATCGCCTCCTCGAGTGCGGCCTGGCCGGCCGCGCCGGCAGCGTCCTGGAGGCCGGTGCACGCGCGGGCGCTCAGCGACGAGACATCCTCCGCCATCGAGGCGAAGGGGAACTGCTGGAGGGCGCCCGTGTTGACCACGGTGGGTATCGGTGCCAGCCCTGGCGGTCCGTAGGGCTGCAGTCCCCACTGGTCCACGTCTGTCCTCCCGATGTGAGTCAGGGCCGGGTGACGCGCTGCTCCGCGCTCAATCCCGTCGCGCCGGTGCCTCGTGCCCGAAGGGAGGCTCGGAACGTACCAAAAGCATTGGGGATCCTGCAACAACTGCCGCGAATCAGCGCGCCGCGGTCAGCGAGCTGGAGACCGGTACCATCTCCTACTCATGGGAGGCCCGACGTAGATGGCGGCCATCGTGGTCGAGGAGCTGCGCAAGTCGTACGGCTCGCTGCACGCTGTGCGCGGCGTCAGCTTCAGCGTGGAACCGGGCGAGGTCTTTGGCCTGCTCGGGCCCAACGGCGCGGGTAAGACGACGATCGTCGAGATCCTCGAGGGNNCTGCAGGAGTGCGCCGTCGAGCCGTACCTCACCGTGCGCGAGGTGGTCGAGCTCCACCGCGGCTACTACCCGAAGCCGCTCGCGACCGACGATGTCGTCGAGCTGGTCGGTCTCCAGGAGAAGGCAGGCGTCCGTGTCAAGAAGCTCTCGGGTGGGCAGCAGCGCCGCCTCGATCTCGCCCTCGCCATCATCGGGGACCCCGAGCTGCTCTTCCTCGACGAGCCGACCACGGGCTTCGACCCGTCGGCCCGACGCAACGCGTGGGAGATCGTGCGCGGCATGCGCAAGCTGGGCAAGACCATCCTGCTCACCACCCACTATATGGACGAGGCCCAGAACCTCACCGACCGGGTCTGCGTCGTCAGCGCGGGAGAGGTGATCCGGATCGGCACTCCCGGCAGCCTGCGCGCGGAGAAGGCCGAGACCAGGATCCAATTCGTCCGCCCCGACGGGGTCGCGGTGCCCGAGGGGGGCGAGGTCGTCCCCGGCGGCGAGAACGGACTGATCGCGATGATCACCGAAACCCCGACCAAGGCCCTGCACGAGCTGACCGAGTGGGCGGTCGCCCGCGGCCTTGAGCTGCAGCGATTGGAGGTCACTCAGCCGTCGCTGGAGGACGTCTACCTGGAGCTGACCGCCGATGAGTGACCTGGCCGTCAGCCTCCGTCAGGTGCGCGCCGAGCAGCGGGGCTTCTGGCGCAACCGCGTCGCCGCCTTCTTCGGCTTCGGCTTCCCGATCATGTTCCTGCTCATCTTCGGCGCCATCTTCAAGGGCCAGACCACCTGCATCGACGGCAGCCTCGGTGCGCGCGGTCAGTGCGTGGGTGGCACGCTCGTGCCCTATAACAACTTCTTCGTTCCCGCCATGGCCGCCTGGGGCGTGATCACCACCTGCTTCTCCAACCTCACCATCAACACCGTCTATCGCCGTGACAACGGTCTCCTCAAGCGGCTGCGCGGGAC
>PLNE01000110.1 GCA_003141695.1 Candidatus Dormiibacterota bacterium
GCCCGCACCACCATCGAGTCGTCCGCGACCAGGATCGTGCCGTTCATTGGAGCCCCTTCGCGAGCTCGTCGGTGTCGAGGATCAGGATCATCCGCTGCTCATCGGCCCGGATCACCCCGGAGACCACCGGGTTCTCCTGGCCGGCAGGCGTAGCGGTGATCGCGCTCTCCTCCACCCGGAGGATGCCGATGGCGCTCTCCACCACCAGGCCAAAGCGCTCGCCGGCGCCCTCCAGGACGAGGACGTGGCCGGCGGCGTCGCCGAGCACGGAGAGCACGGTGAGGACCTCGTCCCCGCGACGGAGCACGCCGGCGATCCCGGGCTTGGGCGCCGGAAGCGGGGCGATCCCGATGGGCAGCCGCACCTCGTGCACCCGCTCGATGGGGACCGCCCACTCGCCGCCCATCGTCTCGAAGTGAACCAGTGTTCTCATGGCTCGGGTGACCTCGTCAGCCGGTGGTCGATCATGCGGACCAGCTCGCCAATCTGGTAGCCCTCGAGGGCGGCCTCGGCGGCAGCCGAGGTGCGGCTCAGGGCGGCCCGGGCGACGCTGAAGGCCCGGCGGGCCTGGCGAGATTCGCCCTGGAGCTCAAAGGCGAGGCCGAGCTGGAACTGGGCGATGGCGTGGTCAGGGTCGAGGTAGACGACCTTCCGGAGCGCAGCCACGGCGGCAGTCGCGTCGCCCGCCTGCAGGCCGGCTTCGCCCGCGGCGAGGAGGGCCGAGATCGAGGGGTCGCCGTCGCAAGAGGGCGCCGCGGGCGCGGGCGGTGCGGGCGACGGTGGCGGTGCGGGGGCGTGGGCGTGGGCGGAGCCCGGCTTGGTCCCGGCGGGCACGGAGGGGCGGGAGCTTCCCCGGGCCTGGGCGTGCGCCGCAGAGCGGGCGCCGTTGCTTGGACCGGAGTCGAGGACCGCCTCCCGCTGGGCAGGGGACTTGACCCGCTTGGAGGGGCCGCGCGGGTGGCTCGGATGGTCGGGGACGGGAAGGACCTGGGCCGCCGGGGCCGCTGGCACGCAGTCGGGCTGCCGGTACGCGAAGGCGGTGCCGACGCGGACCAGGTGGAAGCTCTCGGTGACCTGCCAGAGCGACTCCGAGTAGCCGAGGAAGACCCATCCGCGCGGGTCCATCGTGGTGCGGATCCGCTCCAGTGCGGCCAGCACGTCGGGGCGGTCGAAGTAGATGAGCACGTTGCGGCAGAAGACCACCTCCGCGCCGCGCGCCTGCGCCGGAACCGGGTCGCGGATCAGGTTGTGCCGGAAGACCGTCACCTTCGACCGGAGCTCGGGGACGATCTCCCACTCGTCGCCGGCCCGGCGGAGGTACCGGCTGCGCTCCCTCTCGCCGAGCCCGGTGAGCTGCCGCTCCTCGTAACGCCCGCTGGCGGCCTGGCGGAGGGCGCGGGAGGAGATGTCGGAGGCGACCACGTGCCACTCCGCGACGTCGCTCTCGGCCAGCACCATGGCGAGGGTGTAGGGCTCGTGTCCCCAGGCACAGCCGGCGCTCCAGACGGTGAGCGGGGAGTGCAGGGTGGGCACGACGTCGCCGCGCAAGGCAGCGACCTGGGCGGGGTCGCGGAAGAATGAGGTCTCCTGGACGGTGAGCTCGTCGAGGCAGGCCTGGAGCGCCGGCCCCTCGGCGGCGATCTCCTCGACGATCGTCGCGTCCGGCACGCCCCGCTGCGACGCGGTGTGGTGGAGCCAGTAGTCGAGCCGATACCGCTGGGCGGGGTCCAGGCGCAGGCCAACGCTCCGCGCCACGAACTCACTGGCGGTGTCGAGCAGGATCTCGCTGGTCATGCCGGCACCGCCGCGCCCGCGGCGCGAAGCACCGCGGCAGCGATCTCGGAGAGGGGCAGCACCCAGGCGGCACCGCCGTTGTCATGGGCCGCCTTGGGCATGCCGTAGACGGCCGAGGACTCCTGATCCTGGGCGATGGTGGTCCCGCCGCTGCGCCGAAGGGCGAGCAGGCCGGACGCCCCGTCGTCCCCCATCCCGGTGAGGATCACGCCGATCCCGCCCTCGCCGCCGCACTCGGCCATGCTGTGGAAGAGGACGTCGGCGGACGGACGGTGGAGGGTCACGGGCTCGTCGAGCAGCGACAGCCGGCGGCCCCGCCGCACGATGGCATGCAGCCCGGGCGGCGCCACCAGGACCACCCCGGGCCGGAGCTGGGCGCCGTCAACGGCGAGCTCGACCTGGAGGGCGGACTCGCGGCGCATCCAACCGAGGAAGCCGTCCACGAAGCCGGACTGCAGGTGCTGGACGACGATGACCGGGCGCTCCAGACCAACCAGGCCGGAGAGAACCCGGGCCAGGGCTGGGGGGCCGCCGGTGGAGGCCGCCAGTCCGACCACGCCATCGGAGCTGCGCTTCCCGCCAGCGACGGCGGGGCGCGGCTCCCGGATCACCGGGCGCCGGAGCCGCTCGCGGCGGCGCTGCGAGAGGTGCCCGAGGGCACGGAGCCGCCTGCGCAACTCCGCTCCGACCGCGAGGTCCCACTTGGCGGGGTAGGTCATCACCTCCACGGCGCCGGCGACAACCGCCGCCATGGAAGTGTCGCGGCGCTGGTCGGACGGGACCATGAGAAGGATGGGCACAGGGGCGAGAGCGAGGATCTCCCGGACGAGGCCGGCCGCCTGGCCGTTGCCGGACAACCCGGACATGTCGAGGCTCACGATGTCGGGGCGATCCCGACCGACGTAGGTCACGGCCTGGGTAGGGGGAACCTGGCCCACGACGCTGGCGTCGCGATCGGCCTCGACGGCCCGCGCGAGCTGGACGGCCCAGGGGCCGGTCTGCCCGGTGATGATCAGCACGCGCAGGACGTCCTTCACCGGCACGGCGCGCACCTCGCGGGCCATTCGTTGGCCGGGACGCCGGCTGCGGCGGGGCCGCGCCCGGATGCCCGCTTCAGTGCGCGCTGCATCGCGGCCTGCTCCAGCGCGCGATCCATGGCGGCCCGGCGCAACACGCGGCTGAGGGCGGCCCGCCTCAACGCGCGGCCTTCGAATGCCAGCGTCACCGCTCTGCCCCCAGCAGCCGCTCCACCGCGGAGAGCAGCGCCGCCTGGTCAAAGCCGCTCTTGACGATGTAGCCGTCGGCGCCGACATCCAGGCCCCGGCGGCGATCCTCGTCGCTCCCACGAGAGGTGAGGATGATCACCGGCAGCGAGGCAAGCGCGGGTTGCTTCCGGATCGCTTCGGTCAGCTCGAAACCGTCCATCCTCGGCATCTGCACGTCGGTGAGGACCAGGTCGGGGCGCTCGTGGGAAATCTCGACCAGGGCCTCCTCGCCGTTGATGGCCACTCGCACGCGATAGCCGGCGTTCTCGAAGATGGAGCGCTGCAGCTCGCGGACGGTGAGCGCGTCGTCGACCACCAAGATGGAGGCGGCGCGCTGCGGGACGGGCTCCTCGCGGCCCCCTCCGCTGGCCGCCTCCTGCGACCGGTCGCCGTTGTCCATGCGGCGGGCCCGCTCGATCAGGCCCGCGGCCTCGAGCACCAGGAGGATGCTGCCATCGGGCTGGACGCCGGCGCCGGCCACCGCGGGCAGCCGGGGGACGAGCTCGCCGAGACCCTTGACGACGACGTCGCGCTGGTCGACGAGGTCGTCGACCGTGAAGGCGTGGCTCCGGGTGAGGCCGGCCACGACCACCGAGGGGCCGACGGTGCCGTTGCCGGTGCCGAGCACCGCGGCGAGGCTGCTGATCGGGACCGGACGACCGTCCAGCATGGTCATGGACCGCCCGCCCACCTGCGCCGAGGGCTGGGGCGGCAGTACCGCCCGGACCGAATGCAGCGGAATGGCGTAGGGCTGCCCGCCCGCGTTGACCACCAAGCAGCGGAGCGTCGCCATCGTGATGGGCACGGCGATCCGGAACTCCGTGCCTATCCCTGGGTCCGATCGCACCTCGATGCGCCCGCGCACCGCATTGAGACTGGCCCGCACCGCGTCGAGCCCGACCCCTCGACCGGAGACGTCGGTGACCTTGGTGGCGGTGGTGAGGCCCGACCGGAAGATGAGATAGAGGGCGGCCTCGTCGTCCATCTCGATGGCGCTGCGGTCGGTGCGACCGGCAGCCTCCCGGACCCGGGCGACATCGATGCCGCTGCCGTCGTCGCTCACCGCGATGACCACCTCGGAGCCGAGCTGCATGGCGTGGAGCCGGATCGTCCCCTCGACCGGCTTGCCGTGGAGGCGGCGCTCGTCCGGGGACTCGACGCCATGGTCGACAGCGTTGCGGACCAGATGGAGGAGGGGATCGGCAAGGCGCTCCAGAACGCCGCGGTCGATCTCGGCGTCCTCGCCGCGGGTCTCGAAACGCACCTCCTTGCCGGTGTCCCGGGCCAGGTCGCGCACCGCCCGGCGGAGCCGCGGAGCGAGTGACATGACCGGGATCATCCGGGCGTGGAGGGCCAGCTCCTGCAGCTGGTTGAGGGAGCGGACCAGGTCGCGGTACTCGGTGAGCCCGGAGGGATCGCGTTCCAGGCGCTCCAGGAGGGCGCTCCCGAGGCGGAGGGTGGCAGCCGATGCCTCTCCGATCAGTCGGACCAAGTCGTCGATCCGGTGGACCGGGATCTGGAGCATCTCGGTCGCGGTGGCCCGGGCTGGTTCGGTGTGACCCTCGGCGCTACCGACGGCACGGTGCGCCTCCGCCGACCCCTCCCCCGCGGCGTGCTCGCCGGCCGGTGCCGTCGGTGGGGCTGCCTCGGAATCCGAGGGAGGCGGCGGAGGGGACTCGGGCGGAGCCGCGGGGGTGGGCGCCGTCCGATCAGGCGTCCGGCCTCCGCCTGGCGCAGAGCGCGGGGACGCGGCCGGGGAGGGAGCCGCCCCCGCCGGGGTCGGGACTGCCGCGTCTGGCGCCGCCGGGGCCGCCGTGGCCGGCGCCGGCATGGTGGCGCCCGCGGCAACCCTGTCGTCCACGATGGGAGGTCCCCCGACGGCGATCCGGAGCGCCTGCTCGGCGTCGAACGCCATCTGCTCATGCTCCTGGCCGGCGACCGCAAGCGGGATCAGGGTCCGGATGGCGTCGACGCCGGCGAGCACCGCGTCGATCAGGGCTGTATCGACCCCGCGCCGCTCGCGGCGCACCTCCTCCAGCAGGTCCTCGAGCGCGTGCGCCACCCGGGCGACATGAGGCATCCCCACCACGGCGGCGCCGCCCTTGATGGTGTGGGCCTCACGGAAGAGGGAGGCGACAACCTCCGGGGTCGCGGCGCCCTTCTCCAACTCGAGCAGCTCGTCGACGAGGGTGTCGAGCCGGCCCTCCGCCTCGGTTGCGAAGAGGCGCTGGAAGTCGCCCTCCGAGAGCGACTCCTGAGGGCTCACTGTGCGATCCGGGCAGGGCTGAGCAGCACCGGGACGTCGAGGGCGACGGCCAGCCGGGCGTCAGCGACCAGGTAGGTCTCGGTGGTCCCCTCCATGTCGGAATGGCCCACCGATTCGTTCAGCCGGACGGTGAGGGGCATCTCCGTAGCCACCAGGCCTGCGGTCCCGTGGGGGGTCTCCACCAGCACCGCGTAGGGCTCCGCCGTCACCGGACGGAGGCCGAGCAGAAGGGCGGTGTCGAGGAGCGGGACGATGTCCCCGCGCACGTTGAACACACCGCGCACCACCGG
>PLNE01000053.1 GCA_003141695.1 Candidatus Dormiibacterota bacterium
ATCTCCGGTACAGGACACTAGGCATCAGGCGGACCCCGGATGTCGCCCGCAACCTGAGCGAGATGTACCCCGGACGAGGTCAACCTGTGAGAGCCTCCTCAAGGACGGCGAGCGCCTCTGGGAGGTTGGCCCGGCCGAAGCCAACCCGGACGTGATCGGGTTCGTCGTACACCGACCCCGGAAGGAGGAGGACCCCGGCCGCGGCGAGGCGCTCGCAGAACCCGTCGACGTCGCCGACGCCGGTGGTCCGCGGGAATCCGATCGGGCCTGCCGTCGGGCGCACCCACTTGAACGTATCCGCATGCCGGCCCAGGAACTCGTCGAGAAGGCCGAGGTTGCGGCGGATGATCCCGCAGTTGCGAGCGAGCAGCTCGGACCCGTGCCGCAGGGCGAGGGCGGAGAGCTCCTCGCTCGGGGCGCTGGCACAGATCGTCGTGTAGTGCTTGAGGTCGATCACCTTCCGCCGCAGCGTCTCGTCGTGGGAGGCGATCCAACCGATCCGCAGTCCCGGGAGCCCGTAGCTCTTCGACACGCTCCCGAGCGAGACGGCGTGCTGGTCGCGGTCGCAAGCGGCGGGCAGCCGGTCGGCCGGGTCGTGCTCGAGGCCCCGGTAGACCTCGTCGGAGAAGAGCGTGAGCCGCAACTCCTGGGCGAGCCCAGCGACCCGGTCGAAGGTCGACCGGGACATCAGCGTCCCGGTGGGGTTGTGGGGCTGGTTGATGTAGAGGACGCGCGTGCTGGGCTGGAGCAGGTGGCCGAGGGCGTCGAGGTCGTGCGCCCAACCATCCGCAAGAACGCGATGCCACGCGCCCACCGCGGCACCGGTGCTCCGGGCCAGTTGTAGGGCCGACTCGTAGCAGGGCGTCTCGATCACGGCATGGTCGTCCGGACCGAGGAGAGCGTGGTAAACGAGGAAGATCGCCTCCTCGGCGCAGGTCGTGACGACGACCTCATCGGCGTCGATGGTCTGGTAGGTGGCCGCGATCGCCCGCCGCAGCTCGGGTGCCCCGCGCGACTCGGTGTAGCCGCACCGGATGGCCAGGAGGCGGTCCAGGGCGTCCGGCTCGAGGCTCAACAGTTTCTGGAGCGTCCACGACTCGCAGTCGCTGCTCGAGACCATATAGCGGGTCGTGAACTCGTGCCTCTCGTAGTACTGCTCGATGCGAAAGGGCGGGAGGTTCATGAATGGCTCCTCTCGTGGCGGACGGCCCGGCCACTGCGGCAATCGCGTCGTCGAAGGCGATCTCGGACACACGACCGTAACCCAGTGCCAGGCCTCCTGCAGAGGGTACTGGTCGGTCCCAAGTCCGTCACCGCGCCCCCCTCATGTCCGAGAGACCTCCCGGACCTCTCCCGACGCCCTCCCAACGTGTAACCAGCGGAGAGTACGGGCATCGATGCCACGTGCACCCCGGTGAGAACCCACCGGACCCACTGATCGCCGCCAACCTCTTAGGCGCTGATGCCGTTCACACAAGCAGAGGATGGCGCATCGAGCGGTTCGCTCCTCACCCTCTGGAGAAGCGGACAATCTCCAGAAGAAATTCAGGCGGACGAGAATTGGGCAAGATAGCGGAGGAGCGGTTTGGCGTCCATTATCAGCCCAATTTCAAGTGTCCCCCCAACCCCGTAAGGGACATTACTTTGCCGGAGGCATCATGATTGGTTACGAAGAGGTACGAGCTGTACCGAGCTCCCGAGCAGCACTCAGCCCGGTCGACGAGCCTGACGAGGTAAGCGGGGTCGCGGCTGTGCCGTCTCACGATACTCGTTGGCCCGCCAAGCATGGCGAGCTGTCCGGCAAGTCACTCCGCTAAGGCCATGACAGCACTACCACCGAAACTTCGCGAGCTGATCGAGTCTGGACCAATGGTCCACCTGAGCACCATCAACCCGGACGGGAGCCCGCAGGTAACCGTCATTTGGGTAGGGTTAGACGGTGACGATCTGGTGAGCACCCACATGCGGGACAACATCAAACTCAGAAACATCAGACGCGACCCCCGCGTAGCGCTCTCGTTCGACGTGCCGCGAGAGCCCGGAGTTTGGCTCAACCCCTATGCAGTCATCTATGCACGGGCGACGGTAGAACCCAGCCCTCGCATCTGGGACCTGATGGCCAAGCACGCGAAGGTCTACGTCTCACCAGATGCTCGATTCCCTATTCCTGAGGAGTCGAAGCCTGGCTTCATCGTGCGGTACTCGATCACGCGAATTGGTGGCATCGGCCCATGGGCGACAAGCTCTGCGAACTGAACTAGCCAGTCGGTGAGTCCGCAATACCCGTGTCCGGCCCCCCGAAAATTGGTCCACCGCGGATGTCGTGGTCGCGAGTTGTGTTGGGGCCAGGGTGGGAGCCAGGTCTCGGCGGCTGATGGCCACCAGCCCGGCAAACTCTCTATCCCAACCATTTCCTGACGTGGGAGGCGGCCCGTACCATGCAGCTTCTTTGACGAGGCAGATGGTGCATCTGAATTCGCGAGGTACTAGGCAACCGCCTAATCAATAGGCCAGCCGCCTTCTAAGCGCGCAGGTCGCAGGTTCGAGTCCTGCAGGGGGTACTGGCTGGTTGTATGGATCCGGCTGACCCTTGACAAAAGGGCTCCGGCTGATCCTTGACAGGCCTTCGGGTGATGACTGATAGCTTCTTCGGCTGAGGCTTGACACTCCCTCACATGAGGGAACTGAGCGTGACCGAGCAGCGGTATCAGGCG
>PLNE01000128.1 GCA_003141695.1 Candidatus Dormiibacterota bacterium
CTGCGCTTCCTCACCCAGGGGTATGGGATCGACGTCAGCGACGTTATCCGCGACGCCGTCTACGCCGAGCCCTACGAGGAGATGGTGCTGGTCCGCGACGTCGAGGTCTACAGCCTCTGCGAGCACCACATGCTCCCCTTCTACGGTCGGGCCCACATCGCCTACATGCCGCGCGGCCGCATCGTCGGCCTGAGCAAGCTGCCCCGCGTGGTCGACGTCTTCGCCCGCCGTCTGCAGGTCCAGGAGCGGCTGACCACCCAGATCGCCGAGGCCCTCGACGAGGCACTCCACCCCTACGGCGTGGCCGTGGTGATCGAGGCCTTTCACCTCTGCATGATGATGAGGGGCGTTCAGAAGCAGAACAGCCAGACGGTGACCTCGGCACTCACCGGGGTCTTCCGAACCGACCCCAAGACCCGGTCCGAGTTCCTGGAGCTGATCGGGCGCCGCCCGAGCTGATTGGATCGGTCGCGGCTCGGGGGCACCCTTGGCGCGACGGGCAGCTCCGGGTCAGGCCTGGGGTGGCACCACCAAGAAGTCCTGGGTCACCCAGCCCTCGCCGTGGAGATGCCACCACACCGTGCCTTCGGGCTGCCCGCTGGCCGGGTCCGTCTCGGCGGTGTAGGTCGGCCCCTGATCAACCGCGTATTGAGTACCCGAGCCGGCCTGGCTCCAGGTCAGACACCCGCTGATCGAGGCCGAATGGCTGGGGTTCGAGTAGACATTGGCGCAGCCCGAACCCGGGCCGAAGATGTAGAGGGACGTGCCGACCGACGGGTTGTATCCCACCGCCTGGACGCAGACGGTGTCCAGCACGTGCCAGCCCGCGCTGTCCTGCCAGACGTAGGTGGACGCCCCGCAGCCGTGACCGACACCGTAGGTGACGTCGGCGGCTTGGGTGCCACTGTTCACGGTGTAGCTCGAAGGGGGGCCGGTGGCCGCTATCGTCGCGGCGAACTCCTCCTGAGCTGCCGTCTGCGCGGCGACCGTCGCGGTCGTGAAGGCCTGTGGCGCGCCTGGCTGGGTGATCGCGCCGATCTCGATCACACCCAGACACGGGGCCATCGCCGATGCGCTGCCGATCACCCCGGTGACGCTGCCGCCACCGGACACCGAGAGGCTGACCTCGCCGACTGACGGCGCCGCCCCTGAGCACTGGCCGGGCTGGACGTCGCCGGTGTGCCAGCTGATGGTCACCGTGGCCTCGCCCGGCTGTGGCCACCAGGCGTCGAGAGCGATCCGATCGGGCACCAGCCACGCGCTGCCCGTCGGCGGCGTGCTCTCGAGGCTCGTGGTGAGCGAGTTTCCGCTGCTGTCCAGGAGCTGGGCCTGCAGGGAGCCGGCCAGAGTGCAGGCCGTGCTGGAGTGATTGGCGAGGAGGGCGGTGAGCCCCTGCTGACCCCCCGAGGCGGAGCTCTCCGCACCGAGGGCCAGGGTCAGGTCGGCGCCGGTGCAGGCGATCGCTGCCGGCGCTGTGGGTGTCGCGGTCGCGGTCGCGGCCGAGGTTGGGGTGGCGGTTGCCGGGTGAAGGGTGGGGCTGCCGGAGCTGGACGTCGACGTCGCGCCGCAGGCGCTGAGAAGCGCCGCCGAGAACACGAGCAAGGCGACCCTGGTGCGACTCAATCCAGTTGTTCGGGCCAGGATGGGCATCTCCCCGAGGATCCTCCTCGAAACGTCAGGGGTTCGTCAACCACGGGGCCGGTCGGCGCTCGCACCGTCCACCTTCCGATCGCCCCTAAGATGACCTCGATGGCGGCTCCGATCGAAGTTCATGCGGCTCCCGGCACCAGGCAGGCGCGCGAACCCGCACCCGCGCTCAGCGCGCTGGACGACGACCAGCTCACTGAATTCGTCGCAGCGGTGGGAGAGCCCGCCTGGAGAGCACGCCAGCTCCGCCAGGCGGCCTGGCAGCCGTTCGTGGCGTCCCTCGACGACATCCGGCAACTGCCTGCGGGGCTGCGCGACCGGCTTTCAAAACGCCTGCGCTTCATCACCGCGACCGCCGTTTCCGAGCGGCTGGCCGATCACGGGACGACCGTCAAGCTGCTCTGCGCCCTCGACGACTCGCAGACCGTGGAGACGGTCGCCATGGAGAGCCCCTCCTGAGGCGGGAGCGCGCGCCGCGCGACCGTGTGCGTCAGCACCCAGGTCGGCTGCGCGATCGGCTGCCCCTTCTGCGCCACGGGGAGAATGGGTTTGCGGCGCAGCTGCACGTCGGCCGAGGTGGTCGACCAGGTGCGCCTCGCCGGCCAGGCCCTGCACCGCCACGGGCTGGGCCCCGTCACNNCGGCGGCTGGCCGCGGAGGGGCTGCCCGTGACCCTGGCGATCTCGCTGCATGCCGCCACCGACGAGCTGCGCGACCGGCTGGTGCCGGTCAACCGGGCGCACCCTTTGGATGCGCTGGTCGCCGCCGCCGGCGCCTACGGGCGGGTCACCGGACGGCGGCTCAGCCTGGAGTGGTGCCTGATCGGCGGCGTCAATGACGGCCTCGAACAGGCCGCGGGGCTGGTGCGGATCGCCCGACGTCTCCGCGCCCACGTCAACGTGATCCCCATGAACCGCATCGAGGGGAGCACCTGGGGCCCGCCGCCGGCGGACGTGAGCCGGGCCTTCCTGCGCCACCTCGCCCAGGCGGGGCTGACCGTCACCGTGCGGGACACCCGAGGAGGCGAGGCGGACGCCGCCTGCGGCCAGCTCCGGGCCTCACTGGAGCCGCGTCGCCAGCTACGAGCTGACGGAACGCTCGGCCCGCAGCGCTCCACACGACAGCGGAACTGACGCAGCGCTGGGCGCGACTCCGGCCGGCGGGCCCCCGCTGGGCAATGGAGCCCAGCTTCGGCGTTCAGATCAAGGAAGCGAGCAGCGCAGGGAGGGAGCGCACTGA
>PLNE01000197.1 GCA_003141695.1 Candidatus Dormiibacterota bacterium
GTCCGGACGCGTCCAACGCGACCAGCGTTTCCCCCTGGCAGGACACCGCCAACCCAGCTATCTCGGGGAGCTTCCACCCCACGAGGCCACGCAGCGCCGCCTGCATCCCGGAGACCACCGCTTGCCAGTAGGTCTCGAGGTTGCATTCCACCCAGAGGGGTGAGCTGGTAATCAGGGAGTATTCGGTGGTGCTAGCTGCTACGCATCTGCCGCGCGTATCAAACAGGCCGATCTTGATGGCGCTGGTCCCCAGATCGATGGGCAAGTAGAGGCGGGCCGACACTGTTTCTTCCGTCCTACGCTCCAACTCTTTCGCGCACGGTCAGTTAGACGAGACCGCTGCAGCAATACCCTCGACCGCGTCGGTCTCCTCCATCAGGAACACCTTAGAGGTATCTTGGATGCGCTGAGGGTCGTGCGACCGCATGTAGAACAGATAGCCGAGGCCAATGATCATCCAAATCAGGAGGATCGGGCCCGCGTACGAATAGGGCGCGGTGAGCGGAGAGATGAAGCTGAACACCGGAAGCCCCGCGCCTGCGAAGAACACTGGGATAAGGACCACAATGCCGATCGCCGGAATCAGCGCGTGCCGCCACCACGTGAACTCGTGCCGGCGCTGCCTCCAGAANNTGCACCATGTAGAGGACCGCGAACGCGATACCGATGATGGTGCCAAGGATGCCGAAGGCGACCGACGGTCCATAGGCGATTCCGAGACCCAGGGTGATGGCAACCGACAGGACGAACTGGACAGCCACCGCCACTTGTGGCGACTTCCGCCGCGCGTCTGTAGTTCCCAGGGCCCTGGGCAACACCCTGATGCGACCAAATGCGTAGAGTGTTCTCGTGATGGTGTTGGCGCCGGCATTGGAGTTCGCCAAACACGAGTTGAGTACCGCGATCAGGACCAAGAGCCATCCGGCCCCCCAGACCTTACCGGAAAGTAGTTCCCAGTTGGCGCCGATGCCACCGCTCAACGATGCGAAAGCGCCCATGTTTTTGGGACCCCAGTAGACCGTCGCTGCGTAGATACTTACCAGCTCGATGCCGGCGACCACGAGCAGGGCGATCACGACTGCGCGTCCGATCGTACGGCGGGGCGCGCGCGACTCCTCTGCCAGTGGGGCGGCTGACTCGAACCCGCTGAATGCAAGCACGGTGAATATCATCCCGACGATGATCCCGCCGAAACCCAAGTGCCCTGGGATGTTCGCGAACTTAGTTCCGAATACCGCAAACGTGTTCCGGTCGCCAGCTGCGAAGATTAGCCAAATGGACACAGCGAGGAAGACGGCGAGTTCGAAGATGCCGAGAATGACGTTGAAGACTGATGAGGTTTGCACGCCCAGCCAGTAGATCACCGATACGATAACAATGGCTATCAGTGCGTAGACCCACCACAGGCCTGGTGCGCTCGTAAGTGGATGGGTGGCGGCGAGGGTCGCGGCCAAAATGAGCACCAGCAGCGGCACGACTAGCACGGTCAGCATGGAATACAGCCACCCGACTAGGAAGCCAACGTTAGGATGGATAGCGCGTGAGGCGTAGGTGTAGAAGGAGCCTGCGCTCGGGAGATGAGCGGACAGAGNNAGTAAGGCGAGCAAACAGAGGAAAGCGGCGTCGAGGGCGGCTCCACCTGCATACGCCATGGTCAGCGGGAGCGATGAAACGATGGTGGCGCCGCAACCCATGAACGCCACTGACTGGAAAATGACCTCTCGCAACCCGATCGCACCGTGCGCCAAGGTCGTATCAGAGACTGCCGGACTGGCCCCCACGACGGTCCCTCCTATCTCCGCTTCTCACGATCCCGACGCCGTTCGGAGGGCGGACGCCGAGTTGCCGAATTTATACCATCGGGGATGTCCATATGCAAGTCCAAGGTGTCCGTGCGGACATTACGAACATCCGTACGTCATTCCGGCAGGCGGGGGCGCAGGGACTGCAACGCATCTCGGCCGAGGATCACCTGGCTACCGCATCGGCTCCCCGATCGACGAGCTCCTCCATTGCCGTGTGCCCACAAGATCCCCTTCCGGCGCAGGGAAGCGGTCGGGCGAGCACCCGGATGGACGCGAGCGACCGCGAGAGTCGCCGTCAGCTGGGTGGTCGGGGCGTGGTCGGCCCACGAAGACCCTGGCCGAAGCCAGGGAGGACGAACGGCGGCCCGCCGCCATTGGCGGCAACTGCCCTCCCTCTTGCGCGAGCCATGCGGGGTCGATCGGTACCGCGCTTGGTTGCGACCGAACATGGCCGGCGTTAAGATGGGCGAACGCGGTGGACTTGGGATCCACGTGCGAGCTTAGAGAAAATGCCAGAGAATGCCGCCGACACGCGCCAGGTCAGCATCCTCGAGGTGGTAGCCAGCACCGGGGCTGCCACTACGCGGGAGCTGAGCGCCCACTTTGGCGTCTCCGAGATGACGGTGNNGTGGTGGGGCTACGGTGCCTTCCTCGCCATCGGAGCGAAGCTTCCGGGAGCGGCTCGGGATGCGGCTATCGGAGAAGCGCGCTATCGGAAGGACGGCGTCTGCTCTAATCAAGGATGGCGATACCGTTGTCCTCGATGGTGGCACCACCACGCTAGAAATTGCTCGCCAGCTTACGGG
>PLNE01000140.1 GCA_003141695.1 Candidatus Dormiibacterota bacterium
GTGCTCACAGTGCGACCTTCTCCTGGAGTGCGGCGACCCCGGGCAGCTCCTTCCCCTCGAGGTACTCGAGGGTGGCGCCACCGCCGGTCGAGACATGGCTGATCTTGCCGGCGACCCCGGCCTGGTCGAGGGCCGCGGCGAGGTCGCCGCCACCCACTACGCTGGTGGCGGAGGATGCGCCGAGGGCCTCGGCGACGCGGCGGGTGCCGCGGGCGAAGTCCTCGATCTCGTAGATCCCGAGCGGGCCGTTCCAGACCACGGTGCCCGCGGTCCGGCAGTCTTCGGCGATCTGCTCACAGGTCTCCGGGCCCGCATCCACGACCAGCTGGTCGGTGGGGATCGCCGTCCAGGCGACGACCGTCGTCGGCGACCCGGCGACGGGCTCCGAGGTGACCACGACGTCGATGGGGAGCTTGATCTTGCCCTTCCCCTCGCCCTGGCCCGCGAGGAGCTTGGAGGCGGTCTCGACCCACTCCTCCTCCACCAGGGATCTCCCCACCTCCTTGCCGAGGGCGCGGTAGAAGGTGCACGCCATCGCGCCACCGATCCAGAGGGTGTCGACCTTGGCGAGGAGGTTCTCGACCACCGCGATCTTGGTCGAGATCTTGGCGCCGCCGAGGATCGCCACCAGCGGCCGCCGCGGGTTTTCGAGCACCCCGCCCAGGGCCTCGAGCTCGCGCGCCATCAGGTAGCCAGCCACCGCGGAGAGGTGGTGGGCGATGCCCTCGGTGGAGGCGTGGGCACGGTGGGCGGTGCCGAAGGCGTCATTGACGTAGAGATCGGCGAGGGCGGTGAGCTTCTCGACGAACGCTTCGTCGTTGGCCTCCTCGCCCGGCTCCCAGCGAACGTTCTCGAGCATCGCCACCTCGCCGTCGGCGAGGCGATTGACGGCGGCCTCGACCTCGGGGCCGACCACCGCCGGCAGCTGCTCCACCGGCGTCCCCAGCAGCTCGCCGAGGCGAGCCGCCAGGGGTGCGGTGGTCAGGTCGTGATTGACCTTTCCCTTGGGACGTCCGAGGTGGGTGGCGACGATGATCCGGGCCCCCCGCTCACGGAGTGCACGGAGGGTGGGCAGCGCGGCCCGGATGCGCCGGTCGTCGACTATCCGGCCCTCTTTCATGGGGACATTGAAGTCGACCCGCACCAACACTCGCTTACCGTGGACGTCGACGTCGTCGATGGTCGCCTTCATGCGCGGTCCCCTGAACTGACCCTGAACCTCAACAGCACGCGTCGCGCGCTAGAGGGACTTCGTGATGTAGTCGACCAGGTCGACGACGCGGCAGCTGTAGCCCCACTCGTTGTCGTACCAGGCCAGGACCTTGACGAANNGCCAGCACCTTGAAGAACTTCTCGCCCACTCCCATGGTCGACAGCGCATCGAAGATGGAGGAGCGCGAGTCCTGCAGGTAGTCGGCGGAGACCAGCGGCTCGTCGCTCACCCCGAGGATGCCCTTGAGCGGGCCCGCGGCGGCAGCGTGCATGGCCGCGTTGATGGCCTCCACGGTCGTCGCCTTGGAGAGGATGACGGTGAGGTCGACCAGCGAGACGTCAGGCACCGGCACGCGCAACGCCATGCCGTGGAACTTGCCCTTGAGCTCGGGCAGGACCAGGGCCACCGCCTTGGCGGCACCGGTGGTGGTGGGAATGATCGCCTGAGACGCGGCGCGCGCCCGGCGCAGGTCCTTGTGAGGGCCGTCGAGGACCACCTGGTCGTTGGTGAACGCGTGCACCGTGGTCATCAGCCCCGACTCGATGCCGAACGAGTCGTTGAGGACCTTGGCCACCGGGGCCAGGCAGTTGGTGGTGCAGGAGGCGTTGGAGAGGATGTTGTGCTTGGCCGGGTCGTACGACTTCTCGTTGACCCCCATCACGATGGTGAGGTCCTCGTTCTTGGCGGGCGCGGAGATGATCACCTTGCGCGCGCCGGCGGCGATGTGGGCCTTGGCCTTCTCAGCGTCGGTGAAGAGGCCTGTCGACTCGACGACGATGTCGACGCCCAGTTCGCCCCACGGGAGTTTCCCGGGATCGCGCTCAGCGAGCACCTTGATGGCCTTGCCGTCGACCGTCAGCACATCACCCTCCACCGACACGGTGCCGGGAAAACGCCCGAGGATGGTGTCGTACTTGAGCAGATGAGCGAGTGTCGCCGGAGTCGTGATGTCGTTGACGGCGACGATCTCGATGTCCGCTCCCTGCTGACGAGCGGCGCGAAGGATGTTGCGCCCGATGCGGCCGAAGCCGTTGATGCCGACCTTGACAGCCATGAACTCTCCTCAGGGTTTAGGGGCACTGGAGATCCGAGCGGAGAGTAGCAAGAGGGCTGCTCACCGCGCCTTCGGACGCGATCCATGATGACGGGAGAGAGCTCCGATCGCCAGGGCCGACAGTCCCGTCACCATGCTCCGGTGGCCCCGGACGCAGACGGGGAATTCAGCCTTCGTGCGGCACCCCGTCGACGGGGGCCAGGGATCACGCAGACAGAGAGTTCAGCCTTCCTCGGGGACCCCGCCGATGGCGACCAGCCGGTGCAAACGCCCGGCCATCGCCGGCCGGCTGCAGCGCGCAGCGGCGGCGAGCGCCTCCAGGCTGTCCCGGGGCCGGCGCCGGCGCAGCACGGCCGCCTCGCGGAGGGCCGGCGGCAGGCGCTCCCACCGGCTCCGGTCCCGCTCCAGGCGGTCGATCGCCTCCAGCTGGGATAGGGCGGCGGAGACGGTGCGGCGGAGGTTCGCGGTCTCCGCATTGAGCCGCCGATTGACCCCGGAGCGCACCTCGCGAACCACCCGGCCCGACTCGAACTCCAACCGGCCCAGGTGGGCACCGATGGAGCTGAGCAGGGTCGCCACCCCCGCCGCCGAGCGCACCGCCACGACCGGCCGTCCCCGGCGCGACAGGGTCGCGGACAGGATGTCGAGTCGCTCCAGGTCGTCGACCACCCGGGAGGCGGCCGCCCCCGACCCCACCAGCAGCTCGAGCTGGGGCGGCCCGTCGCCACGGCTGAGCGAGCCGCAGGCTAGGAAGACCCCGCGCAGCCGGGAGCGGGAGCAGCAGAGGTTGGCCGAGGGAACCGGCGCGACCGGGGGCGCAGCCGGGGCGGAGCTGCCGCCTGCAGGCGCGTCCGGGGCGGTGCCGGCGGCAGCCGACGCTCGGACGGTGACCCGGTAGCGGTGCCGGCGCGCTGTGGCAAGCCGCTCCACCGACGCCGGGATCGAATCGGCATGCAGGACGGCGAGAGCGGCGCGGGCCGACACCAGGCGGGTGGTGACAGGGGACCCGCCCTCCCCGGCGAGGGTCATCCCCTCGATCAGCGCGGCACGGCAGCAGGGGAGCGGCGGGACGTGCGGGGCCAGCTCGGCGACGATCCGCTCGGTGAAGGAGGCGCCGCGCAGGCCAGCCGGATGATCGCGCACCGGCCGGGCGGCGATCAGCTGCCGCGACGTCTCGGGCCCGGAGCGGTGAGCCGCCACCCGCCGATCCAGGTCAGCGCGGGTCGGGCTTGCCGACGTCGCGGTGGCGGACGGTCACCTGGAGGTTCTCCGCGCGGAGCCTCAGGGCCAGCGCCTCGGCGACGACCACCGAGCGATGCCGGCCGCCGGTGCAGCCCACAGCCACGTGGAGGTGGCGGCGGCCCTTGGCCGCGTAGTGGGTCGACGCCCAGGAGAGCAGCTCGCTCAGACGATCGCAGAGCTCATCGGTGTGGGGATCGGCGAGGACGTAGTCGCGCACGGCCGCATCCAGCCCCGTTTGGGGCCGCAGCTCCGGGTCCCAGAAGGGATTGCGAAGAAAGCGGACGTCGACCACCCAGTCCGCCTCCACCTGTGGACCGAACTTGTACCCGAAGGAGGAGACCACCACCCGCAGCGGCTGCTCCCCGCCGGCTCGGGCCACCAACTCGACCACCCGCCGGCCCAGCTCCTCCGGGCTCAGCTCTCCGGTGTCGATCACAGAGTCGGCGGCGGCCCGAAGGCCCTCGAGCAGCTCCCGCTCGCGCCGCACCGCCGCCGCCGGGCCGCCGGCGTCGCCGCAGGGATGCGGGCGAGTGCTCTCGGCCAGGCGCTTGAGGAGCACCGGGTCAGGGGCTGAGAGGTACAGGACACGCACCCCCGCCGGCGGGATCAGCCCGGCGATCACCTCGCCCTGGCGTGCGTCGACCACCGCAACCGCCGGACGCGCCCGGCCCGCGGAGGCCCACTCGTGGAGGAGATCGAGGCTCAGGTTGTCGACGACGTCCACGCCGGCGGCCTCCAGGGCGCGGGCCGCGGTCGCTTTTCCGGCCCCACTCTGGCCGGTCAGAACCCAGGCCTCGGGCGCCGCCGCCTCAGCAGTCATCTCGCCGCGATTGTAGGGGGGACAGGCAGGCGCGCCCCACGCTCACCCGTGCCGCCACCGGTCGTGCCGGCACGACCTCTCTTCTCAGACCAGCTCCTTGATCCTCTGGGCGACCACCTCGGGCACCACCTCGGAGAGCTCCTCCACGCTCGCCTGCCCGATCGCCTCGACGGTGCCGAAGCGGCGGAGCAGGGCGCGCTTGCGCACGGGACCGAGGCCGGGGACGACGTCGAGCCGTGAGCGNNCGGAAGAGCTCCTCGTTGCGCTTGGCCAGGCCAAAGACGGCCACGTCCCCCAGCCCCAGCTCGAGGAGGACGCCCCGGGCCGCGCCGAGCTGGCCCTTGCCACCATCGATGAGGAGGAGGTCGGGAAGCGCGGCAAAGCTCTCCTCCGGCCGAGCCCTGCCCCGGCGGGCTCCGACCGCCGCCGAGCCATGCGCATCGCCGGCATCCGGATCGAGGCGTGCCTCAGCGCCGTTGCTGCCGTCGGGATCGGCGACCGGGATGTCGCCGTCCGCCTCCTCCTGGACGGCACGGAGATGGCGGGCGAACCGGCGCCGGAGCGTCTCCGCCATGGAGGCGAAGTCGTCGGCACCCTCCACGGTCTTTATCCCGAAGTGCCGGTAGTGACCGGGACGGGGCCGGCCGTCCTCGAAGACGACCATCGACCCCACCGAGTTGGTTCCCATGGTGTTGCTGATGTCGTAGCACTCGATCCGGCGCGGCGGGCTCTCCAGGTCGAGTCGGGTGGCGAGGTCGGCGAGCAGCGCCTCGGTCCGCTCGGCGTCGAAGTCCTCGACGACTCGGCGCTGGCGGAGCGCGGCGAGCGCCGTCTCGCGGGCGCGCTCCACCAGCCGGCGCAGCTCGCCCCGCTGAGGGACTCGGACGTCGACCGGGCCGCCGCGCTCGCCGGAGAGGAAGTCGGCGATGTCGACGAGGTCCTCGGTGGCGTCCGAGATGACGATGGTCCGGGGAAGCTGGGGTGACCCGCCGTAGAACTGGGGGAGGAAGGCCCTCAGGCACTCGGCCGGCGAGCGGTCGGCGACACCCTCGACCTCGTGGGTCTCCGAACCGATCACCCGGCCGCCACGAACGGTGAGCACCGCCGCCATCCCCCGCCCCGCCTCGACGACGATGGCGACGGCATCGTGGTCTCCGCGCCGGCCGCTCAAGACATCCTGCCGCTCGCTGATCCGGTCGATGGCCCGGAGACGATCACGGAAGCGTGCCGCCAGCTCGTAATCGAGGGACATCGCCGCCTCCTCCATCTGCTGGCGCAGCTCGTCGGCGAGAACTGGGCTCCGGCCCTCCATGAAGGTCTCGACCTGTTCCAGCAGATGGGCGTACCCGGCCTCGTCGATCCGCCCCTCGCAGGGGCCGCTGCAGCGCCTGATGTGGTAGTCGAGGCAGACCTGGCCCCTGCGGAACACCTCATCGCCACAGGTGCGGAAGGGGAAGATGGTGCGCAGCGAGCGGACCGTGGTGCGCAGCGACTGGGCGCTCGTGTAGGGGCCGAAGTAGCGCGCCCCGTCGCGCTGCACCTTGCGCGTGTAGTAGGGCCGGGGGAAGAGCGTCGCGCGCTGCCCGGCCTCGCCCCGGGGTGCCCTCAGCTTCTCCCGGGCGGTGCCGGGGGCGTGGGTGTCCGGCGCGCCGGGCAGCGGGATCTTCAGGTACAGATAGTTCTTGTCATCTTTGAGTCGAACATTGAAACGCGGGCGGTGGCGCTTGATGAGGGTGTTCTCGAGGATCAGGGCCTCGCGCGGGCTGGCGCAGGCGATCACCTCGAAGTCGAAGACGGCCTCGACCAGCCGGCGTGTCCGATCGGGCAGGCTCGGCATCCCGGTGAAGTAGGAGCGGAGCCGGTTCTGCAGCACCGCCGCCTTGCCGACGTAGGCCACCCGGCCGGCGAGGTCGCGCATGACGTAGACCCCGGGACCCTGCGGGGCGGCCCGGAGCCGCTCGCGCAGAAGATCGGGGTTGTCGATCAGCCGAGCCGGGCGCTCCGTGGTGGCCACCCGGTCACTGTATCGCCGGAGCGGCCACGCGCAGGAGCTGGGGACCTTGGGAGAGACTGTCCCTAATCCTTGCCCGCTGCTCTGTCCGCAGCCTTATCGACCACGTCCTTGACCTGGCCCTTTGCCCGGTCGATCCCGCCTTCCTTCCTGAGCTTGTCGTTGTCGGTGAGGTCGCCCAGAGCCTCCTTGACTCTGCCCTTTGCTTTGTCCGCACTGCCCATGGTTTCTCCTCGCTCAATCAGTAGTAGTAGCGACGGCCACCGACCGGGCGTCCGGCCATGCCCAGGATCGAGAGCACGAGCCCCACGATGACCAGGATCAGACCAATCGTCCACAGCGGTGCTATGCCCGCCAGAAAGCCGATGATCATCAGGATTACGCCGAATACGACCATGCCAGTTCCTCCCAGATGGCCATTTGAGGCCTCCTTCACCCGACCCGCACCACTACGAACCGGTGGCGCCGGATGACTCTCAATCTCGGGGATGGGCCGCAACAACCGCAGCAAGAGTGCGCTCGGCCCGCCCCTCCCCCACGGCGGGAAGCTCCAGGTCCCAGACCAGGGCAAAGGGCAGCCCCTCGAGGTGGCGGATGGCGTGGGAGCTGCCCTCGCGGAGGAAGGAGCTCACGATCTCCGGTGTGTAGGTGGGCTCCAGGCAGCGTCTGACCCGGAGGCCGCTGGCGGCGAAGGCGTCCAGATACTCGGCGTGCCAGTGAACGTGGTTACGGATAACGCAGCGGGAGCCATCCTCTCTGCGGAAGAAGGCGTGGCCCCCGAGGGCCACCGACACCGGGTGAATGTCGGAAACGACCAGCCGACCCCCGGGGCGCAGCGTCCGGGCCAACTCCCCGATGGCCGGCGCCAGGGCGGTGATATGGGTCAGCGCCAGGCCGCAGGTGACCAGGTCGAATGCGGAGGCGGCGACGGGAAGCGCGGTGAGCGACCCGACCCGGAAATGGGCCGCAGGCAGCTCCTGTCGGGCCTGGGCCAGCATGGCCTGGGAGGCGTCGACCCCGATGACCCGGTGACCGAGCCCGAGGAGCAGCCCGGTCAGCCGGCCCGTGCCGCAGGCCGCGTCGAGAGCGAGGCCGGGAGGGACGGTGGCCAGGATCTCGGCCACCGCAGGCTGCTCCGCAAGCAGCAGCTGGTTGACGCGGGTGTCGTAAGTGGCCGACCAGCCCACGTAGCCCTCGTCGACGTCGAGAATCTCCAGGGATCGGCTCTCCACGCCCTCGGCGTCACGCCGGAGCTCGGCAAGCCTGGCGCGCAGCTCGACCGGGTCCGCGGACGGCCAGGAGCGGAGCAGCCCGAGCCCATCCAGGCCGGCGTCGAACTGAGCCGGTGACACCTCGTGCTCCATCTCAGGGACCTCCTGAGCCCTCGCGCTCCGCCGCCTCCAGCTCCTCGAGGAACGCGGCCTCGTCGATCACGCGGACCCCCAGCCGCTGCGCCTTCTCCAGCTTGCTCCCGGCTCCCGGGCCGGCGACCAGGGTGTGGGTCTTTCGGCTGACGCTGGAGCCGGGGTTGCCGCCCAGGCGGCGAATGCGCTCCTCAGCATCGGGGCGGGGCATCGCCTCCAGCGACCCGGTGAGCACCCAGGTCTGGCCGGTCCACGGCCCCTCCCCCACGACCGGCGCGGCCTCCGCCGCCACCCCGACCTCGGCAAGCTTGGCCAGCAGCCTCCGGCCGTCCTCGCCGTGGAACCAGCGCGCGATGGCGGCGGCCACGATGGGCCCGATGCCCTCCACCTCCAGCAGATCCTCCTCGGTGGCCTCCTCCAGCCGCTCCAGGGAGCGGAAGTGGGCGGCGAGGACCAGGGCGGTGTGCTCCCCGACATTGGGGACGCCGAGGGCGTTGATCAGCCGGTGCAGCGGCACCCGCCGGCGAGCGGCGATGCTCGCGGTCAGGTTGTCCGCGGAGCGGTCGGCGAAGCGGTCCAGCTGCAGCACCTGCTCCCGGGTCAACCGGAAGAAGTCGGCGGCATCCTCGACGTAGCCGGCCTCGATCAGGGCGGCGATGACCATGGGGCCCATCCCCTCGATGTCCAGGGACGAACGGCCGGTGAAGTGGATCAGCCGCTCCCAGCGCTGCGCGGGGCAGAGCGGATTGACACAGCGGCGGGCGACCTCCCCCTCCTCGCGGACGAGCTCGGAGCCGCAGACCGGGCAGGTGGTCGGAGGCACCCAGGCCACGGCGTCCTCGGGGCGCTTCTCCAGCACCACCCGGACAATCTCGGGGATGACGTCGCCCGCCTTGTGGACGACCACGGTGTCGCCGGCGCGGACGTCCTTGCGCGCCACCTCGTCCTCGTTGTGCAGCGTGCAGCGCTGCACCGTGGAGCCGGCGATCAGCACCGGTTCCAGGAACGCGACTGGCGTGCAGGTCCCGGTGCGCCCGACGTTGACCAGGATGTCCTGCACCCGGGTCTCCCGCTCCTCGGGCGGAAACTTGTACGCGATCGCCCAGCGGGGCGCCCGCGACACCGCCCCCAGCTCGGCCTGGATCTCTCGCTCTGCGACCTTGATGACGACACCGTCGGTCCCGTAGTCGAGGTCGTGGCGGGCGTCCTGCCAGTGCTCCAGGTAGGCGGCGATGCCGTCACCGTCCACCTCTCGGCAATTGGGATTGACGCGGAAGCCCATCTCCCCGAGCAGGGCCAGGACCTCGGTCTGGGAGCGGACGGGCCCGGGCGGGTCCAATTGGTACATGAAGGTCTGCAGACCCCGGCTCGCGGTCACCGTGGGGTTAAGCTGGCGCACCGCCCCCGCCGCGGCGTTGCGCGGGTTGGCGTAGGTCTGCTTGCCGTCCTCCTCGAGCTGCTGGTTGAGGGCCGCGAAGCTGGGCTTGGGCATGTACACCTCGCCGCGCACCTCGAACTCGCGGGGCAGCCCGCCGGGGACGCCGCGGAGGCGGACGGGGATGGAGCGGATGGTGCGCGCGTTGGCGGTGACGTCTTCGCCCTCGACGCCGTCGCCGCGGGTGGCCCCGGTCACCAGCTCGCCGTCGCGATAGGTGAGCGACATGGCCAGCCCGTCGATCTTCAGCTCGCAGACGAAGCGGTCCACGTCGGGCACGATCCGCTGAATGCGCCGCCGGAAGGCCTCGACCTCCGCCAGCGAGAAGGCGTTGGCGAGGGAGAGCATCGGGGTCCGGTGCCGGTACTTGGAGAAGGCCTCCGCGGGGGCGCCGCCCACCCGCTGAGTGGGCGAATCCGCGGTCTGCAGCTCGGGATAGCGCGCCTCCAGGTCGACCAGCTCGCGGAAGAGCTTGTCGTACTCGGCGTCGGTGATCTGGGGGCGGTCGAGGACGTGGTAGAGGTGGCCGTGGTGCTCCAGCTCCCGCTTCAGCTCGCCGGCGCGGCGGCGGGCCTCCTCGGGGGTCGGCCTGGTCGGGGTCTCGGTCATCGGTCCACCGAATTGTGTCGCGCTGCGCCTCCCTGGCGATTGTGGAGAAGCGGCGGGCCCTGGTTTTGGAGGGCGCGCCGGCCGCGGCGAGGGGTGCGGGCCGCCAGTCAGCGCGGCGAGATCTCGGAGGTCGCCAGCCGGTCGAGCAGGTCACCGAGCAGGTCGAGCTGAGGCGGCGCCAGCGTCCCCAACGAGGCCGCGAGCACGTCATCGACCAGCGGGCTGGCCTCGGCGAGCAGCCGCCGCCCCCGGTCGGTGATGCGATGGTGGACTGCCCGACCGGGGCCGGGAACGCGCTCGATGAGGCCGCGCTCGACCATGCGTCCCGCCAGCGCGCCGAAGGCCTGGTCACTCTGAAAGGTCAGCTGGGCAAGGTCGTGGAGCGAGGCGTCGGGATTCCGGGCCAGGTGGCGCAG
>PLNE01000125.1 GCA_003141695.1 Candidatus Dormiibacterota bacterium
TATCTCCGGTACAGGACACTAGCGGCACGCCGCATCGCTCAGGCCGCCGCCGTCACTCCGGGCGAGGGCACGGCGTCGAGGAAGGTGGCCATGGCGTCGAGCTGGCCGCGGATGAATCCCTCGTTCCAGCCATGGCCGGCATCGTCGATGCAGGCGTAGTGGACTCGCGGCATCCCTTCCACGAGGTGCTGCAGCGCGTCGCGTCGGAGGAGACGATCGTCGCCGGCGACGATGACCAGGCTCTCTCCCAGATGTCCGCCGAGGAGGGGGGCGTCGTGGCGGCGGAGGCCGCTCCGCACCCACTCCTTCGCGGCGCGATGAGATGCCCGCTTCTGGTTGCGGAAGTTCATCTCGGCCTGGCGGGAGTCGACGTCGGCACCCTCCACCATCAGCCGCTTGTAGAGGTCGCTCACCACGCGGCGGTGGGAGAGCCAGCTGATCACCGGGAAGACCGGCCCGGACGTCATCACCGTCGCCTGTACATGAAAGCGGGCCCGGACCACCGACGGGTCCACCAGTGGGGTGTGGAGGATCAGGCGGTCCACTCGCTCCGGCCACCTGGCAAGGTACTCGAAGGCGACTCCCGCGCCGAGGCAGAGACCGCCGAGGTCGAACCGCTCCAACCCCAGAGCCTCGACCAGAGGCTCGAGCGACCGGGCGAGAGCCGCGCAGGTGTGGCGGCCCGGCAGCGGCGGGCTCTCCCCGGACCCGGGAAGGTCAGGGACGATCAGCGTCCGGCGCCGCCCGACGTCCTCGAACCAGGTCTGGAAGTTCTCCGCGGAGCCCAACCACCCGTGGCAGAGAAGCAGTGGCGGGCCGTCTCCGCCAATGAGGTAGCGAAGCCGTCGGGGGGAATCGAGAAAACGCTCCTCCATCGGGTCAGGCGCCCCGAGAGGAGGACGCGTTCATGCTCCCGCCGCTTCCAGCGAGGCCTTCAGGGTGTCGAGGCCCTGGGTCAGCTCGTCCTCGGTGAGGGTCAGCGGCGGGATCAGCCGGATCACGTTCTCGTCGAGCCCGCAGCTGAGCAGGAGCAGGTTCCGGTCGAGGGCGGCCTGGATGATCCGCTGGGTCAGCTCGGGTGCCGGACGCCCGTTCTCCATGAACTCGAGGCCGATCATGAAGCCGCGGCCGCGCACGTCGCCGAGCCGTGGATGATCCGAGCGCCAGCCGCGGGCCTGCTCCAGGATCCGCTCACCGAGTGCCGCCGCCCGCTCCGGGAGCCGCTCGCTGCGCAGGGTCTCGATGACCGCCACGGCGGCTGCGCAGGCCACGGCGTTGCCGCCAAAGGTCGTTCCGTGCTCGCCGGCGTGCCACTTGGACATCACCGAGGCCTTGGCGACCATCGCCCCGATCGGCAGCCCGTTGCCCAGGCCCTTGGCCACACACATGATGTCGGGGACCACTCGATCGTGCTCGACCGCAAACATGCGGCCCGTGCGGCCGAAGCCGGTCTGCACCTCGTCGGCGACGAGCAGGATGCCGTGGGTGTCGCAGATCTCTCGCAGCTTGCGCAGGAAGCCGTCCGGGGGCACCACGTAGCCGCCCTCGCCCTGGATCGGCTCGACCACGATGGCGGCCACGGACTCGGGCGGCACGACGGTCTGGAAGAGGAGGTCGAGGTCCTCGCCGGCCGCGATCGGGCAGGGCTCACCGGGGCCGTGGCTGCACATACGGAAGCAGTACGGATAGCGAACGTGGTGGACACCGGGGAGGAATGGACCCATCTGCACCCGGTACTTGGCCCGGCTGGCGGTGAGGGATACCGCACCGTACGTCCTGCCGTGGAAGGCGCCCAGGAAGGCGATGATCTCGCTGCGGCCGGTGGCGCGGCGGGCCAGCTTAATCGCCGCCTCGACCGCCTCGGCGCCGCTGTTGCCGAAGAACACCGAGTTGAGGCCGGCGGGGGTGACACTCACCAGGGCCTCGGCGGCTGCGACGAGCTGGGGATGGTGGGCGGTGCCCGAGACGTGCCAGAGCCGGTCGACCTGCTCATGCACCGCGCGCATCACCGTGGGGTGGCGGTGGCCGAGGTTGGTGACCCCGATGCCGCAGGTGAAGTCGAGCACAGAGCGCCCGTCGAGGGTGCGGAGCCACGCTCCCTCGGCGGTATCCACCACGAGGTCGCTCGACCGGCCCATGGCCGGCGATATCAGCTCGCGGTCCTTCTCGAGGAGGGTGGCGATGGACAAGCGGCTATCGACGATCGAACGATTCAAGGGACCAAGCTCCAGGTGACGGGACCAGGACCGCGGCTCAGGGCACGCTGACGCCTTCCCGGGGCAGGTTACTCCTCCCCGGTGAGCGCAGGCGGAGCCTGCCGAGGGAGAGGAAGCCGGCGAACATCACCGCCATCCCAACGGCCTCGTAGCCACCGAGATAGTCCGCGGAGCTGAGCGTGCAGTGGCCGGTGGCGGTGCTGACCTTAGCGGCGCTGAAGCCGGCGGCGATCACCAGGGCTCCGGCCGTGAGCAGGACGTTGCAGACGATCCGGTCGAGGTGGGTACGCTCGCGGAGGAAACGCCACCCCGACCAGGCGGCGCCACCCACGAAGACCACAGTGCCGACGATGTTGAAGATCACTGCAGCGAGCGCGACCGGGGCCACTGAGCTGAAGGCCCCACCGAAGAGGCCGCAGGGCGTCGCCAGGCTGGCGGTGTCGACGGGGGCGACGAAGGCGTCGACCGCCACCACCGCGGTGAGGACGGCAAGGACCATGGCACTGACGTCCGCTACGCGGCGCGGGACGAGCAGGTAGAGGGTGCCGAGCGCGAGGTAGATCACGCCGAGGGCTCCGCCCAGGAGGTAGAAGAGCCGGAAGAGGAGGACGTGGTCCTGGAAACCCTGTGTCTCCCCCAGCGACTGGGCCGCCGCCGCCGCCGCGAAGATGAGCAGGCCGAGGGTCCAGAACGCGAAGGAGGGCCGATGGCTCCTCCACCACCGGGCGGCCACGACAAGGGCAAACGCGAGGCTCAGGAGGGCGGCGAGACCGGCAAGGTTGTCCACAGGCCGTGTCGATACCACACTCGGGGTGGCGACCGCCACTTCGCGCCGCGGCGAGGGCGAGGAGGGGACCCGCGAACGCCGGCTGGAACGTTTCAAACCCCGGAAACTGTGGCATCATCAAATACGATCTGCGACGGGATGAGAGGGGTTTCGGGGGCGGATGCCTAGCAACCGAGTGAGGCGGCGTATCCTGGGAACGTCCATTCCTGAATTCGACTCACCAAGCGTATCCACCATGCCCGACCCGGTCGACCCCCAACGCGCACCCGACGACTCCAGCGACCTGCCGGTCGACTTGGTCGGATGGGCGACAGGCCATCGCCTCACGGCGGAGGAGCCGGTCGGGCCTGAGCTGGCCCGGGAGCTTCTGTCGACGGCACTCGGCCTCCGGTCGAACCAGCTCGCCGGACTGAGCGACACCGACGTCGCCGCCGGGCTGGAGCGACTCCGCGCCCTGGTTCGCCAGATCCAGCGCCTCTCCGCGGCGGCAGCGGTCGACGACCTCACCGGAGCGCTCCGCCGGGGTGCCGGCCTCCAGGCGTTAACCCGGGAGATCGCGCGCTTCCACCGATTCGGGGGCAAGGGCGTGGCCACGATCTTCATCGACGTCGACGGCCTCAAACACATCAATGACAGCGAGGGTCACGCTGCCGGAGACACCCTGCTCGCCGATGTGGTGGCTGCCATCCGCGAACGGTTGCGCGCCTATGACCTGGTGATCCGCTGGGGCGGGGACGAGTTCGTCTGTGTCCTCCCCGATGCCACCCGCGAAGATGGGGAGCGGACCCTCGCCGACATCGAGCAGCATGTTCGCGACCGGACCTCGGGCCGCTCGGTGAGCAGCGGCCTGGCTTCGCTGGAGAGCGGTGACACCGCCGCCACCCTCGTCGACCGCGCCGACCAGGCCCTCTACGCCCGACGCGAGGTGCTCCGGGCCCAGGCCTGAGGAGCAGCTGTGCAACCCGGGCGAGGTGGGGGACGGCCACCCGGCCCGGAATTGACGACGGGCACGAGCCGGGGTCTAGACGGTGATGTGGCTGGCCTCGGCGGCGCCAGGTTCGCGGGAGATCTGCTCCCGGAGCAGCGAGACCATGGTTTGGAAGTCGGCAGGCTTGAGGAGGAGGGTCACCCTGGGGAGGGTCAGCGCCTCCTGGAGCCGCAGGTTGCGGGGGTCGATAGCCGTGTGGAGGATCACGGGCACGTCCCCGCAGAGCGGGTTGCTGCGCACCTTCCGGCAGAGGTCCAGCCCGTCCTCCCCCCGAAGCCGGAAGTCGGCGAGGATCACGTCAGGCTCGAATGTTTCGAGCGCCGTCTCGAGGCCGTTGGTGTCGGTGACGAGGCTCACCTCAAAGCCCCCCTGGGGGAGGACGTCGCGGAGCAGGCCGCCGAGGTAGCGATGGTCCTCGACGACGAGGACACGGGGTGCTCGACCCACCCGTGGTCGCGGGATGATCCCACTGGTCACCTGGTGCACCTCCGCGCCGGGGCTTTTCCCGACGTATGGAGAGCCTGCGCTACCAGGGGGCTCCCCGGGAACTCCCCGATGTCCCGTTTCGGCGGGACGTTTGCGTCTAGGCAAGAGACCAGGCACTGTGGTAAAAACTTAGACCCCTTTCGCCTCGCCGCCAAGCGGCAATTTTCAGCGGGTCACCCAGTACAGGCCAAACAGCGCGATCGCGACCACCGCGAGGTGCTCGGCGACGCTGGCGAGGCGTCGCGGGGGGATCACGGCGCCGGCCACCATGCCGCGCACGCCGTACCAGATCACGAGGGTCACTGCGGCCGCGGCGCCCGGGGTGACCACCGCCCGGTCGACGGCCACCATCGCCCCGGTCACGACCACGGCGGTGAGCGCCGCGAGCGCGGCCGTATGACGGAGGCGGGTCTCCTCGGTTCGGAGCCCGTCCAGGGTCACCAGGCCGACCCCCACCAGGGCGACGGCGACCCGGAGGCCGAGCGGCAGGTTCCCGCTGGCCGAGGCGAGGAGCACGGGCACCAGCACCGCGATGGCGGCGGCGTCGCGGAGGAAGCGACCCCCCCAGCCCTCTCTGCCGCTCGCCCGCAGCCCACCGAGGTGGGGCAACCCCCCGCAGACGGCGACGGTGACGGCCGCGGCGACCAGCCGGGTCCGGATGTCGACGGTGCCGGCGAGGACCAGGGAGAAGGCGCCGAGAGCCGCCACCGGGAGGGCGATCGCCTCCACCGCCGGCCGGTGCTCCGCCGGGTAGACGAACCGGTCGTAGGCGGCCAGGACGAGGCCGGTGACGAAACAGAGCGCGGTGACCCCGACCACCGAGCCGACGAGCCCGACCGCGCCGGGGCGGAGCGCGACCGCGACCGCACAGGCTGCCACCCCGAGCGCGGCGTGGATGATCGGGAAAGGCACCTCGGCCAGGCGTGGCTCGGCGGAGATCCCGAGGGCCCGGCGCGCCTGATCGGCGTAGTAGGCGTGACCCCGCACGGCCGCGCGTGTGGGCATCCCATCGTCGGGCCGTCTCGCCGCCGCCCGGCTCCGCGGTGGAGTGTCGCCCGCGACTCGCCGCACCGTGTGTCCGCCATCCCGCCTCGGATGCTCAGGGGGAAGAGGAGCCCTCGCGGCCATATCGATCCTCGAGTCTGACAATGTCGTCGATCTCTGGTGAGGAGGCCTCGAAGAGATCTGCCTCTTCCACGGCGACGAAGCGATGGCGGCGGCCCGCACGGACGCGCGCGCTCATGCCGGGGGCGAGGTGGTGGGTCTCGAGGGTGCCGTCGGCGCTCTCGAGCACCAGGTCGAGAAGGCCCGAGAGCACAAAGATGGATTCGTCCTTCTGGACGTGGTACTGCAGGGAAAGGGCCTGGCCACTCCCGATGTGGAGGAGCTTGCCCAAGTAGCGGTCGGTGACCGCCCAGCGCAGCTCATATCCCCAGGGCTTGTCGACCCGCCCGTGACCGGCAGCGTGGACGTCGGCGAGGAGGGGCACCTCGCTCATCGGGTTGCCGCGCCCGGCTGGGATGCCCCGATCCCGACCATCCGCTCCATGGCCGTGAGCAGCTCCTCGACCCGCTCCGGGGATGCCGCTTCGGCGTACACCCTCATCAGCGGCTCGGTTCCGCTCATGCGCACCAACACCCAGCTGGTGTCAGCGAGGAGAAACTTGAAGCCGTCGTCGCTGCGTGTCCCGACCACGGCAACACCGGCAATTTCCTTCGGTTGCTGCCCGCGCATCCGCTTCTCGACCTGGTGCTTGCGCTCCTCGTAGTCAGCCCGCTCGAAGCGGATGTCGTGCCGTGCGTAGCTGTGGGGGCCGACTAGGTCAACGAGATGGTGGAGCACGCCGGAGAGCGGCATGGCATACGCAACGACCATCTCGGCGATGGTGAGACCGGCGACGATCCCATCGCGCTCGGGGATGTGGCCCCGGAAGGCGAAACCACCCGACTCCTCGCCGGCGAGGAGTGCGTCGGTCTCGATCATCTTCGGTCCGATGTACTTGAAGCCGACCGGGGTCTCGATGACCGGAACGCCGAAGCGCTCGCCGAGCCGGTCCAGCATCACGCCGCTGGTGAGTGACCGGATCAGATGCCCCCGCAGTCCTCGCTTCTCCAGAAGGTACATGGCGAGCAGCGCCAACACCTCGAGCTGGGTGATGAAACGGCCAGTCTCGTCGATGATCCCCACCCGGTCCGAGTCGCCGTCGTTGGCGATGCAGAGGTCGAATCCGCCTGCTGCCATCTTTGCCATGGCCTCGGGCATGTACTTGCCGATGGGCTCGGGGTGCATGCCGCCGAAGCCGGGGTTCCGCTCGGCGTGCAGCTCGGTCACGGAGGTTTTGCCGCCTGCGACGGCAGCCCGGATCAGGCCAATCCCGGCGCCGTACATCGGCTCGTGGAGGATGCGCAGCCCAGCGTCGCGCAGCCGCTGCAGATCGACGAGACGGCCCACCTGACGGAGGTAGTCCGGGATCGGATCCACCACCTGCACCCTGCCACTCGCCTGCGCCTCCTCGAACGGGACGGCAAGCACGCCCCCCTCGAGGGCACGCCGGGTGTGCTTCTCCAGTTGCTCGACCACCTCAGGGGCGGCGGAACCGCCGTAGTCGGGCTTGTACTTGAGTCCGTTGAACTCGGCGGGGTTGTGGCTGGCGGTGACGGCCACCGCGCCCGCCTGGTGACGCTCCACGACCGTCCAGGTGATGGTGGGAGTGGGCACCGGGTGGTCGAGGAGGAGGACGTTATGGCCGTTGGCGGCGAGCACACGCGCCACCTCGCGGGCAAAGAGCTCCGCGGAGAACCGGGTGTCGTGGCCGACGACCACGCCCCGGGCATCTCCCTCGAGGTACCAGGCCACCCCCTGGGCGACGGCGCGGACTCTCTCGTAGGTGAAGTCATCGGCGACGACGGCGCGCCACCCGTCGGTGCCGAAGTTGATGGGCAAGGTCATGGGCAGCCATTGTGCCCCGAGCGGCAGGCCGCGCGGGGTTGCGCGCCACGCCGCCCGCGGCGCGGGGACCCCTGCTCTTCTCACAAGGGCTCGCCGCACCCCGCCATAGTGCGGCGGCCCGACAGAGCCGGCGTCGCCCTACCCCTCCGGCCGGGCGCCGCCCCCGACATGGCCCTCCAGCCATGCCGCGAAGGCGCCGGCGACCGCGCCGGCACGGGCCGGGGCGTGCTCCAGGAAGAGGCGGGGCTCGATGCACTCCAGCTCGAGGAGAAGCAGCTCCCCACGCTCTCCGTGGGCCATGTCCACGCGGGCGTAGAGAAGCCGATCCGGGCCGCCCGGGACCCCGTCGAGGACGGCCCGCGCAAATTGGACGTGCTCCTCCAGAAGCGGGGATGGCACGACCTCTTGGTGCCGCCCCAGCGAGAGATCCAGGGCGGGCGGCGCCCCGCCCCGCAGCACGCCGGCCTTGCGGATGGCGTGGCTGAGCTCGCCTCCGATGGCATAAACGCCGACTTCGCCCTCGCGATCGATGGAGCGGAGATGCGGCTGGACCATGGCGGTGACGCCTCCCGCGGTGATGGCGTCGACGTGACGGCAGGCCTCCGCCAGACCGGACCGGTCGTAGGTGGCGGACGACCGAGCGCCGGCCGAGACCGCGGGTTTGACGACGAATCTCTCCCAGGGGATCCCGGCCAGGCTCTCCCCGGGCCCGACCCAGAGGGTGGGGATGATGGCCACCCCGGCCCGCTCCAGGTCTCGGAGGTAGCGCTTGTCGCTGTTCCAGGCGAGCACGTCCACGGGGTTGGCCAGAGGCATCCGGCTCGAGGTCTCCCCGCACCAGTCGAGGAATCGGCGAGGGTCGTCGATGTAGTCGGAGGCGGACCGGATGACGGCGCCGTCGAAGGCCCCTGCCTCGAGGTTCACCCCCCAGCCCACGGGGATGCCGGCGATCCCGAGCAGGCCGAGCGCCGGCAGCAGGAGCTCACCGTCCGCACCCAGGTCGGCGGCCGCGACCGACGTGATCAGTGCCAGGCGGAGCATCTGCCCAACCGGACTGGCCGTGGCCCTCGAGCCCTGGAACTCGGCCGCGCGTCAGACGCGTCAGAGAAGATCGGTGCGTCCCTCCGCTCTCAGCCGCTCGACGATCTCCTTGACCCTCTGGGTCTGGTCGAGCGGGATCACCAGCAGGGCGTCGCCGCTGTCCACAACGGCGATCCCCTCAACGCCCACCACCGCCACCAGGCGACCGCCGCGGGCGATCACGAAGCTGTTGGCGGCATCGACGGCGACGACTTCCCCCTCGAGGACGTTGCCGGCGGCGTCCCCGTCCCCGGTGCGGCGGCGGGTCTCGTGGAGATCGGCGAAGGTGCCGAGGTCGGACCAGGAGAAGGATCCCCGGACGACGGTCAGCCGGCGGGTCCGCTCGAAGATCAGGGTGTCGACGGCCACCGGCTCGATCTCGCCGTAGAGGGAGGTCGCCTGGTCCTCGTCCCCGCGGCGCCGCGCCGCCGCCACGTCGGCGACCCGCGCGGCCAGGTGCGGGTCGGCGGCCGCCAGCTCCTCCTGGAAGATCGGGACGGGCCAGGCGAAGAGCCCGCTGTTCCAGAGGTGGCGACCGCCTGCGACGTAGCCCTGGGCTACCTCCAGAGATGGTTTCTCGACGAAGCCCGCGGCCCGGTAGGCGGGAACGGCGGCCGCCGCCTCACGCTGAGCGGTCCCGGCCAGAGCGCCACTCGGGGGGCGCCACCGCTCCGGGGCAAGCGGCGACCCGTCGACCGCCACGTAGCCGAGACCGGTGGACGGGTAGCTGGGGCTGACGCCCACGGTCGCCAGCCCCTCCGTGACCGCCGCCCACCCCGCGGCGGCCAGGACGGCGGCACGGTAGCCCTCGCCGTCCTCGATGTGACTGTCGGCGTGCACCGACGAGATCAGAGCGTCGGGATCCTCCTGGGCGACCCACGCCGTGGCGAGCCCCAGGGCGGGGCCGGTGCCCCTCGCCTCCGGTTCTGCGATCACCGCGTCCGGTGGAAGACCCAGGTCGGCCAGTACCCGACGGCAGGCCTCGGCCTGGGCCGCGGTGGTGACGACATGAACGGAGTCGGCCAGGGGGAGCATCCGATCGACGGTCGCGCGGAGCAACGTGACCCCGGTGGCATCGAGAGGCAGCAGGTGCTTGGGAACGCCGGCTCGCGACAGTGGCCAGAGCCGGGTACCGCTGCCTCCCGCCAGGACCAGGACGTGGTAACCCACGGCGGCTCTGAGCCGATCAGGCCCGGGGGGCGCTCGGGGTGGGCGGCATCAGTGAGGCTGCTCCGCGCTCTTCAGAGGCTCGACCCCGGCCTCCGAGGCGAGCTCGGCGGCCAGGCCGGTCTGCTCCCAAGGAAGGTTGAGGTCGCTCCGTCCGAAGTGGCCGAAGGCCGCGACCTGGCGGTAGATCGGCCGGCGGAGCTGGAGAGCGCTGATGATCCCCACAGGTGAGAGATCGAAGTATTCGTCGACCAGCGCCCCGATCTGGGAGAGCGGCACCCGCTCCGTCCCGAACGCCTCGATCATCACCGACACCGGCTTGGCCACCCCGATCGCGTAGGCGACCTGGATCTCGCACTTGGTGGCGAGGCCGGCGGCCACGATGTTCTTGGCCACCCAGCGGGCGGCATAGGCGGCGCTGCGGTCGACCTTGGTCGGATCCTTGCCGCTGAAGGCGCCCCCGCCATGCCGGGCGTACCCGCCGTAGGTGTCGACGATGATCTTCCGGCCGGTGAGACCGGCATCGCCCTGCGGCCCCCCGACGACGAACCGTCCGGTGGGGTTCACATAGCGCTTGGTCTCTGCATCCAGCCATTCGGCGGGGATGATGGGGTTGACCACCAGCTCCTGGACGTCGGCGAAGATCTGCTCGTTGGAGACCTCGTCGGAGTGCTGGGCGCTGACCAGCACTGTGTCCACCCGGCGTGGACGCCCCTCGGCGTCGTACTCCATGGTCACCTGGGTCTTGCCGTCGGGGCGCGCCCAGCGCAGGGTCCCGTCGCGCCGGGCGGTGGAGAGCTGCCGGGCGAGCCGGTGGGCCAGCTGGATGGGGGCGGGCATCAGCTCCGGGGTCTCGTCGCAGGCAAAGCCGACCATCATTCCCTGGTCGCCGGCCCCGCCCGTGTTGACCCCTTGGGCGATATCGGGGGACTGCTCGTCGAGGGAGACCAGGACGCCGCAGGTCTCGAAGTCGAAGCCGAACTTGGCCCGGGTGTAGCCGATGTCGCGGATGGTCTGGCGGACGATCCCTGGGATGTCGACGTAGGCCTGGGTGCTGATCTCCCCGAAGACCAGGACCGTGCCCGTGCAGAGGGCCGTCTCGCAGGCGACCCGGCCCAGGGGGTCCTTGGCCAGGACACCGTCCAGCACCGCGTCGCTGATCTGGTCGGCCATCTTGTCCGGATGGCCGTCGGTCACCGATTCCGAGGTGAAGAGCCGCTTCTGCGGCCCATGGGTGTGGTGCGGGGTCATCAAAGGGCCCTCCTGATCTCACCGGCGGCCACCGACCCGCCTGCCGCGGCGCCGGCCCACTCCTGTCCGAGATGCGATCGATCCTACCAGGCTCCGGCTCGAAACCGCGCCGTCACTAGCCGGAAGCCGGCTGGACGTGTACTGTATCCAACACGTATAACCAACCCGGCGACGGTTTCAGCGCCGGACTTTAGGAGCACAGGCGTTGGCCGTCGATCAGACTTTGCGTTGCCGCGAATGCGGTGTCGACTTCATCTGGACCGAGGGGGAGCAGCAGTTCTTCTCGTCCAAGGGACTCACCAACCCCCCGTCTCGCTGCCCTTCGTGCCGCGCCGCCCGTAAGGCGGCCGGGATGGGCGGAGGCGGCTACGGTGGCGGTGGCGGTGGCGGGGGACGCTCCGGCGGGCCTCGCCAGATGTTCGAGGTCACCTGCGCCGGCTGTGGCGGGATCGCTCGGGTCCCCTTCCAGCCCCGCGGTGATAAGCCCGTCTACTGCAGCGACTGCTTCCGTACGTCGGCACGGTGACAGGAGTCCCGAGCGACGCCATCGCGATCGGCACGAGGGTCAGCTTCCCCTATGGAGGGAGCCGGCGCGTCGGTACGGTGTCGGACGTCTCGATGCTCCCTGACGGGGGCGGCGGGCTGAGCGTCTCGTATCTGATCGACGTGGGCAACCGCAAGGTCTTTGTCCAGGGCGACGGGGTGACGCGCGCCAGCGCCGGGCCCCTGCCTGCGTTCGACGCGGTGGCCGAGGGGGCCGCCTACGGCCGCAAGCGGCCGCGCAACCCCCGCCGGAGGTAGGCAGCCGAGCGGATCTGCGCGCCTGGTACGCCCCTCCCGGGGGGGCCGGGCGTACGTAGACTGGCGCCGTGCCCCGCTTCCGGCTCTCCGCCTACATCACGACGACCTTCGGTGTCGAGGACTGGCGAGGCTTCCGGCTCTGCGGCATGGACGAGGTGGGCAGAGGGGCCTTCGCCGGACCACTGGTGGCAGCGGCCGTGGTGCTGCCGCGCGGCTTCCGCCACCCGTGGTTGCGCGACTCCAAGAGGTTGACAGCCCACCAGCGGGAGGTGGTGGCCGAGAAGGTCCACCGCCAGGCCGTCGCCTGTGCCATCTCAGAGATCAGCACCGCCGACATCAACCGGCACGGCCTGGGCTGGGCAAACGTGGAGGTGTTCCGCCGCCTGGTCGCCGAGATCACGGCGGACGGCTACTGCTGCGACGGCCGGCTCCGGATCGATGCCGCCCATCCCGTCCACTGCCTGGTGGGAGGCGACGACCTGGTGCCGCAGATCTCGGCGGCCTCGATCGTCGCCAAGGTCCATCGCGACGCCCTGATGCGCCGCCTCCACCTGGAGGCCCCCGTCTACGGCTGGGCCAGCAACAAGGGGTATGGCGCCCCCGTCCACCGCGCCGCCATCCTGGCCCACGGTGTGCACCCGGAGCATCGGCGCGTCTTCATCCAGAATCTGCTCCAGCTCCAGCTAGACCTCGGGCTCGACGTGGCGGCCAAGGCGCCGCTCGCGCGGTCTGGCAGCAGCTGACCTGGGCGTACGAGCTGCCGCCACCGACCTGACCGACACCTGGCTGGCAGGAGGCGAGGCGGTCAGCCCGCCCCGCAGCCGCACGCGCCGCCGCAGCACCCACCTCCGGGGGAAGGCCCGGGACGGTCGGGGGCAGCCGTCTGCCCCCCCACGAGCATTCCCACGCGGCTGATCAGGGGCATGCTCGCGCGGCTCTCGCAGCGCGGGCAGACCGCCGCAAGCTCACGCTCCGCCATCGGGCGCATCACCTCGTGGACGGCGGCACAGTCGTTGCACCGGTATTCGTAGAGGGGCACCTGCTCAGAGTACCCGAGCCGGCGCGTTTGACATGCGAACATCAGTTCGCTACCATACGTGTATGGTCGCACTCGGGACGATCGAGTTGGAGCTCCCCCTCGGCGACGGACCGACGGGAGAGCTGGCAAGCCGGCGGCTTGGGCACGTCCGCCAGATCGTTGGCGATGATGGCGACGCGCTGGTGCGTCTGGCTGCCGCCTTCCCCAATCTGGCTGCGATGTATGCGGCTTCGGAGGAGGAGCTTGGCCGCGTGGTCGGCCCGGTCGCGGCCGCCCGAATCCGCTGGTTCCTCGACGCACCACTCGCGACCAGCCTGGCCCCCCGGCATCTGAGGGCGCTCGCCGAAGCGGCCTGACGAACCGCGGCGGTGGGTACATCGCCCGGGCTTCCCGTCCAAGCGACGCGGGTGATCGGACGGGCGACGGCGGTCGCCCGGGACGTGCCGGCTGTGTCAGCATTGGAGCACGCGGGAAGTTGCATGACGGCAGCGTCGCTGGCCGGGCGATGGCGACGCCGGCCGTCGGGATCCCCGGTTGGGACCGACTTCCGCCCCGTTCATGACCCGCCCATCGAGGAGAAGGACCATGCTGGGTCGACGCTCCAAGTCCGCCGTTATGGAGAAGCAGGTGGCAGATACCGGCACCAGAGCCGTCGAGAAGGCGGCCGAGACCGTGACTGATCTCGCCGAGCGGGCGGTGGTGGTGGCCCGTGAAGCCCAGCGCGTCGCCAGTCCGGCCCTGCGCAATGCCGCACACACCTCGGCGGAGACCCTGAGCCACGCCGCTGAGCGGGCGGCCGCGGTGCTCGCCGAAGCCGCTGACCGTCTCTCACAGGAGGTTGCCGAGATGCCGAGCTTCGCAAAGGGCAAGCGCGCCGCCAAAGCTGCGGCGAAGGCCGAGATCAAGGCCGCGCGCCCAAAGCGGTGGCGTCGCCGGTTTCGCCGGACCGCCGTCGTCACCGGTCTCGCCGGAGCCGTGTACCTCGTCGTCACCAAGACGCCGCTGAAGGCCAAGCTCTCGGAGCTGGTCTTCGGTCCCCCGCTCGACGAGGAGGACCTCGAGCCGATCACGCTGCCGGTCAGCGGTTCGCCGACACCGGACGAGGGCGAGGCTTCGGAGGCACCGGACGTGGCGGACAGCACCAAGAAGGCCCCAAAGGCCAGGGGACACACCTCGACCCGGGCACCCAAGGACGACGGTGCCGCAGAGTAGGCGGATCTCCCGGCACGCGCCATCGCCCAACCTGAAGGAGCGTCAGTGACCGATCGCCCATTCATGCCCCGTCGCCCCCCGGACGATCGGTCCTACCCGAGACCCCCCTACCGTCCCCCGATGCCGGCTCCCCGGCCGAATTCGGAGCCGGCCCCGACCTCCAGCAGCGTCCGGCTCAAGGACGGGGAGCGGGAGATCGAGGTGAGTGGGACCCCGATCTTTGTGCGCCAGGTGCTCGACGACCTGCCCACGCTGCTCGCCCGCCTTCGCGGGGAGACGCCCCCAACGCCTGCGGCGATCCGCATGCCCGCCCCCTCGGCCGGCCAGCCACCCGCGGCTCACGCGGCCGCAGCCGAGGTCCACGCCCCGATGCCGGAGGTCCGCGCTCCTGCGCCTGAGGCACCGCCGCTTGCGCCGGACATCCCCATCGCCGCCACCCCCAACGGCCATGCCGTATCCGATGACGACGGGATCTCGCTGGAGGAGCAGGTGCTGGCCGCTCTGCGCGGTGCCGCGCGCCCGCTCCCGGTCGTCGGCATCCGAGACCGGCTCGGCCCCGGGGTCAGCGGACAGCAGGTGCGCCGCATCCTGGAGCGCGCCGGTTCCAAGGTGGTTGCGAGCGGAGATCGACCGATCCGCTACCGGCTTCGCTAGGCGCTGGTGGGCGAGGCAGGATTCGAACCTGCGACCCGAGGGTTATGAGCCCCCTGCTCTAACCGGCTGAGCTACTCGCCCCATCCCATTTGACCAGACGGACGGCCCCACGAGAGGCTACTCTGCCCAGCGATGACTGACACGCCCACACCGGCCCGTCCGCGCCGCCCCGACAAGCAGACGTACTTTCTGATCCTGGCTATCGCGGCTCGGAGCCGGGCCGACTGCCTGGGCCGCCGGGTTGGAGCGGTGATCACCCGGGAGGACCGCGTCCTCAGCACCGGGTACAACGGGACGCCCTTCGGGATGCCCAACTGCACCGAAGGGGGCTGCCGGCGCTGCGCCCAGCGGGATCTCGACACCAGCCTCCGTGGGGGGGCCTACGACGTCTGCATCTGCGTCCACGCCGAGCAGAACGCGCTGCTGACCGCCGCCCGCTTCGGCCAGCAGACCCTCGGCGCCTCGATCACCTCGACCATGCAGCCCTGCTTCGGCTGCCTCAAGGAGCTGCTCCAGGCCGGCATCGTGGAGGTCCGCTTCCTCCATCCCTGGGACCCCGTCGAGGCGTACCACGATCCCGGGCTGGCTCAGCAGTACGCGGCGCTGCGTGACCGCTTCAAGGTCTTCTCCCAGGTCGGCGAGCCCGGCATGGACACCGGGGACCTCTTCGCCGCCTTCAGCCGAGGCTAGAACGCGACCGGTGCCGCGGCGTCAGCGGTGCCGCCGGCGGGTCCGCGGACGCCGGCGCGACGCCCACCAGCCGGCGACTGTCGCCAGCAATGCGACGACCACCACGGCGATGATGGCCAGCCAGAAGGAAGTACCGAACCCCCGGGAGGTCGTCCCCGGCAACGTGGTGATGGTCGCCGCCGGTGTCGCCGAAGCTGCGGGGGCGGAGGCAGTCGGCGAGCTGCCCTGAGCGGTGGGCGCCCTCTTGGGCGTGGCCGTGAGCGGGGCAGCGCTCGCTGTCGGTGGCGCGGGTGATACCGGTGCCACCGAGTGGACGCCGGCCATCGAGACCAGCCCCGCCGGGAGCGCGGAAACCGGCGCGAACCCGGCGACGGCACTGAGACCGGCGGACCGCCAGGGGCAGCGCCCGGCCGATGGTGCCCGAGAACCTGGTCCGCGGGCTCCACGCCATGGTGTCCACCTCCCTGTGCCGGGCTCGAGGCACATGCCGGCCCCAGCCATACAACGGGGGCTGTGACGGAGGGTTACCCTGGCCGCGCGACGGCGCGTCCGCCCAGCTTCGAGGGCACGGGCACGCCCCGATGGGCTATACAAGGAGGCAGCCCCACCCACCACAGAAGGAGGTCCACCCGTGAGTGCCACGCACCTGGACGACGAGGAAGAGGAAGAGGACAAGTAGCCGGCAGCCGGGGATCGGCGCGGCCGGGGGAAACCTCAGCCCCGGATCGGGATCCTCGGCGCGCTCGGCATCTGGGGGCCGCCGGTGGCCGCGTAGTTCTCCTTGCTGACCTCGGCGGCGATCAGCTCGGCCACGCCTCGGAAGATGCGGCCCGTCAGCGAGGTGGGGGCCGCCACCATCAGCGGCTGGCCGTCGCCTCCGCCGACCCGGACCCCCGGGTCGAGGGGGATCGCGCCAAGGAAGCGCAGCCCGTTGCGCTCGGCGAGCTCGCGGCCTCCGCCGGAGCCGAAGATGTCGGTGCGCTCCCCGCAATGCGGGCAGATGAAGCCGCTCATGTTCTCGATGACCCCGAGCACCGGGAGGCGGAGCTGGGCAAACATCTGGATGCCGCGGCTGACGTCGGCGATGGACACGTCCTGGGGGGTGGTCACGATGACCGCCCCGGTGAGCGGGATGGACTGGGCCAGGCTGATCTGGATGTCGCCGGTTCCAGGCGGCAGGTCGATCACGAGGTAGTCGAGCGGGCCCCACTCCACCTCGTAGAGAAACTCCCGCATCGCCTTCGCCAGCATGGGTCCGCGCCACATCACCGGCTGGCCCGGCTTGAGGATGGTGCCGAAGCTCACCACCTCGATGCCGAAGGCGGAGAGCGGCAGCATCTTCCCCGACTCCCCGGCCTGGGGCTGCTCGTGGAGGCCCATCATGATCGGCACGTTTGGGCCATAGATGTCCGCATCAAGGAGGCCGACCCGGGCACCGGCCTGGGCCAGCGCAATCGCCACATTGACGCTCACCGTGGTCTTGCCCACCCCACCCTTGCCGGCACTGACGGCCACGATGTTCTTGACCCCGGGGATCTCCTGGCGCCCGGGCAGCCCGCGGGCCGCCGAGGTGACGTTGCTGTCCCAGGCGACCGAGACGGACTCGACGCCGGGCACCTGGCCGACCAGGGCGGCCCGGATGTCGGTCTCGATCCGGCCCGTGAGCGGGCACGCCGGGGTGGTCAGGACGACCTTGAGCGACACCGCCCCGCCCTCGCACTGGATGTCCTTGACCATGCGCAGGCTGACGATGTCGCGATGAAGCTCCGGCTCCATCACCGTGCTGAGCGCCTGCTCGATAGCGGCGACCGTCGGGGACTGGGCCATCGGTG
>PLNE01000043.1 GCA_003141695.1 Candidatus Dormiibacterota bacterium
GCCATCGAACCGTCCCATCTCGAGCGCCTGACCGCAGCCGTGGAGGCGGCGCGCGACCTGGCCGTGGCGGTGGTGATCGTCGGGCCTCTCGCCGACGCCTGGTGGGCTGACGTCGTCGAGGTCGACCCTGCGGGCAGCGGGGGCGCCCTCAGCTCGCTACTTCTGGGGCGGGCCCGCACGCTGCACACGCTGAGCCGGTCCGAGGCCGACGAGCTGCTGGCGGTCATCGGGGCGGGCCGGGACCCCGAGCTCGTCCCCGAGCTCGCGCCGGCCGAGCAGGACTGCAGCGCGAACCCGTGGCAGGGCCCGTCGCTCATCCCCGAGCTCGACGAGGCCTCTGCTCTTCTGGGTGCCGGCGGCGCCCACGAGCCCCTCCACGCCGCCGCCGTGGCTCCGCCGCCGCCGCCCGCCGCGCCCGCTCCGCCCCTGGTCATCCCCCCGACCCTGGGGCCTCGCCGTGTCGACATCCGCATCTACGGGCAGGTCCGGGTACTGGTGGACGGTCAGGAGCTGGTCAAGGCTCTTCCCGATGCGGGGCGCCAGGTGCTGGCCCTGCTCACCGTCCGTGGCGAGCTGACCGAGGACGAGATCGTCGACTCGCTGGGGGCCGGGAGCGTCGATCAGATTTGGAGAAGCCGGTTCGTGAGGGGGACGCGCGGCACCCGGCCAGCCCTGCGCGAGGCTTTCGGTGACAGCACCATCGATCCCATGCCGTTTGACGGTGGTGTCTACCGGCTCGACCCCGACCTGGTCAGCTCCGACTTCCGGCGGCTCCTCGCCGGCCGCGATGCGGCCCTCGCCACCACCGTCCCGGAGCACCGTGTGGCGCTGCTGACCCGGGGCACCGAGGGCATCCGCGGCGCCCCCTTCACCAAGGCCGACTACCTGTGGCTTGCCGACGACCAGGAGCACGTGCGCAGCGTTGCCGTGGACACCCTGAGCCAGCTCGCCGAGCTCCACGCCGCTGCCGGCGACCTTGACAAGGCCATCGACACCCTCGACCAGGCTCTCACCCTGGACCCCGACCCGATCGAGGACCTCTTCCGCCAGCAGATGCTCTGGCAGCACCGGCTGGGCCGCCCCCAGGCGGCCCGCGACGTGTACCACCAGCTGGTCCGCCAGCTCTCCGACCGCTGCGACCGCATCCCCAGCGAGGAGACCACCGCGCTCCTCGATTCCCTCGACGCCGCGCCGCGCGTGGTGGTGAGGTAGCGGAGAGACGCGATGAGCGAGCACGGACGGGCCAGGACGTCGCCGAGCCCCTCGACCAACTCCGACACGATCCTCGTGGTGATAGGGGCCGTCGCAATCGGGGCAGCGATCCTGGCCTGGGCGGTGTCCGCCCTGGCGCTCGAGGTCGGCGCGTTCCTCGAGCGTGGCCACTGGATTGACGTGGGCGGGTGGGGACCGTTGCTCGCGTACGGCAACGTCCAGAAGCCCGGGGTGGATCTCGCCACCGCGGCGGCACAGCACGATGCGCCGAACGAGGGCATGTGGCTGTTCCTCGTGGTGATCTTCGGGGTGATCGCCGTGGGCGCGCTGGTCGCCGCTTCGATTGCTGTGATGCACTGGATGGGGCATGGCCGGAGGCGGGGCTTCGCCACGCCGGCCGAGCGGTCGGTCGCGACGTCAGCCGCGGCGGTGCGGCGTAAGAGCCACATCATCCGGCCGTCGCTTGCCGGCGTGCGTCGGCGCCGCCTGCACCCGCGCGAAGCTGGATTCCTGGTCGGTCAGAAGTGGGGAGCGAGGGAGGCGGTGTGGCTCAGCCATGAGGACAGCCTGCTCGTCTTCGGCGAGAGCGGCGAGGGGAAGACGCTGCGCCTGGCCGTGCCTCTGGCGCGGCATCTGCGCGGGCCGATGATCCTCTTCTCCTCGTCGGAGGACCTGATGCGGCATCTGGCCTTCGTGCCCGAGCTGAGGGAGCGTCCCAAGTGGGCGGTGGACTTCCGGGGCCGCACCGGGCTGGACGGGCACCCGCTCGGCCCGCTGGGGCTGCCACGGTATGGGATCGACCTGGTCCGCGGATGCGAGAGCCCGCAGGTGGCCAAGCTCCGGAGCGAGGTCCTGGTCGGGCTGGGGTACGACGTGAGCGCGGTGCGGGAGGGGGTGGTCTGGAAGGAGCGGGCGATCTCGCTGGTGACGTATGTGCTGCACGCGGCCGCCCTGGGAGGCTGCGATCTGGCGTGGGTGATCAGCATGGTGAACGCTGAGCGTTTCGCCGAGGTGCGGACGATCCTGGAGCGCACGCCGGGGGCGGTGCCGCTCTGGGACGCGGCGGTGGCACATTTCGCCGCCCTCGCCCCGGAGACGCGGAGCGGTGTGCTCTTCGGGGCGGCCGCGGGGCTGGCGGCGCTGGCCGACAATCCGGACCTGCTCGAGCTGTGCTCGGGGCAGGGCTATCCGCAGTTCGAGGTGGGGCGGTTCTTTGACGAGTCCGGGATGCTCTTCGTGCTCGTTCCGGACGAGGAGCGGCTGAGGGTCGGGCCGAGTGTGGGGGCGTTCGTGGAAGGGGTGATCGGGATCGGCAAGGCGCGAGCGCAGCGGATGCCGGGGAAGCGCCTCGACCCGCCGCTCACGGTCATCCTCGACGAGATGGCGCGGTGCCCGTTGCCGAGCGCGGCCGCGCTGGCGGCGACCACCCGGAAGCAGGGCGTGACCCCGATCTACCTCTGGCAGTCCCCCACGCAGCTGCGGCGGGCATATGGAGACCACGGGGCCGCGGAGATCCTCGACTCGATGACGACGACGATGTTCCTGCGGGGCCTGCGCTGGCAGAGCGACCTGGAGATGGTCCAGACCTGGCTGCCCGAGGTGACATCGTGGTCAGCGAGCCAGCACACCGACGGTGCAGGCCGGAACAGTCGCGGTCGGAGTGAGCGCCGCGAGCCGGCGCTGAGCACGGCGGAGATCCGCCAGCTCCGCGAGGGGGAGGGGCTCCTGTTCACCCGGGGAGTGCCGCCGGTAGACGTCCGCCTGCGCGGGCCTTGGGAGCTGCCGGCCAAGGACCGCCGCGTCTTCGAGGCCGCCGTGAGCGAGTACGACGCAGCGGTGGCCGCGGCGCAGACGCGAGCAGCCTGACCCAGATGGCTGACACCGCGGACCTGGAGCGGCGTGTCGGCGCGATCGAGGACACCCTGGGCGGCCTCGCCGACCTGGTTCGGCGTCAGCCGCGAAGTACCGCCTTTCCGCTGCCCAGATGGAACTGGAGCGGGCTCGAGAAGGACCAGCTGCGCGAGGCGTGGATGGATCT
>PLNE01000164.1 GCA_003141695.1 Candidatus Dormiibacterota bacterium
CGGCACCCCTCTGGGGCAAGGCGAAGGCCCAGGCCCAGAAGGCCTGCGAGGAAGCGAATAGAAGATGAGCACCGACCAGCTCACTGAGGCCAAGAAGGCCTACGCCGCGGCGACGGCCCAGGCCCAGAAGGCCTACGAGAAAGCGCTGGCTCCGGCCCAGAAGGCCTACGGTGCGGCGACAGCCCAGGCCCGCAAGGCCTACGACGAGGCGGTGGCCCCGGCCGAGGAGGCCTACGAACAGGCGCTGGCCCCGGCCAAAAAGGCCTACGACGAGGCGGTGGCCCCAGCCCGCAAGGCCTACGACGAGGCGAGGTCCGCGGCCGAGAAGGCCCACGAGGAAGCGAAGAGAAGATGAGCACCGACAAGCTCACTGAGGCCAGGAATGCCTACCTCGAGTCGGTGGCCCAAGCAAAGAAGGCCTACGACGCGGCGGTGGCCCCGGTCAAGAAGGCTTACGACGCGGCGGTGGCCCAGGCCGAGAGGGCCTACGGCGTGGCGTTGGCCCCGGTCGAGAAGGCCTACGACGAGGCGAAGGCCACGGCCGAGAAGGCATACGAGGAGGCATACGTGACCGGTCGGTGACCCTAGACCCACAAGGCGTACCGTGATCCCGTTCCGACCGTCTCGCCGGACTGAACCTCGCCATCCCACCCTTTCCTGACAGGCCGCACCGACGGCGACCCCTCGGCGACCGATCCCAGCACCCCCGACCGGTCACGTTCTCGCGATGCTTCGCTCGCAGAATGAGAGCAGGCGAACCCGGGNNCCGTGCACGACCCGGAATGGTTCCGCCGTGATGTGCTGGCCCGGCTGGCGAGCGTGAAGCTCTCCGAGATCGCCGAGGCAGGTCCTGGCCAGCGCTTCTTCTGGGTCGACGTCGAACGATCCGATGCGCTCGCTCGGCTGCGGCGGGACTGTGCTTCTCGGTTGGCACGCCACCGGGACATCGAGGGCACTACGGCTGTAGGAGTCCTGCTTTTCAACTCGCAACGCGCGCCCCGCGTGTGCGCCCGTGTGCGCCCGTGTGCGCCTCAGCGTCTCAGCTAGGCCGGTTCCTACCTGCCGGCCCGCACGGCGCAACGTGGGCGAGCTGGGCATGGCGTCGGCGGCACCGGACCAGCTGCGACCCAGGCCTCGTGACCGACTTGGAGCCGGCGGCTCGCCCGCCGGGCGGCACCGCTTCGCCGCGTATCACCGGGTTTCCGGGCTGAGCGGCGGCTCCAGGCCGGCCACGTCGATACCCGAAGAGCCGCGCCTTTCGAGCGGAGCCGAGACGAGCCGGTGGGGTGGCACAGCCAGCAGGTCCGTTGAACACGAGGAGGCCGCATAATGGCCATGCCCGTACTTCTGTCCGACGGGTACCACCCCCGCTGGCACCTTCATCGAGAGGACCTCGAGTGGCAAGCCGGCTACAGAACGGGGCGACACGAGCGGTGGCTGATCGCTGGGGCCGGCGGAGGCTTGCTCGTCTACCTGATCGGGCGTCTGCATCATCCGCTCGTATGGGCGAGTCTCATGGCACTCGTTGTCATCAGCGTCGTCGTAGCCCTCTATATCCAGCGGCACGGGTGGTGGCCCCCGAAACCGAGGCCTACTGCACCGTGGCCGGGGATCGGCCCGAGGTAGGGGCAAGTCCAAGTTTCTGTCCGTGAACCCAGACCCCACGAAGTCCGCCTTCGCCCCAGGGTGGCTCCCCTACCCAAACCGCCCCGACATCTGCCGGCGTGAGGGATGCCTCGAGCCCGCAACCGACCACGTGATCCGACTCTGCGCCGGCCATCTCGTCGACTACCAGATCGAGGTGCCAGGCGAGGTGCTGAAACTCGCCCGACGCTACATCAACTCCGAGCGTGCGGTCATCGGATCGCAACCGGCCTCTCCGCAGCCTCCCGAGCCCTAGCGGCCCACCAGCGCACCCCCAGCGTCTGTCCCCGCTGCCCCTGAACGCACCATCTGGTACCTACCTGCCACCAGCTACTGACGCTGCCCCCTGTGCCCCCGTGTGCCTACTCGGCGGCATGGCTAGGCCGGTTCTCCCCGGCGACCGATCCGGCACGACGTGGGCGAAACGTGTGGACCGTTCAGTTGGGTGGCCCGTCGAGGGAGTGCGTCTCTCTGTGCTGTTNNGAGGCCAGCTCGTCGGTCTCAGACACGGAGTACCCGGCCACGAAGCCGCGCACAGTTTCGGACGGCGGCGCATTCTTGCCAGTCGAAGGTCTCTTTGACACGAAAGTCTCTCTTTAGGCGCGCCTTTCACGTGCGGCCTGTTACCTCATCATCGGCAGGATGCAACCGTGTCATGAGTTCGGGGACGAGTTCCATCGAGCCTTGGAAACCTCAAGAGAGCGTCTCGAACGTCTGCTGAAAACGAGCGCTCGCGATTCTCGGTCAGCTCGCCCGGGCGCCAGGAGACCGCGAACATGCCCACCCAGCGGCCGGCGGGAGGGCGAGAGGGGAGGAGGAAAGGACAGAGCGAACTGGCCCCCCGGGAACACACATGGTCGTGGGCGCCCCTGTCTGCCGTGTCCTCCGGCCGGTCGTCTGGCCGTGCCGCCCTTTCTGCGGGTCCCTCTCGTCCCTCCGCCGGCGTCCTTCTGGGTGGGTGGGTTCTTTGTCTCTCTTCCCCGTCCGCCGGCGCTCTGCCCCGGTTTCTGGGGTCTGTCGGCTCGTGTCGGCCTTGCCGGGCTGTGCTTGTGGCCCTGGGTGGGGGGGTGGGTGCGGTCCCGCTGTCGGGGGTCTTTGGCCCGGTTTGCCGGGCTTCCCCCTCTCTCCCGACATCACACGGTGGCGCTAGGTGGATGAGACGGGATCGGGCGCCCAAAAGGGCACGCCCGAGATGCCAGGTGGGACGGGTCCCTGGTCGGGGCGGGGTGTGAGTGGAGGCCGCCGCTAGCTGCGTGCCCTCATGGGTCGTGGTTGGGCACACAGGCGCCCACGTTCGCCCACGTGGCGGCGTAGGGGGCGGGGTGGTAGTCGTTTTGGGCGGTCTGGGGGCTGTGGGCCGACATGGTCCACTTGCGGGGCTGCGGCGGAGGGAAACGCTGCCCGTCGAGCAGCCCTTGAGGTGAGCTGCCCTTAGCGACCGGCCTTCTTCGCCGGAGCCCTCTTCGCGGGAGCCGGCGTCCTGGAGAAAATCCAGGCGGAGCTCGACAAGCCCTACGGGTTTTCTGGGTCGTGGACCACGAGGGCTGTGCGTGATGGTGGTCGGCGACACTCAGCGAGAGTTCGCGATTTACACCTTGAGTCCAGTCGTTCGGCGGAGGCCCCGTCAGCAACCCCGTTGGATGGTCAGTGCCTTGGCCAAGGCGCCCCACTCGTAGATGACACGGGCGACAGTGACTGAACCTGCCGGGTCGAACAACGCCGTGCCGTGGTAACACTCCCGCGTCGTCCGCAGGCCGATCCCCTCCGGACACCCGATTGAGCGGGGAAGGCCCTCGAGTTTCGCCGCTTGTCTTTCGGCATGGATCGAATCAGACGGCGCGTTAGGTACCCGCAAGAACCCCTCCCAAGCCTGCACCAGTGGGTCCCGCTCTCACAGGAAAATCAGTGCCGCCGATGAATGGGTAGCACGACCACTGAACGATGGGCGGGGTCATGGAATACCTCTTGATTCGCCACCCGAAGGGTCGTTGCTGCGGTGATGGGCTCGCCGGTACCGGGATTGCGGGCGAATCGAGGATGCGAGCCGCTCGACACCTGCAGCCGCAGCCTGTGTCCAGCCTTGAACTGATAGGCCGTCGGCCATAACACGACAGTGACACTGCAGGTCCCATCGGGCTGGATTTCGGAGTTTTCGGGTGTCAACCTAATGATGCCGTCACACACATTCATCGACTTGCCGTTTCGCGTCACGTCGCACAGACGACAAAAGAAGTCCGTGAAACGCAAGCTCGATCGGATGGAGAGCCTCACCGTCACTGTGCCGACGATCTCTAGGTTCTCGTCGAGCGGATCTGTGGTGTATGTCAGCACATCGGGCCGGGACTCCACCTTGCGGTTGTCACGCGAGCCTGGTTTGGGATCGGAAGTGCCACCAACATCCGGAGTGGGGTCTGTCGGATCATACCGATACCGGTCCGGAGGTCCTTCGACCGGCTCCGACGGCCGCAATCCTCCATCCGGATGCAGCCAAAGGCGAGTCGACTCTGTCGGAGGTGCCCACTCCGGGAGATCGATCCACTCGCCGGCACCCATCAGGAAGATACGTACCGAACTGGTGGGTACAGGTCCCGGCCTACCTCGAAGGTGGGTGTCGAAGTGTCGAAGACTCTCGCGCAGGGTTGGCCCGAGCGATCCCAATGAGGAGTGGCCCCAGGGCCCAATCATGAGCTCGGGCTTCCTGCCCGCCTAGCCATTGTTTTCGCGCGTGAGGGTCG
>PLNE01000062.1 GCA_003141695.1 Candidatus Dormiibacterota bacterium
CGAGGAGGCGGGTCTGAGCGTGCCGGTGGAGCCGATCGGGACCGCCGACTATCCGACACCCGCCCCGCGGCCCGCCTACTCGGTGTTGGCCAACCGCGCCTGGGAGCGATTGGGAGAGGCTCCCCTGCCACCCTGGCGGGACGGACTGCGCGGCTACCTGGCACAGCGTGCGGCGGCGCCGCCGGAGGGCGCCACGACGTGACCGACGTCCTCGTGCTCGCCAACGAGCACGTCAATCGGCGGATGGCGGGACCGTCGATCCGCTCCTACGAGTTCGCCCGGGTGCTGAGCGCCGACGGTCACCGGGTCACCCTGGCCTCGCCGTTCCCCAGCGACCTCCCACCCCAACCCTTCTCGGTGACCACCTACGACGCGTCGAGCCTGCCAGCTCTGGTGGCGCAGCACCGCGTCGTCGTCCTGCAGGGGTGGGTGATGGAGCGCTTCCCCATGCTCCGCGAGGCGGACGTCCGCCTGGTCATCGATCTCTACGACCCCTTCCCCCTGGAGGTGCTGATCCTCTTCGGGAAGGAGGCCATGGAGAAGCGGATGCAGGCCCAGCGGGACTCCATCCGGGCGGTCACCGACCAGGTCCGCGACGGCGACCTCTTCCTCTGTGCCAGCGAGAAGCAGCGCGATTACTGGTTGGGCTGGCTGACGGCGGCGAGCCGGGTCAACCCTCTCACCCATCAGCAGGACCCGACCCTGCGGGCCCTCATCGATGTCGTCCCCTTCGGCGTCCCGGCGAAACCTCCTCGGCGTCAGCGTCCCGCGATCCGCAAGGTCATCGACGGTGTCGGTGAGGACGACCTGGTGGTGCTCTGGGGTGGCGGCATCTACAACTGGTTCGACCCGGTCACCCTCATCCGCGGGGTGGGGATCGCGGCCCAGAGCCTCCCCCGCCTCCGGCTCGTCTTCATGTCCACCGGCCACCCCAATCCCGAGATCCAGACGATGTGGACCCAGGTGGAGGCACGGCGCNNTTCTTCAACGAGAGCTGGGTGGCGTACGAGGATCGGGCCGACTGGCTGCTCGACGCGGATATCGGGGTCTCCACCCATTTCGATCACGTCGAGACCCGCTTCTCCTTCCGGACCCGGATCCTCGACTACTTCTGGGCCGGGTTGCCGGTGATCTGCACCGCCGGCGACACCCTGGCCGACGACATCGAGCGATTGAGCATCGGTGTGACCGTGGTTCCCGAGAGCCCCGAGGCGGTGGCGCAGGCCCTGGTGGAATTGGGGGGCGACGCCGCCAGGCGCGCGGCCTGTGGCGCCCGTTCGGCGGCTCATGCGGCATCGCTGACCTGGCCGGCGGTCGCGGCCCCGCTGCGGCGTTTCTGCGCCGGCCCGCAACCGGCGGCGGACCGGGGGCCGGGGCGCGCTCGCCTGCCGGTCCCCTTCACCCCGACCAGGGACGACATCGCCGGCGCTCCCGAGACCTTCCCTGCGGCGGGCGCGCCGCCGTCGCGTCCGGGCCTCCCCTACCGGGCGCTGCGCTCCGCCTACCGGGCGCTCCCCTCGGAGATCCGGCGCTCCAGGAGGTTCTCGAGCGCACGCGCGAGGGTGCTCCGCATCCTCGGTCGCAGCGGAGAGCGTCGCCGGTAGGCAGGCCGGGGCCGGCTCAGAACCCTCCGTGGGGGATGAGGTATTGGGCGAAGACGTACGCGTCCAGGCCGGCGAAGAGGACCGGCCAGAGCCAGACGAGTGCGTGGCGCGCCGCAGTGGGTATGCCCCTGACCGAGTCGGTCCCGGCGACGAGCAGGAGGCTCCAGGCGGTGATGGCGACCAACAGGTACCGCCCTTCAGCCTGGGTCGTCTCGCGGATGATGAGCACCCAGCTGATGATCGATCCGACAGCCGCCAGCGCGAGAGCGGAGAGGCGCAGCGAGGACAGGTCCCGGCCCCCCCAATGCCGCCAGACGATCCAGGCTCCCCGCGCCAGGCACACCAGCGCCAGCAGGCTCACCCCGACGTCCAGCAACCATGGCAGGGTGAGCTGATTCGCCCCACCGTCGAACCAGATGCTGTTCACGAGCTGATGGAACGAGAAGCTGAGTACCGATGGACTCAGGGACGGCACTGGGCGCACCAGACCTGCCACGAACTTCGTGAGATAGGTCCGGGTGGCGGCGCTCGCCAGGGGGTCTCCGTAGAGGGCGACGTTGCGGACGAACCACCATCCGCTCAGGGCTGCGAAAGAGACCACCGCCGCGAGTAGATCGCCCGGTAGCCGCCGGCGCAGGGACACCGCCGCCAGCAGGAGGAGAAGGGGCCCCGCAACCGGAAGGGAGGTGAGCTCGGTGATCGCCGCCAGCCCCAGGAAGACGCCGACGGCGGCGGCCCAGAGCCGATGCCGCCCTCCCCCGCGCAACCACAGGAGCAGGGCAAGCAGGGCAAGAGCGCAGAGGGCGAAATTCAGGGACTCGTTGGTCACCGCGGCTGAGACGACATCGAATTTGGGCCAGAGACCGACCGCCGATGCGGCGGCCGACGACACCGAGAGGCGCCGGGTGAGCATCCAAGCGGAACCGAATACCGCCAGGACAGTGACCAGCCCGTACCCAATGCTGGGCAGCCGGAGAAGGTGGACGGCGACCGCCATCTGGNNGAGGTTGGCTGCGTTGGTCGCTTCGACCGGGAGCGACGGCGTGAACGGCTGCATTCCGATGACCTTCATCCAGACGGCGAGCGAGAGGTAGTAGAGGGGCGGCTGGTGGGACTCGTCCCCGTTCTGGACGCCGATGAGGGGCAGCGAGTGGTGGTCCCGGATGTAGAGGGCGTACTGGACGTGGTAAGCCTCGTCGTTATTGGAGAGCGCGGGTGTCCTCAGGCTGGTCGCGATCGCCACCCCGAGAAAGAGGACGCACGGCACGGCGATGCCGAGAGCGAGCCGGGGNNCCTACCCGCTGACTCCGCAGATCGTGGTCACCCCTGCGGGGAGGGAGATCAGCAGTGCGGTACCCGCTGCCGTGTCGTTCAGATAGGAGGTGCTCCCGGCGGTGACGGGGAAGCTGTTGCTCCCGGTCAAAGCGAGGGACGTTTGCTCCAGCGCGAGCTGGGCGGTGACGTCTCCGCTCCCGGTCGGGGTGATCGCCACTGAGCCGGGCTGAGAGAAGGT
>PLNE01000212.1 GCA_003141695.1 Candidatus Dormiibacterota bacterium
TGAAGGCGGGAGAAACCATGACCACGAAGCAGCACGTGACCGAGGAGCTGTCGGTCGGACCGGCGCGGGTGAGGGTCGATTACCACGGCACCGAGCCGCGGGCCCACATCCTCGAGGATCTGGACTTCTTCAACTACCGGCTCGCCAACGTCCAGATCTCCTCACAGCCCAGCCTGGCCCAGCCCGACATCGTGTGGAATCGCGACGCCGAGACCTCGGTCAGCTACGACGGCCATGCCATGACCTTCAACGGCGAGTGGGCCCCGGGACCCCTCCAGAAGGCGGGCGTGGCCATGCTGGCGCTCCGCCTCGAGGAGCACGGGCTGCATCCGTTCCACGCGTCGGCGGTCCGCTACCGCGACCGGACCGTCATGTTCCTGGGCGGCGAGTCCAACCACGGCAAGAGCATGTGCCAGATCGAGGCCTGCCGCCGGGGCGCCCTCCTCGTCTCCACCGAAACCACGCTGGTGGATGAGACCGCTCGGGCGGTGATGGGCTCCAAGACGGTGTTCATCAAGAAGCGGGCCCAGGGAACCGAGCGCGCCGACAAGGCGGCGCCCGACCGCGCGGTGGAGATCTTCTTCGGTTCGATGCCCACCTGGGAGGAGTATGAGGAGCCGTCCACAATCGATGTCGTGGTGGTGCCGGCAATCGACGGTAACTTTGATCCGAGCTTGGCGGAGATGATCTCGTTCGAGAAACAGTTTCAGGCACTTCACTCGGTTCAGAACTACTTCCTCCTGAACGAGTTGCTCGCACCCGGATGGGCGATGCCCATCCTCGACACGAGCGAACTCCGCCGTGCCCGCGCCCAGTTCGTCACCAAGTTCGCCGAGAGGCCGTACTACCTGGTGAGGGCTGCCACTCCGCAGGTGCTGATGGACCAGCTCGATAAGGTCCTCTGACAAGGGCTGGCCATGCGCCCATTCGCATACGTTCGACCGGTAACCCTGAGTGAGGCGTCGGCCTTGCTAGAGGAGCATGGCCCCGCTGCGTCCGTGCTCGCCGGCGGCACCGATCTGGTGGTGGCACTCCGCAACGGAGCCATCGCACCGCAGGTAGTTGTCGATGTGAAGCATATCGCCGAGTTCGCCCCGGACATCGGCATGAACGGAAGCCGGTTGAGGATCAGCGCGACGACAGTGATGGTCGACGTGGAGCGCGACAAACGGGTGAGAGCCACGTTCCCAGCCCTCGCCGATGCCGCGGCGACAGTGGGATCGGTGCAGATCCGCAACCGTGCCACGGTGGTCGGGAACATCTGCCACGCGTCGCCCGCCGCCGACACGGTTCCGGCGCTGCTCATCTACGGAGCGGAGGTCAACATCTCATCGACTCAGGGCGCGCGCCGGGTGCCACTTGCCGAGTTCCTCGTCGGCCCCGGTCGCACGGTGCTGGAGCGCGGGGAGCTGGTCACGTCGATCGACCTTCCGGTCAGGCCGCCAGGTCATCGGGAGGCGTTTGCCAAGGTGACCCGACGGCGCGGGGTTGATCTCGCAACGGTCAACCTCGCCTGCATGGTGGACAACCAGGGACGGACGCAATTCGCGTATGGGGCGGTCGGCCCACGCGCGTTCCTGGTTGCCGACGAGAGCGGCGTCCTGGCGGATCTCAGCGCTCCGGAGGCAACCAGAGAGCGCGTCCTCAGCGACCTGCTCGCCCACGCGTCAGCGATTTCCGACGTCCGCGCGAGCCGAGAGTACCGGGAGGCCATGCTCCGGGTCATGAGCCTGCGGCTGCTTCGGGATTGCCTCAGCCGTCTCGCCTCAGCCTGACCCCGTGAGATCAGCCAATCAGGGCACGTCAGTGAAGCGTTGAGGAGGGGCTGGACGCCTCCCACGGCGCCATACTCAAGGCCATGCGGGAGCTGCTCACGACGCTCGACGACTGGGCGCCGTCCGACCCCGTCATGGCTCTGGCCACCGTGATTCGCACCGCGGGTTCGACCCCGCGGTCGCCGGGAGCCCGGCTCCTGGTCAGCCGCGACGGGCGGATGGCGGGCTCCGTGAGCGGTGGCTGTCTGGAGTCCGCGGTCATCCAGGAGGCCCAGGCCACTCTCGCAGGTGAGGCTCCTCCTCGAATCCTCCACTACGGGATCAGCGACGAGCTCGGCTGGGAGGTGGGGCTCGCCTGCGGGGGAAGCATGGAGATCTTCGTCGAGACGCTGTGCTGGGACGGATCGGATCCGGCGCTCGTCGCCGTCCGAGAGGCTGTCCGCGTCCGCCACCCGGTGGCGCTGCTGAGCGTGGTGGCTGGTGAGCACATCGGCGCCAGGGCCGCGGCTGATGAGGATGCTCACCTGGTCGGGAGCCTGGGCGACCGAGCCACAGAGTCGGCGGCGCTCACGGCCGCCGCGGGCCATCTGACCTCCGGGCTGCCCGGGATCGAGAACGTCTCCGGGCTCTCCGTCTTCATTGATCCCATCGTTGCTGCACCGCAGCTGATCATCGTGGGCGCGGTGGAGATCGCGATCCACCTTGCGCGGCTGGCCAAGACTGCCGGGTACCGGATCGTGGTCATCGATCCGCGTCGCACGTTCCTTACCGAGGACCGCATCCCCGACGCGGACCTGCTCATCCCCCAATGGCCCGATGAGGCCCTGCCCGCCTTGGCCCTGGGGCCGCGCGACGCTGCCGTCTGCCTCGCCCACGACCCCAAGTTCGAGGATCCGGCCCTGGGTATCCTGCTTCGGAGCCGGGTCGGCTACGTTGGCGCGATCGGCAGCCGGAGCACCCATGCGAAGCGTGTCACCCGCCTGCAGCAGGAGGGCCTGGATCCCTTGGCCATCTCGCGAATCCACAGCCCGGTCGGGCTGGACCTGGGAGCTGCCACCCCTCAGGAGATAGCGCTCGCCATCCTCGCCGAGGTGGTGGCGGCCCGCCGCGGGCGAGCGGGGAGTGCCCTCTCCTCCGCCGCTCCGGCAGCGCGGCCGTGAGACCGGAGATACTTCACGGCTCCGCGGTCCACGCCGGGGGGTGGGTGGGATCGGTGCTCTGCCACGACCTCCTGGGCACCGATGGCCGGCCCGTACTGCGGAAGGGTCACCGCCTCGATCTTGCCGACGCTGCGGCCCTTTCCCGAGCCGCCCCCGAGGAGCTGCATGTCATCTGGCTGGGGGAAGAGGATGTCGACGAGAACACCGCAGCGACACGGCTGGCCCACGCCGTGGCAGGCGCGGGGGTCGAGATCCATCCTCCCACCGAGTCGCAGGCCCGTCTGACCGCAGCCTGGCGCGGACTTGCCCGGGTAGATGCAGCGATCCTGGCGGCCATCAACGGAGTCGAGGGCGTCACCGTATTCACCATTCCCGACCGTGCTCCGGTCGAGTCCGGCAGGACCCTTGCCGGTGTCAAGATCACCGCCTTCGCCATCCCGGGCAGCACCCTGGAGGAGGCCGAACTGATCGCCACATCAGCTCCGCGCGGCCCCACGGTGACGGTGAGACGCTTCCTCCCGCTACGCGTCAGCGCCGTGGTCCGCCAGCGGATCGACCACGCCGCTCGACAGCGGTTAGAAGTTTCGCTGCGGCGGCGCGTGGACTGGTTCGGTGGTTCAGTAGGGTCGATCGAGTATCCGGACGACCGTGCTGCCGCCCATGACGCCCTCGTCACCGCCACAGCCAGTGCCGACCTGGTCATCGTCATCGGTCTGGCGACGGTGGATCCGTTGGAGGGCACGTGGTGTGGTCTGCTCGACGCCGGCGCATCGGTGATCCGCCGAGGCTTGCCGGTGCATCCGGGCAGCAGCTACTGGTTGGTCACACTCCAGAGCGTGCCCGTCATCGGCGTGGCCTCCTGCGGCATGTTCTCACGGCGCAGCGCCCTCGATCTGCTGCTCATTCGCTGCTTTGCGGGGGAGCCGTTGGATGGCGAGTTCCTCGCCGGCCTCGGGCATGGAGGCCTCCTTCAGTCCGAAGGAAGTTGGCGAATTCCAGCCTATGACCGTCAGCTCGGGCTGGACGAGCGGTAGCGCCGCCAGTCGTCCGGGGTGTCGATGTCGATTGGGTGCTCGGCATCTGAGCCGAGAACGAGGGGTGCGACCAGCTCGGGACGGGCGCGGATCAGGCCCCGTGCGCCGACATCCCCGTGCAAGGCCATGACCTCACCCCACAAGTCTCGGCGAAGCACCACCGGAGGCTGGAGGAGGCCACCCACGCTGAGCGCCGCGGCCGGTCGGAGGGAGACTTGGTGAACCTCGAGAAGGCGATCGAGAAGGCCCGAGCTGACTCCGAGCTGATCCCCCATGATGACCATGGCCCGCTCGACCTCGGGACCGAGAGCGGCAAGCCCGGCCCGCAGCGAGGTGCTCATCCCCAAGGCGTGGTCTGGGTTGACCAGGATTCGGGCTCGGCCCCAGCGAACCCGCTGGTCGATCAGCTCGTGATCGGCGCCAAGAATGACCACGACGTCATCGAGCTGCGAGCCGCAGGCCACCGCCACGACGCGCTCCAGCAGTGGCCGGCCCCAGAGGGAGAGGAGCTGCTTCGGCTGGCCCATCCGCAGCGAGGACCCGGCAGCGAGGACGATCCCGGCGCACGGCATGGCCATCACCTCACCCCGTTGCCAACCGGTCCCCCGGTCGGGGACCGGTGAGGACGAGGCCGGCATGGCCGGGAAGCCAGGCGGACTCGACCGCCGCGACCAGTGCCAGCAAGGCGATTAGCACGAAGGCCCCTGTGAAGGGCTCGGCGCCCCTGCCTGCGACACCCAGAAGACGGCCTATGGGAGCACCGGCGTGGAGGGCCAGAGCGCCGGCAGCCACGCCGAGACCGGTTGAGAGCTGCTGGACAGTGCTCGTGAGCGTGTTGGCATTGCCGATTTCGTCCGCCGGGACGTCGGCAAAGACAATGGTGTTGTAGGCAGTGAAGCCGATCGAGCGGAAGACACCGCTGACGAACAATATGACCACCGTGATAGCCAGCGGGAACCCGGGCCTGAAAGCGGCACAGAGGCCCAACGTCGTGGCGACAGCGCTGCCCGCGGTGACGAGGACCGTCCGGAACCCGAACCGGCGCAGGAGCCAGGTGGTGAAGGGCTTGACCCCGATGTTGCCGACAAAGATCGGGACTACTATCAGGCCGGCCTCGAACGGGTTCCAGCCAAAAACCTCCTGGAACAACAACGGGAGCAGGAAAGGCACAGCGCCGATGGCCATGCGGAAACAGGAGCCGCCCGAGTTGGTCACCCGGAATGTCGGGATCCTGAAGAGCCCAAGGTCGAGCAGCGGGTGTGCGCTCCGGCACAAGTGGAATACGGCCCCCCCCAGGAGTACAGCGCCTACACAGAGGGTCACGGCGATCACCACCCACGCGGTGCCGCCGTAGGTGATCAGCTCCAGTCCACCGACAAGAGCGGCGAGGCCGGTAGCCGTCAAGGCGAAGCCCGCCCAGTCAAGCGCCACTCGTTCGGTTGCCCTCACGTCGGGGACAATTCGCAGGGCGACCGCGAAAGCGGCTATTCCAAGCGGAATATTGACGATGAAGATCCAGCGCCATGAGGCATAAGTGGTCAGGGCCCCACCGACCGCGGGAGCAATAATCGGCGCTGCGAGAGCCGGCCAGGTCAAGTAGGCAATGGCATTTATGAGGTCGCTCTTAGTCGTCGCCCGCAGCACCACCAGTCGGCCGACCGGGACCATCATCGCCCCTCCCAGGCCCTGGGCCACCCGCATGGCGGTCAGCTGGTCGAGACTGGAGGTGGTCGCACACAGCGCTGAAGACACGGTGAACACGGCAATGGCGGTGGCGAAGGTCCTGCGAGCCCCGAAGCGGTCCGCCACCCAACCGCTGACCGGGATGAAGATCCCGAGAGCCAGCAGGTAGGCGGCGATGGTGACGTTCAGGTCGGCGGCCGGCACACGGAACGATCTGGCCATTCGCTGGGTCGCGGTCACCACGATTGTCCCGTCGAGGTTTTCCATGAAGAAAGCGCTGGCCACCAACAGTGCCAGAGCGCGCCAAGACCGGGCCGGCCTGACGAACCTGCTCACTGCACGCGCTCCTCAGAAGGGCTCGTGCTGGGGCGATGCGCCTTTATGGGTGGCGACCGCCTGGGCGTCCCGCTGGAACTGCCGCCTTGCGTGCAGGCAACGACAGGGGGGCTGACGATCAGCGACATCGCCGGCCTCGACCGCGGGCAGACGAAGGGTCACGACGCTGTCGGTCAGCGGCTCGATCAGGGCCACGACGTAGACCATCTGTCTTCTCCTGCCGGGTGGCCATGCTCGACGAGACCCGGCAATTTCGAATTGACAGACTCTACCGCCGCATCCTGGGTGGAGGCTGGGCGAGACGGTCCCGGATGTCTGCGGCGACTCGGTCGGCGGCGGCGGCACAGGCCGGAGAGATCTGATCGAGGGTCAGGAAGCCGTGAATCAGCCCGGGCTCGCGGCGGAGCTCTACGTCCACACCGGCTTCGCGCAGGCGTTGAGCGTAGGCCTCGGACTCGTCGCGCAGCGGGTCGTGCTCGGCGGAAACGATCAGCGTGCTCGGCAGCCCCGAGAGGTCGGGGGCGTGCAGGGGGCTGACGCCGGGGTCGGACCAGAAGCTCTGGTCGGGGACCCACTGGGAGTTGAAAAAGCGAATCGTGCTCGCATCGAGCCCCCATCCCGTCGCCTTCTCGCGCATCGAGGGCTGGGCGCCGGTGAGGTCGGTGTTGGCGTAGAGGAGTACCTGCAGATTGGGAAGCGCTGCGGGGTTCTGGTCGCGCACGCGGAGGCAGGCCAGGGCAGCCAGGGTGCCGCCGGCGCTGTCACCGGCGACCGCGACGACTCCGTTGGCCCCAGCCAGCTGTGCCGGCGCCGAGGCCACCCAGCCCAGGGCGGCCACTGTGTCATCGACCGACGCGGGCCATGGGTATTCGGGCGCGAGCCGGTAGTCGAGCGCCAGCACAGAGGCGCCAGAGCCCTTTGCCAGCCGCCGACACATCCGGTCGTGGGAGTCGAGGCTGCCGATCGTCCAGCCGCCGCCATGCGCATAGACGACCAGCGGGGTGGGCCCTGCGACGGGGCGATAGAGCCGCATCGGGATGGGACCGTTCCGCAGATCGAGCACCGCGCGCATCTCCGGGCCGGGCGCACGCGCCAACACGCGCCGGGCCATCCCTTCGCGCATGGCTCGCGCATTGAGCCCGCCGGTGGCAGGGGCCTGCTGGGCCACGTAGGCGGCCAGCTGGTCGTCGGCGAACAGTCCGGGCATCAGAGGGGATGCTACGGGAAGGTCACGCCCGCTCGGCGACTCGGAAGAGACCGCCGGCGAAGACGCTCTATCCTGGCCCAGGCCGCTAACGTCGACCATCTGGTGTCCGGTGACAAGGACCTCACCAGCCTCGCGACGATGTCGCCGCCAGTGCTCGCGCCGGCGGCGTTCCTAGACCTTCTCTGACGGCTACCGCGCGCCTGAGGGCTGCTCCAGGGTACCGATGCGACCGCCCTGCCCTGCCGGTGCGTGTTGACAGAGCACTTGCTTCGAACATCGTGGCCCGGAGCAGCACTTGCCTCTGTACCCGGGATCCCCGGGCGAGCCCGGCCAGATCCAAAGCAAGTGCACTAGGCGAATTCAAAACTGACCGTTAGCTGACCAGCTGGTCGGGGCGCCCAGACTCGAACTGGGGACCTCTTGCTCCCAAAGCAAGTCCTTGCGACTTTCGTCGCTCGCATAGGCATTCTCGAATTCGCCTGGTCCACTTGCTTCGCCATCCGTGCTTCAGGCCAGCACTTGCTTCAAGGGTCAGGAGCAATTCCGGAAGCAATAGGACGGGCAGTAGGACCGATGAGGTGTTCGGGTCTCGCTGCCGGTACTGAACAACCGCTGTGCATCTTCGCGATTGGGCTGGTCGCGTCGGCGTCGCTACTGGCGGATCGTCACGCCGCCGCGGCGGTCAGGGTGGCCAGGCTCTCGGCGCCGACCAAAGGCCGTGATGACCAGCCGAGGATCGTTGGCGGGCGGCCAGAGAGGCGGCTGACCTCCCTGATCCAGCGTCGTTCCTGGCGAGCCCTGGCCTGCAGTATCGGGTCGGTGGTGGCTGTTGCGGAGAGGCTCATGTTCACAACCCAGCCGAACGGGGTGATCCCTGCGCGGGCGAGGTCGGCCTGAAGCCTAGTCGCCTCGTGGACGGGGGTTGCCTCGGGCACGGTCACCAGCAGGATTCGGGTGTGGGCGGAGTCGGTGAGAGTGTCGAGCAGCTTCGCGGCAGGATCGGGCAGGGCACCCGACTGCGCGGCCAGTTGGCGGGTGAAGCTGCGCGAGGAGTCCAGAAGCAGCAGGGTGTGCCCGGTGGGGGCGGTGTCGATGACGACGTAGCGATCGGCCGCGGCAGCGACCGTGCGGGCGAAGGCTTGGAAGACCGCGACCTCCTCGGTGCAGGGCGAGCGGAGGTCCTCCTCGAGGAGCGCGTAGGCCTCCGCGTCGAGATCCTTGCCCGCGGTGGCGAGGACGCCTTTCGTGTAGCTGGCGGTCTCAGCCGCGGGGTCGATGCGGGTGACGTTGAGGTTGCGCGGAGGGTCGGGCAGGGCGTCGGCAACGTGGGCGGCCGGATCGGTGGTGGTCAAGGTGACCTGATGGTCGCGGGCAGCCAGCGCGACAGCGATGGCAGCGGCGACGGTTGTCTTGCCAACCCCGCCCTTGCCCATCGTCATGACGACACCGGGCCCCCCGGCTTCGATCTGCTGCACCAGCTCACCCAAGCCGCTCTGCAGGCGGGGGGTGGGGTGTTCGGCGGGGCTGCCCCGGAGACCGGCGATCTCGGGATGGAGAAGCAGGTGCAGGCCATCCAGCCCGACCGGCGCTGCCGGCAGCAGCGGCACGTTGTCGATACCAGTGATAGCGGCCAGCACCGGAGGCATCCCCGACAGCGCCGCTTGGGCGCGACGCTGCCAGGCCTCCGCGACCCCGTCGGTGGTGTCGGTGGCGCCGAGCACCCCGTTGATCACCAGACGCGGCGACACAACACCGAGAGCGGCCAGCTCCCCGGCGGCCCGCGCCGCCTCGCTCAGGGCGGCGACATCCGGCCGGGTGACCAGGACGAGGGTGGTGCGAGCCGGGTCGCGCAGGGCCGCGACGGCATCCGCATAGCGGTCCCTGGTCTGGCCGAGGGCGGAGATCGGGCCGATGCAGGTGATGCCGGCCTTGTTCGCCTGCAGGAAGCCGGTCCAGGCACCGGGCAGGGTCAGCAGCCGCAGCGTGTGCCCGGTCGGAGCGGTGTCGAACACGATGCGGTCGTAGTCGTCAGCGACCCTCGGGTCGGCGAGGAGGGCGACGAACTCGTTGAACGCCGCGATCTCCACCGTGCACGAGCCGGACAGCTCCTCCTCCATCTTGGCGACGACGCCGGCGGGCAGCAGGGCTCGATAGGGGCCCACCACCCGCTCCCGATAGGCGGCGGCTGCCGCCTCGGGATCGATGTTGCGGGCGACCAGGCCCGCCACGCCAGGGACCGGCACCGGGGTCGGCGAGGTGCCGGCATGCACGCCCAGGACCTCGTCGAGGTTGCTCGCCGGGTCGGTTGACACGATCAGCACCCGGGCACCGTCCTCAGCCAGGGCGACCGCAGTGGCGGCCGCGATCGACGTCTTGCCGACCCCGCCCTTGCCGGTGAAGAAGAGAAACGGCGTCGGGCATGCCAGCAGGCCCGCCAGCGGAGATGCGCTTCGCGTCAGCGGGTCGGCAATGCTCATCAGCAGCAGCCGGTCCCACCGCAGCAACTCTCTGCCTGAGGCAGCTCACGGATCCCCGCCGCCGCGGGCACCGGTTGCGTGAGCCCTGCCCATCCGGCCAGCTCGGCACGCCCCGGGTAGCGCCCGGTGCTCCGCAACAGCCCGTTCACCAGCACTGCGGGCAGCGCCTCCTCACCCTGGGCATTGACCGCCTCGTGGACCGACGCACACGCGATGAACTTCTCCGGCTCCTGGGAGAGGGTCACCCGCGCGACCGTGACACCCTGCCCGGCCAGCCACTCGAGGTCGGCAGCGAAACGCGCCAGGGCGGGATCGACAGACGGTCCGCAGACGCCGGTCGAGCAGCACATCGCGGGATCGAACACTTCAACGCTGGCCATGCCACTCCTCCAAGCCTCCTGCGAGCGGGCCGCCCGTCGCCAGGGCTGGAGTATACATCAACCTACCCTGATATAAAGCGCTGCTGATGTGATCTAATAGTGCCGTGACAACCGCAACCATCAACGTCAGCGGTGAGCGCGCCGCCGTCTTCGCCCTGCTGGCCGACCCGCTCCGCCTCCGAATCGTGGAGTTGCTCGCCGCCGAGGAGCTCTGCACCTGTCACCTGATCGACGAGACCGGTGCCAAGCAGACCACGGTGAGCCACCATCTGCGGATCCTCCGCGAGGCAGGCGCTGTCACCACCACTGAGGATGGCAAGTTCACCTGGTACCGGCTCACCCCACACGTGCTGGACGCACTGGCGGCGAGCCTCACTGAGCTTGCCGGCGGCGCCGAGCGAGCCGGCCGTCACCGCCTTCCCTGTGCACCCTGACGGGACCGGGAGGATGCGCTCCCGGGCCCTCCGTGTGAGCATCTAACCCAGCCCAGAGTGATCCCCTCTCGATCGTCTGCCTGCGCCCCCCTGGACCTCCCACTACCAGCAGGCGACCCGAGGGATGGCGGCAATCCATCTATCTAGTTTGATGTATCCTGGAGGGGTGACGAGGACCCGCCAGCCCACACCAGCGACGGAGCCGCCGGCATTCCTGGCGTTGGCCGGCCACCCTCTGCGCTGGCAGCTGCTCCGCGAGCTTGCCGAGAGCGACCGCCGCGTTCGGGAGCTCACCGCCCGACTGGGCGAGCCCCAGAGTCTCGTCTCCTACCATCTCGGCCTCCTTCGGACCGCCCAGCTGGTGTCGGCTCGGCCCAGCTCGGCGGACCGGCGCGACAGCTACTACTCGGCGGATCTCACGCGCTGCGGCGAGCGGCTCGGTGCCGCCGGCGCCGCGCTGCACCCCGCGCTGCGTCCGCTCCCAGGTGGCCCCGCGGCCCCCGCGGAGTTCTCCGGTCGGGTCCTCTTCCTCTGCACCGGGAACAGTGCTCGTTCGCAGATGGCCGAGGGCTGGCTCCAGTACCTGACCGACGGCCGCGTGCCCGCGTTCAGCGCGGGCAGCCAGCCCACTCGTGTGCACCCGAACGCGGTGAGGGTGATGAAGGCCCACGGGGTGGACCTGGCCGGGCGGAGGGCCAAGCACTTCGACGAGTTCCTCGATCAACGATTCGACTGCGTGGTCACCGTCTGCGACCGGGTTCGGGAGGTCTGCCCCGAGTTCCCCGGGGCCAGGACGATCCACTGGAGCATCCCCGACCCCGCCGATGGTGGCGACGACGCGACCACCTACCCGGCGTTCGAGCGCGCGGCGGCCGAACTCGCCCGCCGTATCCCGTTCCTCATGCAGCTGCTCGCGCAAAACCTCGTGGAGGTGAACTGATGTCCGGGGCCCCCACCAACCTCTACCGGAACAGGGACGCCGCGGCGTTGCCCGCCGTCGTCGGGGTTGATCTCTCATGATGACGCCGGCAGATCGCAAGGAGCTGGAGGGTGCCGCCCGACGTCTGTCGCGTGAGTTCGCCGGCGTCTTCAGCCTCGAGACCGTCGAAGAGTGCGTCGTGGACTCCTTCGAACGGCTGGCCGCCACCGCGACGGTGACCGGTTTCCTGGTGATTCTCGCCGAGCGGTTCGCCCGCGAGCGACTGCAGGCGCTGGGTCAAGCGGGGAAACAGGTGGGGAGCAGTGTGCCCGAGGTGCTCTTCGTCTGCGTGCACAATGCGGGCCGGTCGCAGATGGCGGCGGTCCTTCTCGACCAGCTCGCCCACGGCTCCGTGCACGTGCGCTCTGCGGGATCCGACCCCGCCGACCATCTCAACCCAGCGGTGGTCGAGGCCATGAGTGAGCTGGGTCTCGATCTCGCCAAGGAGTTCCCCAAGCCGCTGACGGACGAGGTGGTGCAGGCCGCCGACGTGGTCATCACGATGGGATGTGGGGATGCCTGCCCCCTCTATCCGGGGAAGCGGTATCTGGACTGGGAGCTCGAGGACCCCGCCGACCAACCGCTCGCGACAGTCCGCCGGATCCGCGACGACATCCAGGAGCGCGTTCGGACACTGCTGGCTGACCTGGCCCCCGCGGCGACGACGTCGTAGTCGCGCGTTCTGCCAACGAACCCGAGACAAGGAGTACCCATGCATCTCGTTGCCATCGGCGGCAGTGACGCCGGCATCAGCGCAGCACTGCGCGCTCGGGAGCTCGACCCGGCCGTCGAAGTGACCGTTGTGGTCGCGGATCGCTACCCCAACTTCTCGATCTGCGGTATCCCCTATCTCGTCTCGGGCGAGGTCGCCCGCTGGCAGGACCTCGCCCACCGCACCATCGCCGATCTCGAAGCCACGGGCATGCGCCTCCGACTCGACACGGTGGCCCGGGGCATCGATGTCGCCGGCCACCGGTTGACCGTCACCGACGCCGCGGGTCGCGAGGAGCTGATCGCGTACGACGCCCTGGTCGTCGGCACCGGAGCGGTCCCGATGCGGCCGCCGATCGAGGGGCTCGCGGGGACGGATCCGCTCGGACCCGACGATGGCGTTCAACTCCTCCATTCCATGGGAGACACCTTCGCCGTGATGCGGACGCTGGAGGAGACCACGCCAGCTCGCGCGGTCATCGTCGGCGCCGGTTACATCGGCCTGGAAATGGCCGAGGCCCTAGTCGCTCGAGGACTCGCGGTCACCCTGGTCGAACAGCTGCCCGAGGTCCTCCCGACCGTCGATCCGGAGCTCGGTGGGCTCGTCCACGACCAGCTCGTCGAGCACGGCGTGGACGTGCAGCGACACACCAAGGTGACTGCCATCAAGCGGGCGGCCGCCGGGGCCCCCGGTCGCCTCGAGGTGCGAGCGGAGCGCGAGGCCGAGAACTGCGTCTTCTTCGCCGACCTGGTGCTGGTCGTCGTGGGGGTGCGCCCCGATACCGAGCTCGCCGCGGCCGCGGGCGCCAAGCTTGGGGCGAAGGGTGCCGTGGCGGTCGACCGCCGGATGCGGACCGGCCTGCCCGATGTACTGGCCGCCGGCGACTGTGCGACCACCCACCATCGGCTGCTCGGGACCACCTACCTGCCGCTGGGCACCACCGCCCACAAGCAGGGCCGGGTGGCCGGCGAGAACGCCCTCGGCGGCCGCCGCGAGTTCGCCGGGAGCCTCGGCACCCAGGTGGTCAAGATCTTCGACATGGTCGCGGCGCGCACCGGCCTGCGCGATCACGAGGCGATTGCCGCCGGCTTCGACCCCGTGACCGTCGGCCACGCGGCAGACGACCACAAGGCCTACTACCCGGGCAGCCACCGCATCGCCATGCGCTACACCGGCGATCGGCACACGGGTCGCCTACTCGGGGTGCAGCTCTTCGGCCACCGGCACAGCGAGATCGCCAAGCGCATCGATATCGCCGCGGCGGCGATCTTCCACAGCATGACGGTCGATGCTGTGAGCGACCTCGACCTCTCCTATACCCCGCCTCTCGGCAGCCCCTGGGATGCCGTCCAAGCTGGTGCGCAAGCCTGGGTCCGGCAGGTGCGCCCGGCGCGCTGAGGCGGCGGCTCCGAGGGACCGACGCACCAGAGAAGTTCCCGTGGACCTTCTCTGACCGCTACCGCGCGCCTGCGGGACTGCTCCATGCGAGCGCTGGGACCTCTGGCCAGCCGGTGCCGTGGTGATAGAGAACTTGCTTCCGAAGTGGTGGTCCGGAGCAGCACTTGCTTCTGCACCCCGGGTCCCCGTCCGGGCCCAGCCAACACCAAGGCAAGTGCTCCAGCCGAATTCAAAACTGGCCACTGACTGACCTGCTGGTCGGGGCGCCCAGACTCGAACTGGGGACCTCTTGCTCCAAAGCAAGCGCCTTCGACTTCCGTCGTTCGCATAGGCCATCTTGAATTCGCTTGAACCACTTGCTTCGCCATCCATACCCCCAGCCAGCACTTGCTTCAAAGGTCAGGAGCAGTTCCGGAAGCAATAAGGCTCTGGGCAGCAGTCGCACCCGAGTCACCCCATGGCCCTTACCCAACTCACGACCACAACAGCCGAGGTGGACCAATGCTCGCGGGGCCGGACAAGAGGACTACCACCGAGTGTTCCATCGCCGGTACGCTCGGTGGGGTCCAGCCGGGACCGACTTCACTGACCCCCCGCCGCCTTTCATCGCGTCAGCCAAGCTGGCATCAATCACCCCACTTTGGTCCTAACACAACTCGCGACCACGACATTCGCGATGGACCAATTTTCGGGGGGCCGGACACTAGCCATTTCGAGTTCGAACATCGCTTCGGCTGCAGGGGTTTTCCGCGTGAGGGCAGGATCAGCGCCAGATCGGCGGAGCCGGGCGACTGGCGGAGGGTGCGGTCAGCGCAAGGGGACACCGCCGATGCGGGAGAGCGATCCGTCCGGGTCGGGAGTCAGCCAGACCGGTGCCGGACCGGCTGACTCGCCAAGGTCAGCCCGCGAGGAAGTGGTTCTGCACCAGCCAGTCGTGGGCGACGGTGGACACCGTCTCGTTGTCGAGCTCCACATCTGCATCGAGGGCGAGCACGACCGGGGTGGTGAGCTTGGCCGCCACCGGGGCCATGAGGGCGGCGATGGCCGGGTACTGGTTGAGAACGCTCTTGCGCACCAGCAGACCGGCGTTGTCCGGTGGGAACAGGTTCTTGCTGTCCTGGAGGACGTAGAGGCCGTCGGATTGGATGCCGGCATCGGTGGTGAACACCTCGCCCGCAGCGCACTGGCCGCTGGCGATCTCCTGTTCAGCCGTGCCGCCCACGGTTACGTAGTTGGCGTTGGCGTAGGACTGGTTGTAGTTTTTCTCCAGACCGGGCAGACCATCCGGACGGGTGCGGAACTCCGCCAGGATGCAGATCGAGGTGTCGGGGTGGGATGCCAGGAAGCTCCCGAACTGAGTCAGCGTGGTGCCGTAGGTCGACTCCTCCGAGGCCTTGATGGCGATCCCGTTGGTGTCGTCGAAGGGGGTGTCCGAGGTCCAGCAGATCCCCTTGGGCGCGTCCTTCTGCTGCACGAAGTCGAAGGCCTGGGTCAGCTGGGTGGGGAACTGGCCGGTGCTGTAGCCGAGGTAGTCGGTCAGCTCGGTACCGGTGTACTGCCAGTACATGTCGATGGTGCCGCTGCTGAGCGCCGTGCCGATCGCCTTGTCGGAGGCCGAGAAGGTGTCGGTGATGGTGAAGTCGTGAGCGTCGAGCACCTGCTGGGTGATGCTGGCCAGCAGCTGCTCTTCGGCGAACGGCTTGAAGCCTATGGAGAGGTGGGCGCCATCGCCGCTGGTCCCGGACCCGGCAGCACAGGCGGTCGAGGCCGAGGTGCTGCTGCCGCCACAGGCAGTCAGGGCTGCCGATGCCAGTATCAGTACGAACGCCGCGATCGCGAGTCTCTTCATGGTGTCTCCTCCAAGGCGCGTCAGGTGGTGCCGGGTGTGCCGGCGCGGGCGCTGCGGGGAACCACCGCCAGCTCGACCAGGTAGAGACCCCAGTCGGCGAGCAGGGCCAGCGCGGCGACCATCACCGCGCCCACGAAAACGATCCGATCGGAGATGTTGATGCCGGCATCGATGACGTCACCCAGCCCGCCGCCCCCGATGAAGGTGCCCAGGGTGGCGGTGCCGATGATGAGCACCAGGGAGGTGCGCAGGCCGGCGAAGATGAGCGGCGAGGCGAGCGGCAGCTGGATGCGGCGCAGCGCCTGCCAGCGGGTCATCCCCATGCCCCGGGCGGCGCGGACGGCGTCGGGGTCGACGCCCTGGATGCCCACCATGGTGTTGCGCAGCACGGGAAGAGCGCTGTAGGCGATGAGGGCGATGATCACCGGGGTGACCCCGATGCCCAGAAACGCGTAGAG
>PLNE01000048.1 GCA_003141695.1 Candidatus Dormiibacterota bacterium
GCCGCCTTCTAAGCGCGCAGGTCGCAGGTTCGAGTCCTGCAGGGGGTAGTGCTCCGGCCGAACTGAACTCCGATCGCTACTCCCGCTTGAGCGTGATCCAGAGATCTGGCTTGATGAGTGCCGCGACGATATTCGGCGGGCCGTACCGGGGACCGTGGCAGCGGTAGCTCACGACCTCGTCCTCGGCGACCTCGAAGGCACGGAGCGGGCTTCGGTTCCGGCCCCGGCCCCGCAGAAGCAACGAGTGCCGACCCGGGGTGACCGACACGTCGACGGTCTCTCCCGCGGCGATGGCGCCCACCACCCTGCCATCGATGGAGATGTTCCAGGTCTCCATCCCCAGCAGGGGGCTGAGGCTTCCTGCCCGTGAGAGACGGATTGTCGCTTCGCCCATTCTCGATCCTCCTACGCTTGTATCCGCCGCACCTCACCCGGCGCGACTCTATCGCCGGGGCCCACGCCCGTCGTCTTCACAGCACGGGAGCCGGTGATCAACCGCTCGCGGTCGAACATTGCCAGGACCACCCGCCACATGGCGATGTCGATGACCAGCAACCCGAGCCCGAACCCCACCGCCGTCCACACACCCAGGGGCACGATCTGGAACGACACCAGGGCAGTCACCGCGAGGGGCGGCAGGCTGGCCAGCGTCCCCAGCTGCTGTGCGACCCGCACGTCGCTGGATCGCGCCGAGATCGCGGTGCCGACCCCGATCGACCAGATGGCGAGCAGCGGCGCGAAGAGCACCTGGGCGAGGATGTGCGAGCCTTCCGTCAGAGTCGCGGCCACCGTGGGGTTGCCGGCGAAGAAGTGGGCCAGGATCACCGCGAGGGCGAACAGGATGTAGGCGATCCCGACCGCGGGCACGGCGGCGACCAGCGCCTTGCCGATCAGGATCTCGCCTCGTCGCACCGGCGTGGTCAGCAGCGGCTCCAGGGTGCCCTGGTCCCGCTCCCCCACCACCGAGTAGGCGGCGATGCTGGCGGGGATGACCGCCGGCACCACCAGGAGGACAAGGAAGGTGGCGCCCACCGCCTTGCTGACCGTCGCGGCCTTGACGGTGGCACCGATCGCGAAGATCGTGATCACCGGGTTGATCATGAAGATGAGCGGAAGCACCGCCATCGCGCCGATGATGAACGGCGTGCGGCGGTACTCACGCGCCTCCTTTCGCGCCACGGCGGCCAGCCGTCCCACGTCGAGCCCGATCATGGCTCTGCCTCCGGGTCCGCCTCGACCAGCTCGAGATAGACGTCCTCCAGCGAGTGGCGCGAGACTGCGATGGACAGCACGTCGGCCCCGGCAGCCACGAGCGCGCGAGTCACCCTTGGAGCGGCCATCTTCGGGTCAGCAACACTGAGCACGTAGGTGGCGTCGCCGTCGGGGGTCCACTTCTCCACTCCCATCTCCGGGGTGAAGATGGCCTCCGGGGCGGGCAGACGCGCGGCCGTCTCCACCACCAGTGAGCTGCGGAACAGCTGCGTCCTAAGCTCCTCCGGCCGCCCGACGGCCAGAAGCCGCGTGTTGAGAATGGCAACGCGATCGCAGAGCCGCTCCGCCTCCTCCAAACGGTGCGTGGTCAAGAAGACGGTAACGCCGCGCTCGCGCAGGCCGGCGATGAGGTCATGCACGTCCCGCGAAGCGACAGGGTCCAAGCCCGACGTCGGCTCGTCCAGGAACATGACCACCGGATCGCTCAGCAGGGCGCGAGCCAGACCCACCCGCTGCCGGAGGCCCTTCGAGAGCCGCCCGCACAGGTCACGCGCGCGCGGCGCCATATTGACGGTCTCGAGGACACCGGCAATCCGCGCGCGGGGCGAAGGCACGCTGTAGAGGCCGGCGAAGAGCTCCAGATTCTCCTGGACGGTGAGCCGGAGGTACAGGCCGGGGTTCTCCGGCATGATGGAGATGAGCTGCCGGATCTCGGCCCCGGCGGCCGCCGAGAGGGGTATTCCCGCAACCACCGCAGATCCGGAGGTCGGAGCGATGAGGGTCCCCAGGGTCCTCACCGTCGTCGTCTTCCCGGCCCCATTGGGCCCCAGGAACCCGAACACCTCGCCGTGGGCGACCTCGAAGGAGACGTCCTCGAACGCGGTGCGGTCGCCGAAACGCTTCGTCAGGTGGCTCACCACCAGAGCCGGGGCTGCCCCGTCCGTCAGCTGCTCCTTCGCCATGGGAGATGCGGTCTCTCCTGCCATATCTACTGAGATCATATCGCGGAGCTGACGGCCAGTCCTTGACCAGCCACATCTGAACGGCTGAGCGTCATGCCCATGGTCGCATGCGATCTTCTGTGGATCGAGCTCGCTTGTCGGTCGCCGGAGGTCAGCGCTTGGCGATTGCTTCGCGGACGGCGGGCACGACTTCGTGTGCCCAGAGGTTCACCGTCGTGTCGCTGAGGATGTCGCCAGGAGGGAGCAAGTAGATGAAAGCGGCGGCGCCGTGTTCAAGCACAGCGAGAGTAAGTTCCTCTACCCACTGCGTCACTCCACCCCCGATCCAGCGGCCCTCGTCGTCGCGGGTCTCTGGTAGCGGGACCCGGGTAAGCTGCCCTGACACGTTGTAGATGGTGTCGACATCAGTAGGATTTCTCCCTACCGAAGCAGCCGCTTCGTCGACGATGGGCCGTGACTCGGCAACCAGCGTGCTACGCCAGTCCGCGAGGTGTCCTGGTACCCATCCGTCCGCGCGTCGGCCGGTTACTGCCAGCGCCTTCGGGCCGAGCGCTCCGGTCCAGATCGGTGGCGTCGGTGCGGCCGCGGGTGTCAGCCCGGTGACGTAGTAGAAGTCGCCGTCGAACGTGACCGGATCGCCGCCGCCGGAGAGCGTTCTCACGACCATGATCGCCTCTTCCAGCGCTCGTACTCGGGCTCCGGGCGACAGGCGGGGCACACCGAGGGCGACGATTTCCTCCTCCAGCCCGCCCGCACCCATTCCGAGAACGACACGACCGCGGGAGATCGTAGACAGTCCCGTGACGGTCCGGGCGAGAAGGGGAGCGGGACGGCTTAGCAGGTTTGTGCAGATCACCACTCCGGTGATGTTGCTGGTTGCGCCCAGAACGAACCCCAGCGCGGCGTAGGCGTCGAGGCGCTCGGCGAAGTAGGGATGGTCCGAGACGCTGACGACGTCGAGACCCGCGTCGTCGGCTAGGCGAGCGTGCCCGAGCATCTCGCTCACCTGGTGGACGCCGGTCTCCAGCCCGAGACCGAAGAGGACTTTGTGCTTGGGGCTCACTTCACGAACAGCGTACGTGACGGACAGCGTTCTTGTCAAGTATAGTCCGGTTCGCCATGTCTCTCGCCGACGGTCCGCCACCGATGAGCCCCTCAGTCCGTCATCGCTCGACTCGTGACCGCCCAGCAAAGGCACCGCTCAGCGAGGACGCGGTCGTCGACGCGGCACTGGCAATCCTGAAGTCCGGCGGTCTGGAGGCAGTCACGATGCGCCGGGTCGCAGCCGCCCTGGACACGGGAGCTGCCTCGCTCTACGTCTACGTTTCCGGCCGCGAGGGCCTGCTCCAGGCGATGCTGGATCGCGTCACCGCCACCATCGAGCTCGAAGCCCCAGACCCTTCACGTTGGCGTGCTCAGCTACACTCGCTGCTTCAGCGCATGCGCCAAGCACTGGTCGCTCATCGTGGAATCGCCGCGATGACCCTGGCCGATCCACCCAAGACCGACGCGGTTCTGCGTCTGACTGAGAATGTGCTGGGAATCCTGCTCGCCGGCGGGCTTGACCCCCAAGACGCCGCCTGGGCTTGCGACATCTTCGTGTTGGTGGTGACGGCCGTCGCCCGTGAGGACGATGTGCGGCGCCCTCGCGGCCGCAGCGACGACGGCGGCCGCGAGCAGGTCGCCGAGCTCTACAGAACCTTCGCCGGCTTACCGCCCGACCGGTTCCCTCTGATCGCCGCCTACGCCGCGCAGATGGTCGCCGGCGATGGCGACGAGCGGTTGCGCTTCGCCATCGACGTTGTTATCGACGGTGTGCTCGCCAGAGCACGGGTGGGCGAACCAAACCGGCCTCCACTGCTACTCCCTTAGTGATAGAACCACCCTGCTACGGAGGCGGCCATGGCCAAGATCGAGATCACCCCCACGTCCCTGGTAGTCCACATCGAGGGCTTTGACCGCTTCCTGGCTCTCATCTCCGGCCTCTCCGGCGGGGTAAAGGCCCGTCTGGAGGTTCCCCTGGAGCATGTCGCCGGGGTCGACGCCTCGGTTCCCGAGGCCCATCAGATCTGGAAAGGCTGGACGGTCGCCGCCCTCAGCCTGCCCCACTCGGTCACCGTCGGCCGCTTGATCCACGTGTTCGGCGACCGGCGCGGCGAATGGACCTTCTGGGACGTCACTGATCCCGACAAGGCGATCGCCATTCACCTCCACGACGAGCACTACGCCAGGCTGGTGATCGGCGTCGACGATCCGGCCGGGGTGGCTGCGGAGATCGCCCGGGCCGTCTCGGCGGCGGGGCGGCGGGACCTCTAGTGGAGCGGCGTCGGGCGCTTGGAGTGCTGGCATTCGCGATGGTGATCGGGAGTGCGCTCCTGGTCGTAGCGATTCTCGAAATAGTCCTCACCTACCTCGGGCTGGCGCCGGTGATCGATGTCGTGTTGGGTCTGATCGTCGTCTGGCTGGTGGTGACGCTGGGCTCCGGCTGGCTGACCCGCAGTTGATGCGCCGCTAACCCGCCTGCCCCAAGGGGCCATCACCGCGGGGCGCAGGCATGCTCTACCCTCAGAGTGCTAGCGGCTGGGCTCCGCGTGGTCCGGAGGAGGCGGCGCGCCGGAGCCAGGAGGCACACGGTGACCGTATTCCGTTCGCCAGGCACACTGGCGTTGCGAGGCCCCGCCCGGCAGGCCGAGCGCAGCGGGGGCCTACCCCAGGGGGGGCGGTTCGCTGGTGCCCCTGGACGTTCCCGCACAGCAGTCGATCGGCGACGAGGCAGGGGAGCATGGCGCTGCTGCGGCAGCGTGGCCACCTGGACCCTGGCTGCAGGGATAGGCGAACCACAGCGGCCTCCGCTGCTACTCCCGTAGTGATGGACCCACCCTCCCATCGAGAACGTCGTTGAAGGTGGTGCGCAAGATGAGCGTCAGCAACGATCTACCCATGGGCTTCTCCGCAAGCGCGGGAACCGGGGAGGACCTCGACCTCGCCCTGCTGAACCGGATCGCGACCGGCGACCAGGAGGCGATCGAGGAGCTCTACCGCCGCCACAGCCGGCTCCTGCTCGGCCAACTTCAGTTCATGGTGGACCAACCGGCCCTCGCGGAGGAGATCCTCCAGGACACCATGCTCGCCGTCTGGAAGGGAGCGCGCACCCTCCGGGGCGGGTCGCGAGTGCGAACCTGGTTGCTCGGCATCGCCCGGCGGCAGGCCCGAGACCGGATGCGGCGGCAGCGGCCCATACCCATGGCGGACTCTGAACTCGCCCAGCGGCCCAGCCCGAACCCCGGTCCCGAGGCGATGGCCGTCGAGCGGGCCGAGGCTGGGCGGATGGTTGCCGCGCTCAGCACGCTCACACCGGTGCACCGGGAGGTCTTGGGCCTCGTCTTCGGAGCAGACCTCAGCCTCGCTGAGGTCGCTCGGGTGCTGGAGGTCCCCCTGGGGACCGTCAAGAGCCGGCTCCACGCGGCGCGTGCCGCCCTGAGCCGGACCATGAACGAGAAGGGTATGAACGAATGAAGACCGAGACACGTCATCTCAGCATCGAACAGCTCCTTTCCGCTGCGGGCGGCCAGAGCCTCGACGGGGGGGCAAGTGCCCACCTGGAGGCCTGCGCGGCCTGCAGCGCTGAGGTGGATCAATGGACGGTGATCGCGGCTGGTGTCCGCCACGTCATGGCAAGGGTCGAGTCGCACCCATGGTCGCCGCAGCCCACTCTGCTGCAAACTCACCAGGGCCCAGGATGGCGGGAGCAGGTCCTAGATGCGGTGCGGACATCGCTCGCGACCCGGCGGCGCCTGATTGCCGTGTTCACCGCCACCGCCCTGGTCGCCGCCGGCGTCTCGTATGGGCTGGTGGCCCTGGGCGGAGCTGCCCACGCGCCGGGTCCGAAGGTGTCGAGCTCGGGCTCGAGCGGCAACGCCCAGCGTGTGCTGCTGGCCAGCGTGCAGAAGACGACGTCCCAGTCCTTCGACGCCGCCTTCACCTTCCACGACACCACGAGCGGCCTGTCCGGCCAGCCGACGACCACCTTCACCCTGCCCATCGAGATCCAGGCCCAGAGCGCCGAGCGGGAGAAGACGACCGTCTCCGGGACCGTGGAGGGCACGCCAGTCGACGTGGTGACGATCACGTACGACGGCACCGCCTATGAATGCACCAACGGCGGCAGCACCTTCCAGACCGAGCCGAGCTCCTTGATCAGCCAGTACGGCATCCAGAACGTGCTGCAGCTGCTGCAGTCGATGGGCAGCGTCACCGACGAGGGATCGGGGACGGCCGACGGGGTGGCCGTGGAGAAGTACCACGCCGTCATAGACCCGTCCAAGATCCAGAGCGAGCTGAACTCCCTCGGCCCCGACGTCAGCACGCAGGATCGGAACATCCTCAGTGCAGTGACCGTCAGCGGCGCGACCGTTGACGTGACCATCGACAGCTCGGGCCGCATCGTCACCCTGGATTCCGACCTGACCGCCTCCGTGGACGGCTCGGCGCTCGGTCTCGCCGGGCAGCTCACCGTTCACGAGACGTGGTCGGGGCACTTCTTCAACTACGGCGCGGACATCGTGGTGCAGCCTCCCAGCACCAGCTGAGACTCCCGCCGGCCCACGCTGACCGGGCCGCCCTCGGCCTGCGGAGCGTGGCCTCGCAACGCCCGTGTGGCCTGGCGATCGGCAGATGCCCCGCCCAATTGACCCCTCCTGAGCGCGAATTTGGATCATTGCAAGCGCGTACCCAGTTTGTGCCCGTGAGGAGCGACGACAACCCGCCGACCTTCTCTGGCAGCCTGGTGCGATGCTCGACCCTGAGCAGTATCTCAGCGCGGTGGCGCAACGGCTGCCTTTCGAGGCCCCACTGCTGGTTCATGCTCAGGCGCGCCTGCGGCGCACCCGCAGCGCCAGCACCCCCGCCCGACGCTCTCCTAAGCGATCCTGCGGCGGTAAATGACCCTGGCGAAGATGCACGCGACGATGAGGATGCCGACACACCAGGCAAGGGCGGTCCAGATATCGGTACCGACCGGCTTCTGTGCGAACAGGTCGCGGATCGTGTCGACGATGGACGTGACTGGCTGGTAGTCGGCGAAGGCGCGCACCGGGCCGGGCATGGTGTCCGTGGGCACGAATGCCGAGCTGATGAACGGAAGGAAGAGGATCGGGTAGGCGAACGCACCCGCGCCGTCCGCGGACTTCGCAGAGAGACCGGCGATCACGGCGATCCACGTCAACCCCAGGGTGAACAGGATCAGGATGCCGGCGACCGCGAGCCACGCCACGACTCCCGCCCCCGAGCGGAAGCCCATGAGGAGGGCGACGAGCACAACGATCACGAGCGCGATCAGATTGGCGACCAGCGATGTCAGCACGTGCGCCCACAGCACCGACGACCGTGCGATCGGCATGGAATGGAATCGCTGGAAGATGCCGCTCTGCATATCCAGGAAGAGCCGGAATCCGACGTAGGAGATGCCCGAAGCAATCGTGATGAGCAAAATGCCGGGCAGCAGGTAGCTCACATACGAATGCGACCCCGAGTTGATCGCGCCGCCGAACACGTAGACGAACAGCAGCAGGAGGGCGATCGGCATGATCGCGGTCGTGATGATGGTGTCCGGGCTGCGCGTGATGTGGCGCAGGGATCGTCCCAGCAGGACGGCGGTGTCGCCGAAGAAATGCTTGGTCATTGTTGTTCCTTTACGCGTCCGCGCCGACGCTCCGGTCATTGCCAGCGTCGCCGTTCTTGCCGTCGTCACCGACGATGGCGAGGAAGACGTCCTCGAGGGTCGGCTGCTTCTCGACGTACTCGACCTTGGCGGGCGGGAGCAGCTGCTTGAGCTCGGCGAGAGTGCCGTTCACCATGATCCGACCTCCGTGGAGGATCGCGATCCGGTCGGCGAGCTGCTCGGCCTCGTCCAGATACTGGGTCGTGAGCAGCACCGTCGTGCCTTGCCCGGCGAGCTCCTTGACGGCCTGCCACACCTCNNAGGCTCATCGCGATGTCGAGGCGCCGGCGCATGCCACCCGAATACGTCGACACCCTCCGCGAGGCCGCGCCGGTCAGCGAGAAACGAGCGAGCAGGTCATCCGCGATCGTGCCCGGGTCCTTGAGGTGCCGCAACCGGGCGACCAGCACGAGGTTCTCCCGCCCACTGAGGATTTCGTCGACGGCCGCGAACTGTCCGGTGAGGCTGATGGCCTCCCGCACGTCCCCGGCCTGCGTGGCGACATCGAAGCCGTTGACGCTGGCGGTCCCCGCGTCGGCCTTGAGCAGCGTGCATAGGATGTTCACGACCGTGGTCTTGCCCGCCCCGTTCGAGCCGAGCAGGGCGAAGATGCTGCCCCGCGTCACGTCGAAGTGCACGCCGCGCAGCACCTCCAGCTTCTTGTACGACTTCTCCAGGCCCTGCACGTGGAGCGCCGGCACCTGGACCTGATTGGCTGTTACTTGCATATCCGTTCTCTCTGTCGTTACTGTTCGTTGCCGGCAAACGATTTGCGCTGTCCGGCGGCCCTGACGGCCAGCCGGAAGACGTGCGTGGTCATCACCTCTCCTTCTCGGGCGTGAGCGGGGGCGGTTCAGGATCGGCGGACGGTGATGTCACCGAACGAGCAACGCGCGCGGATCTCGACGGCGTCCTCACCCGGTTGCGGCGGGCCGGCGGCCTCCAGCTCGCTGTGGACGTTCCCGAAGTGGGTCTGGAGGTCGAGCCAGGCGGCGACGCCCTCACGGACACCCACCTCGACCTTGCCGTGGCCGGTCTGTGCGCTGATGGCCCCTCGCGTGACCTCTCCGAGAAGGACGTCGCCGTAGCCGGTCTTGGCGGCGACCGCCTGCCCGGCACGGTCGACGGAGATCCTTCCACAGGGGGCGCGCACCTCGAGGCCGCCACTGACCTCGCCGATCCAGGTTTCGCCAGTGGAGCCCCTGATCGTCGCTGCGCCATCGATGGCGCCGATCCGCACCGACCCCGCCCCGGTGCTGACCTCGGCCTGCCCCGACACCCGGTCGACGGTGACGTCCCCAGCGCCGGTGCGCAGCTGCACGGAACCGGCAGCACCCAGGCGGATCTCTCCGGCACCGGTCCTGACGTGACAGTCGCCCAGGCGCCCGGTGGCGCGGACCGCGGGGGCGCCACCGGGCGCCTCGACCGTGAGCCGTGAACCCGCCGGGACGGCGATCTGGACGTCGACGGACTGCGAGCCCGCCCCGAGCACGTACTGGGCCCATCGCCGGGGAGCCCTGACCACCAGCGTCCCCCCCGCGTACTCCACCAGGGTCTGCTCGGCGGCGCTCACGTCGGACCTTTTGCTCGGGTCGCTCGGACGTACCTCGACGACCGTGTCGCGGCGGTCTTCGGCTGCGATCCGGACGTTGCCGGCGCCGAGCTCCACGCTCAGCGATATCGGCTCGGGAGTGTCGAAGCTGGCCATGTCGGATACCTCTGATGTCGGGGCTGACGCCCCTCCTGAAGAGACGCGGGTGACCCGGGACACGTGCTCGCCCACCCGGCTACCGGGCCCAGCCCGTGTAGCGCTGGGCGCCGAGAGGCGCGCGCGGCTGGAGGGGACGCGAGGGCTCATGGCGCTGGAGCGCACCGGCCGCCGCGCGCACCAGCCAGGCGTTGACGGACAGGCCCTCGGTGCCGGCGGCTGCCTCCACCCGACTCTTGAGCTGGTCCGGCATGCGGAGGTTGATCCTCGACATCCCCCCCTCGTCGCCCTCGCCCACGGGGGACGACCCCACGCCCATCGGCCCGGAAGCCCAATCCGGAGGCGCGAGCTCCGCGCCCCCCTCGGGGAGGTCAGCCGGCGGGAGGGTGACCACGAACTCGGGGTCGCGCCCCCGCAGGCGAACCTCGACCGAACCCGGCGCGAGCTCGCAGGTGATCTCCTCCGCCGCGGCGGTCAGCGCGTCCTGCAGCGCGAGCCGGATGGCCGACTCCAGGGGCGCGACCAGCCGCTCGGCAAGCGTCCGAGCGTCGTCACCGCCTGCCTCGGCGGCGGTCACCAGCTGGCGGTGGATGTCCTCGACGTACAGGCTGAGGTTCATGGCGCCAGTATGGCAGCAGTGTGATGCCATATCAAGCCAGTTCTGTGCCGATCTGGCACGCTACCTCCCGCGGCATCCCCGCGACGGACGCCAGGCGGACGCTCCATCACCCCCTCGGAGCCGATTCGGACCGGGGAGAGCTATCGGCGCCAGGGGGGTCCGCCCATACAAAGCGGGCTCTCGGAGGTCACCCGGGCGCCGCATGTGGCCGCATGTGAAGATCTTCCACGAGGACGTGACGCGCCCGCGATGGCTGCTGCACCGGTGCGGCACCACCCTCTCAGGGATGGGGGTACCAGCGGCCAGCCAGCAACTGAGCGTCCTCACGCACCTCGGGCACTGCCTTCCCGGCGTCACCAGTCCGCAGAAGGCCGCGGGCGAGGTGGTGCGGACCCTGATTCGTTTGGGCGTTGCCATCTCGGTGAGCACCGTCGAGGCTGACCAGGCGATCGTGGTCGCGGCCCGCGCTCCACGTGGCACCGGCACGCAGCGCCTGCTCCCCGCGAGCGCTCGCCTCATGGGGATCCGAATCCCGATCGATCGCGTCCCGTGGTTGAACGGCCCGGTGCGACTACGCCGCCCCTTCGTGGGCCCCGTACGAGGGATCGAGACCCTGCACAGCCTCGCCATCGACCACGAGCCGGCAGACGTGCTCCCGGGGTTCGCCGCGCCAATCCATGTCGTGGGCGTTCCGGCCATGGTTCACGACCAGGTGGTCGCCGTCATCCACGCCTGGAGCACGGAATCCCTGGAGGGGCTGGTGCCCACCCTCGAGGCGGCAGCGGCCATGCTGGCGGCTGTCTCGGAGCCCGAGAGCAGGTCCGGCGCCCGGCGATTCTCTCAAAGTACAACCAGGCGGGCCAGCCCCCAGCTGCGCTCCGAGCTCACGGCGCTCCTCAATGACGGAGGGATCGCAACCGCGCTGCAGCCCATCGTCCGCCTTCTCGACCGATCGATCGTCGGCTACGAAGCCCTGACGCGCTTCTCGCCCCGTGCCCACTTCTCCACACCGGACGAGCTCTTCGCCGCCGCCTCAGCGCTGCACATGGAGAAGGCCGTCGACCTTGCCTGTCTGCGCGCCGCGCTGGGCGAGATGCCGAGCCTCGGTCCCGTCGACCTGTTCGTCAACGTCCTGATCGGAACGCTGCTCAACGAGCGGCAGGGGCTGCAGGCACTGGAGGAAGCCGTCCGCCATGCCGGGCTCGACCCCTCGTCCATCGTGCTCGAATTCAGCGAGCGCGACCCCGTGCCCAACCTCTCGCGGCTGCAGCGGATCGCGGCACAGCTGCGCTCCGCCGGCTATCGCATCGCGGTCGACGATGCCGGCGCCGGGCACGCCAGCATGCAGGTCATCGCCGAGCTGCGACCGGAGTTCATGAAGGTCGACCGTGCCCTCATCCACGCGATCGACTCGCACCGCGCCCGCCGTGGACTGGTGGTCTCGCTGCTGTCTTTCAGTGGCCACATCGGAGCGCGCCTCATCGCCGAGGGGGTCGAGACCAAGAGTGAGCTGGACACTCTGCTGTCACTCGGCGTGCAATACGGGCAGGGATGGGTGCTGGGACGGCCCGTGCTCACGCAACCGCTCGAGGGGCTTTCTGACAACACCGTGATCGACCCGGGCTGGTTCACTCGGCATCGCGTGTGGCGTCTGCGCACCCCGCCCGCGCCGACCGTGGCGCTGCTCGAGCCCCCCGTGCAAGCGTCCGATGCCGCCGATCCACCGGGGCTGCCCCGTGCCCTCAGCGACGCAGCCCTGGCCTTGCAGAGCGAGCACGACCCGATGGGCATTCTCGGCGTCATGGCGGCACAGATGCGGCGCGTCGTGCCGGTTGCCGAGATGGCGATCTACATCGCGAACTACGAGACCCAGCGTTTCGTCCCGGTTCTCGCGACCGGGCCGGACCGCGACGCCATGCTGGCCGAGAGCTTCGCGATCGACGCCGGGATCACCGGCTGGGCCTTCTCCCAAGGAACACCCGAGAACGTCCCCGATACCTGGGCACATCCCCGAGCTCGCCAGATCCCGGGGACAGCGGTTGTCCAGGAGTCGCTTCTTCTGGTCCCCCTCATCGCCGGCGAGCGCAAGCTCGGCATCATCAACTGCTACCGCCTGGGCGTCGGCCGCTTCACTGACGCCGAGGTCAACGCGGCCTCGCTCTTTGCCCACATCGCGGCGGCCGCCTGGCACAACGCCCAGCTCTACGCCGAGCTTCGCGAGGCGGCGGTGACCGATCCGCTCACCGGTCTTTACAACAACCGCTGGCTCCGCGCCGCCGGCGAACGTGACCTTGCGTCCAGCTCTCGTGATCACACCAACCTGGCGCTGCTGCTGATCGACCTCGACCACTTCAAGACGGTGAACGACAGCAGCGGGCACGCCGCCGGCGATCTGGTCCTCCAGCGCGCGGCCACCCGTCTGCGGGGGTCGGTGCGGGCCGAGGACGCGGTGGTGCGGTATGGAGGCGAGGAGTTCGTCGTGCTGCTGCGCCGCTGTGGCGCCGTCGAGGCCGTGACCATCGCCGAGGCACTGAGGGCCGCGGTCCGGCAGGTCGCGCTGCCCGGGGCCTGCCCGCTGGGCCAGCTGACCGCGTCGATCGGCATCGCCACCTATCCTGAGGATGGCGCCGACCTCGACCTGCTGCTCGGGGCCGCGGACCGTGCCATGTACACCGCCAAGCACGCCGGCCGCGACAGGGTGACACGCGCGCCGCAGGCAGCCCCCTCCAGCGCCATCGTCACCTTCCCGGCTGGGCGCCACCGCTCCGGCCCGGCAGCCGCGGCACGGCGCTGAGCAGCGGGGGGGAACCATGCCCACGGCCCCGCCGCCTCCCTGAGCCATACCCAACGACGCCGGGGGCAGCTGACCTGGCCCCACGGAACCGCTTCGGATCGGGGAAAGCAATCGGCCATCAACAGAGTTCCCGAGCGGCGGCCGCCACTTCACAATAGTGGCTGGTTTCGCACCACGAGTCCGCGGCGCTGTACGGGCATCAGACCGTGTGAAAGTGGCCCCGCCGAAGGATGGTTGCGCTCGCCCGGCCGAGACCAGTACCCCGGGTTACCCGCCCGTGAGCGCCACTCGCGGCATGCTCGCGATCGAAGGCGCCACCCGACCAGTCAGAGAAACCCTTCGCGACACCACCGGCACGATGTTGAGCATCTCCGCCACCGCGGTCAACACGAGTACAGGAATCGCCGGCTTCCGCATCACCCGAACGTTGCCGAGCGCGGCCATTGACCGAGCGCGGGCGTCCTCGGAGGCTGCGTTGGTGAGCACCAGGACCGGCAGCATGGCGTGGGCGGCCAGACTCCGCAGCACGCGGCAGAGGACGAGCCCGTCGACGTCGTGTCCATCCAGGTCGGCGACAATCACGTCGGGCCCGACCGCGCAGATCATCTCCAGCGCAGCCACACCGTCCTCGGCGGGGCTGACGTCGAAGCCGCCGCCCTGAAGAGCGCTCTCCAGGAGCCGGCACTCCTCGTCGTCAGCCTGGGCGATCAGGGCGCACAGATGGCCCCCGAAACGCACTGGCCGGATTTCGCTCCCGGCACACGTGGTGGGGTCGACCGCATCCGATCGATCGCCGACGGGGCGCCGAACCTTGACCATCGCCGACACCATGGTGAGACCGCCCCGTTCCCGCCGGTTTGATCGGCGTGAGCAGCGACGCTAGCACCGGCTCGCGGCCGGCGTCGGCGCGTTACAGTACCGACCCGGTCGTCGCGGGGCACGCTGAAACGGGCGAGATCCGCGCGTCCCGGTGAGCCACCCACCCCGGGAGAGGGGCAGACTCGACACCGTTGACCATCCAAGCTCAGGCCCAAGTGACCGGATGCAGCTGACCCGCGCCCTCTTTGGCCGCCCCCTCCGGCCGAGCGAAGCGGCCAAAGAGCAGATCAACCCCGTCGAGGGGCTCTCGGCGCTCTCCCTGGACGCGCTCACCTCGGTGGCATACGGCCCCCAGGCCCTCCTGGTCGCACTGGGGGCCGGTGGTCTCGCGGCCCTCGGGCTCGCCCCCTGGATCACGCTCGCCATCGTCGCCCTGCTGGTGCTGCTGGTCGCCTCGTACACCCAGGTGATCTCCGCCTACCCCGGCGGAGGTGGGGCCTATGCGGTCGCTCGGGCCAATCTCGGCACCGGACTGTCGCTGGTGGCGGGGGCTGCCCTGATCGTGGACTACGTCCTCACCGTCGCGGTCTCGATCGCCGCCGGCGTCGGCTCGCTGACCTCCGCCTTCAGCCCTCTCGTGCCCTACACCCTCCCCATCTGCCTGGGCATGCTCGCCGTGATCACCTTCCTCAACCTCCGCGGCCTGGCCGAGGGAGCCCGAGCCTTCCTGGTGCCCACCCTGGCGTTCATCGCCGCGATCCTGGTGGTGATCGGGGTCGGATTGATCCATCCCCTGGCCCCGCACCTGACCGCGCCGGGAGCACCACTCGTCGCCACCCACACCCTGGAGACGGTGGGGGTGCTGCTGGTCCTCCAGGCCTTCGCAGCCGGGTGCAGCGCTCTCACCGGGGTCGAAGCGATCGCCAACGGTGTCCCCCTGTTCCGTCGGCCGCAGGTAACCAGAGCGCGCCAGACCGAGCTGATGCTGGGCACCCTGCTGGCCGTGATGCTGCTCGGGCTCGCGCTGCTGATCCAGCGCTTCCACGTGGAGCCGAGGACCGGTGACGCGGTGCTCAACCAGATCGTCGGCTATGCCCTGGGTCGGGGCTGGGCCTTCGACGGCATCTCCATCCTGGTCACCCTGGTGCTGGCGCTCGCCGCCAATACCTCCTTCGGGAGCCTGCCGGTGCTGGCCAGCCTGCTCGCCAAGGACAACCGGCTCCCCCACGGCTTTGCCATCCGCGGTGACCGGCTGGTCTTCAACCGCGGCATCTGGGCGCTGGCGCTGCTCGCCACGATCCTACTGGCGGCCACCGGCGGAGACACCGACTCGCTGATCCCGCTCTTCGCCATCGGCGTCTTCACCGGCTTCACCCTGGCTCAGGCGGGGATGGTCCGCCATTGGCTGCGGGAGAGGTCGCAGGGCTGGTGGTGGCGCTGCGGGATCAACGGCCTCGGGGGCGTCGCCAGCGGCATCGCCACCCTGATCTTCGTGGCGAGCAAGTTCCGGGAAGGGGCCTGGGTGGTGGTGGTGGCGATCCCGCTCCTGATCCTCCTCTTCGTGAGGATCAGCACCTACTACCGCAGGCTGGCGGCGGAGATCCACCTCGGCCAGCGGCCGTCGCGCCCCACGCCGGGCTCCACCACCGTCGTGGTCCCCTTCACCCAGCTCTCCCGCCTCACCAGCCTGGCCCTCTCCCAGGCCCTCTCCATGGGCGACCACGTGGTGGCGGTGACGGTCGAGTTTCCCGAGGACCAGGGGGCTCGTGCAGAGCTCGAGGCGGCCTGGGCACAGTGGGACCCGGGCGTGCCACTGGTGATCCTCCCCTCCCCGTACCACTCGGTGGTCCGTCCCCTGCTGCGCTACATCGGCTCCCTCAAGCCCTCTGCCGCCCACCGGGTGGTGGTCCTCATCCCCGTGGTCCTGCCGCGGCGTTTCTGGCACCAGGCGCTCCACAACCATCTGGACCTCGTCCTCAGCGCTGCGCTCCGGCGCCATCGCAACGTGCTGGTTGCCCGGCTGTCGATCCCCCTCCGCAGGGAGTAGAGAATGCGGGAAGGCAGCCTGGGATGGCAGCTCGCCGCCTCCCTGGATCCGCACGCCGGCGACGCGGTGATCGCCAAGACCTATCGCGACAGCTTTGCCGCCACCGACCCTGGCCGCGTCGGCGGCTCGAGCCTCACACTACCGCGGCAGCAGAGCTTGACCGTCTCGCGGTGCCCGGGCGAGCTGGCGGTCGACATCCGTGTGGATCGCCTCGATCCGGTAGCCCTCTGCCACGCCGGGCCCCTCCTGGCCCGGCGTGGCAGAAGAGCGGCGGACCTGGAGCTGAGTGCTCAGCACCACCCGGCGACGGGCGCCGTGGGGGGTGCGGATGAGCTCGAGGAGGAGCTGCACCATCTCACGTCCCATCTCTTCGACCGGCTGCCTCACGCTGCTGAGCGGCGGGTAGGTGGTCTCCGCCAGCGGGTCGTCGTTGAAGCCGACCACGGCCACGTCCTCGGGCACCCGGCGGCCGGCGCCGGCCAGGACTTGTAGCGCGCCGCTCGCCATCGTGTCGGAGGCCACAAAGACGGCGTCCAGCCGAGGCTGGCGCTGGAGGAGGGTCCGCATGGCCCGGACGCCCCCCGCGCGCGTGAAGTCGCCAGGCTCCGCGAGGTCGTCATCCGCGGCCAGGTGGGCGGCCTCCAGGGCCGATCGCCATCCGAGCATGCGGTCATAGCCGGCGGGCATGTCCTGAGGACCTGTGATGGTGGCGATGGTCCGCCGACCTCCAGAGGCCAGATGGGAGACGGCGGCCAACGCCCCGCCCCGGTTGTCGACGTCGACGTAGCTGAAGTAGTCCGGGTCGGGAGGCCGACCGCCGAAGACGACGGGGATGCCGCGAGCCGCGAGACGGCCTGGGAGGGGGTGCGAGCCGTGAAGGGAGACCATGAGCACCCCCTCACCGTGAGCGCCCGCCAAGTATCTATCGAGGCGGTCGGGGTCCGATCCCGCATGCGGGGCCAGCAGCACGAGCTGGCGCTCGCCCAGGGCTAGGACCTCGTCGATGCCGCGCACCAGTCGGCCGAGGAAGGGGTCTCCGAAGAGGAAGGTGGTGGACTCGAAGATGACCAGGGTCACCGCGTCGCTGCGCCCCGTGGCCAGAGCCCGGCCTGCCTGGCTGGGAACGTAATCGAGCGTCCGGGCGGCCCTCTTGACCGCACGCATGACCTCCGGGCTCACGCTGGGGTGACCGGTCAACACTCGGGAAGCAGTCGACCGAGACACGCCTGCCAGCTGAGCCACCGTCTTCAGGGTCACCCGGGTGGAGCGAGGATTCGTCATGAGAGCGGTTCGAAACTCTAGCAGGGGCGGGTTTCAACCGGTGGAAGCGACAGGGGCGTCCATCAGCTGGCTGAAGGCCTCGGCCGGCGACTTCCAGCTGAGTGTACGTCGGGAGCGCCCGTTCAGCCTCCGTCCCGATGGAATTCGGCTTCGAGAACGCCGGCCGGGGCCGTCAGCCGGGAGCCAGGGCTGCCCGCCAGGGGCTCCCGACCCAGGGGCCGCTGATCGGCGGGCGGTCACGAGGCCGTACCAGGCCCATGATGGCCCTCTCTCTCATAGGACCCGGAGAGGAGCATCACCTGACGGCTGGAAGATCAGATCAGGCGAGAGGAAGCCCGTGGGCCCGATGGGAAGTTGAGCGACCACCCGAGGATCGTGCTCCTTGCACCCCTCCTCACGGGTACCTACGTGAGCGAGTTGATCTCTGGAGTCGCCACCGCCGCCGACGCCGTGGGGGCTCGCCTCATCGTCATCCAGACCCTGGATTCGGGCGTGGAGGGCGGCGACAAGCCCGCGATCCAGCGTTCCACCCTGCCAGGCGGCGGTGAGCACGAACGCTCGGGGTGGCCCGAGGGCGCCGAGGCCTTGGTGCCCCAGTTCACCCCGCGAGCCGCCTGGGACCAGGTCGCAGGCTTCCTCGTCGTGCTGAACGCGGTGGAACCGTGGTACCTGCGGGCCCTCCGGGAGGCCGGTAAGCACGTGGTCATCCTCAACGCCGAGGTGGAGGGCTTCCCCTGCCCCGTGGTTCGCCCCGACAACCGCACCGGGATCATCAAGGCTGTATCCCATCTGGTGGGGCACGGCCACCGGCGCATCGCCTTCGCGGGCAGCATCCCCCAACTGGACATCAGGGAACGCCTCGATGCCTACCGGGACGCGCTTGCCTCGAACGGGCTCGATGTCGACGATGACCTCTTCTTCGCGGCCACCGACAACCTCGAGGAGGGCGGTGAGGCAGCGGGCAGGAGCATGCTCGCCGCCGGGATGCCCTCGACCGCCGTCGTGGTCGCCACCGACTACAACGCTCTCGGGATGATGAGGGTGCTCCGCGAGGCGGGGCTCATCCTGCCCCGCGACCAGGCGATCGTCGGCTTTGACGATGTGGACGAGGGATCGTCGGTCCGGCCCACCCTCTCCACCGTCCATGCGAGCCACCAGGACGCCGGGCGTACGGCCACCAACCTGCTTCTCGACATGCTCCGCGGCAGAGAGGTGGCAGCGGGGCCCCGGCTGATACCCACAGTATTCGTGCCTCGCGAATCCTGCGGGTGCACCGCCGCCTCGACGGTCGGGGGCCTGGATACGGCGGACGAGCTTCTTCCCCGTTCTCCGCGGGACCGGCTCCGGCTCCGCCTTGAACGAAAGCTCCTCGGCTGGGATCCTCCCACCGTGAGGCAGGCAGCCGCCCTGGACAATGCAGTCGACCTGATCGTTCGCTGCGTGGCGCCACCCGCGGCGGAGCCGTCATCCGACGGCTTCCACGAAGCGGCACAAGCACTCAGCTTCATCGGGCCCCACTCGACCGCCATCGCAGCAACCATGGCCTGCCTGCGGGAGTATGGTCGGGAGCTGCGAGCGGCCCCGGGCGGCGATGGCTATAGCCAGGTGCGCGTCGAACGCTGCATCACCGAGTTGGCGGTGGAGCTATCCGAGTCTCTGGCGCGAGCGGAGGTGGGTGCCCGCACCGCACTTCGTCGGTCGGTGAGCCTGGGACACCGGCTCAGCATCTCCCTCCTGAGCAGCGACGAGGGAGGCTCGAGGTCACTCGGCTGGCTCTCCCACACCACGGCCCGGGCGGGATGCCTGGGGCTGTGGCCCACGGGGTATGCGACCGGTGAACGCGACATGGGTCGTCTGGACATCGTGGGCTCGTACGCCCGGGACGGAGGCCAGCTGCGCCTCCCCTCGCAGGCTCGGATCGAGGAGTTCCCGCCTGACGCCCTCCTCGAGGATCTGCAGTGGGAAGCAGGGGAGATCGCCGTCGTCCTCCCCGTCAAGACGCAAAGCATGGACATGGGACTTCTGGCCTTGATGACGCCCGCTGACCCCGCCCAGATCAAGAACTATGAACTCTTCGAGGAAGGCGCCCTGCTCAGCGTGTCCATCGAGCGTGAGGTGATGACGGAGCGACTCCAACGGTCCAACGCCGACCTGGCGACGTTCAGCCATGCCATGGCCCACGACCTCCGCAATCCCCTGGCCACGATCGCCATGTGGGCATCGGTAGCACAAATGCGGGCCGGCCCCGGTGAGGAAGCGGCGCCCGTGCGCCGGGTCGTCGAACAGATCAAGGAGGTGGCCGAATACGCCGACGAGCTTGTCAGCGACCTGCTCCACTACGCGGAGCTCGACCGCAAGGCCACCTCGCCGGAGCCGGTGGATCTCAACCTCGCCGTCGCCCGGGTGATCGCTACCATCGGGTCGAGCATCGCCGAGCGGGGGGCGCTCATCGAGACCGGAAAGCTGCCCACCGTACCGGGACGACCGATGGAGCTGGATCTGGTGCTCCAGAACCTCATCGAGAACGCCATCAAATACCGTGGCGAGCGCCGGCCCAGGATCCGGCTCGACGCGGTCCGCGAGGGGGACGCCTGGAAGATCCGCTGCCGTGACAACGGCCAAGGGATCGCCAACGACGCCCGCGAGCAGGTCTTTGAGCCCTTCACACGCGGCCTAACGTCCGTTCCGGGGAGCGGGCTCGGCCTGGCCACCTGCCGCCGCATCGTGGATGCCCACGGCGGCCACATCTGGATCGCCGCCAGCGGCAACGTTGGAACCACCGTCGCCTTCACCCTTCCGGCGGGACCGGAGCCGGAGGCCTCCGACGGGGAGGCGCCGGAGCCGGACGGGGGCACAGAGGCGACCACCCACCAGCGCGGGGGCCACCACCGGCAGTCCCGCCACGCCGCGTGACGCGCCCCTCCGGAAGGCGCGGCAGGGCCGCGGGGCGGCGGTAGAATGGGCGGCAAGCATCAGACCGGGCCTCGCGGCGGCCAGCGCCCACCTGGGGGCTGACGCGGCGGTGAGACCGGCTCCGCTCAGATTCCGATGACATCCCTCAACGGCCCTAACGGGCTTCACTCCAACCGAATCCTCCGGGCCCTGCCCGCGGAGGACCGCAACCGTCTCGTCACCAACATGGTCCGGGTGGCGCTGCCGATCAAGACCGTCCTGTTCGAGCCGGGCGAGCCGATCCGGGCCGTCCACTTTCCGCTGGACGGCGTCGTCTCGCTGGTCACGCCCCTGGACGACGGTGCCATCGTCGAGGTGGCCACGGTTGGCAACGAGGGCATCGTCGGGGTGCCCCTCGTCCCCGGCGGCTCGCTCGCCGTGCGGGCGATCTCCCAGGTGTCGGGCTCCGCACTGCGGATGGACGCCGGCGCTTTCCTCGCCGAGGTGGCCCGTGCCGGCGCGTTCAGCGAGCTGGTCCACCAGTATCTGCAGGCTCTCTTTGGTCAGATCTCGCAGGCCGCCGCCTGCAACCGGCTCCACACCAGCGAGGAGCGGCTCAGCCGCTGGCTGCTGATGAGCCACGACCGGGTCGGCGTCGACGAGTTTGCCATCACCCACGAGTTCCTCGGTCAGATGCTCGGTTCGCGGCGCGCGACGGTGACGCTGTCAGCGGGACTCCTGCAGGCCGCCGGGCTGATCCGCTATCACCGGGGGCACATCTCCATCCTTGACCGTGAGGGACTGGAGGGCGTCGCGTGCGAATGCTATGGCAGCATCAAGCGAGAGCTCGACCGCGTCGGGACCCCTCCCCGCAACGGTACCCATCAGCCGGGCGCGCGCTGATGGCATCCTCGGAGCGCGCCCTGGTCGGTACGGCGGCGAGCAGACGTCTCACCGCGTCATGGGGCACCGTAGGTGCCATCAGATCGACGCTGTCCGATCCTTCATGCGCAAAAGGGACGGGGGAGGCGGGTAACCGCGTCACGTCACGTGGCTCGACGAAACCACTGATCCACAGATTTCTGACGCGGATGACCGAGGCAGTCGCGCCTCCGAGATCGAGCGTGAGCGCTTGACGGTCGCAATCGCCGCCATCCCGCGGATGGAGGAGCGGTACATCCAACTCGGCGGACGCCGTCTTCGGTTCCTCATCGGTGGCACCGGCAAGCCGCTGGTGCTCTGCCACGGCTTCATCAGCTCCGGAGAGGAGTTCGGCGGCCGGTTCGCGGCGCTGGCGAGCCAGCACACCCTCATCGCCCCTGATCTGCCCGGCAACGGACAGTCGTCGCCGCTCCCTGGCCGTCACACCGCCGAGGCGATGGCGGGGACGGTGTGGGCGCTGCTCGATCACCTCGAGATCCACCGCTTCGACCTCGCCGGCCTCTGCCTGGGTGCATCGGTGGCCTGCGCCATGGCCGCCGACAACGAGGCGGCCGTCGACCATCTGATCCTGCACACCCCCCTCCTCGGGGAGGGGCTGATCCGTGCCCAGTACCGGTGGCAGGTGCGCATCCTGACCGTCCGGCCGCTCTGGGCGCAGGTGGCGTGGCTCAGCCGCCGCCGGACGGTCAGCGACCTCTACAAGCGCATTGCCATCGAGGGAAAGGTCGTCGATCCGTACACTGCCGACGTCAACTATCTCAACCAGCGGCGTGCCAACCCGCGCGCCGCCCGCGAGTGGCTGGCCGACGCGCTCCGGCGTCAGGATCTCGAGCTGGTCCGGACTCGCGCCAAACCGACCATGATCATCGTTCCCGAGCACGATCGCCTGGTCAACGTCGAGCGCCTCCGCGAGATGGTCGCCCCGCTCGAGAACGTCGAGCTCGTGGTCGACAAGCTGGGGGGCCACGGCTGGAGTCCCGACGCGGTGGTGCGGCATCTCGCCGTGATGCGCCTGGCTCTCGACTGATTCCTGCCTGACTCCGGGTCCGACCGAGCGGACGCGGGCCGGCAACCGCCGTGATGCTTGGACGCGCCATCAGGCCCGTACCGGAGGCTATTCGTCCTCGCCCGCGGAGCGAGCGCACCGGAAAGGTCCGAGCGGGACCTCTTCAACGGCCTTCTCTGACCCGGCCAGAGGTTTCGGCCCCCGGCCGGTGCGAATCCCCGCACCGGCCGGATGGCCTAGTCCCGAGCGTTAGGCGGCGCGAACCTGACGTGCGCGCGGGCCCTTGTCACTCGTCTCGACGGCGAAGCTCACGTGCTCGCCAACCGCCAGGCTCTCGAAGTTGAGCGAGGGGTCGAGACCGCTGCGGTGGAAGAAGTACTCCGCGCCATCCTCAGCGGTGATGAAACCAAAGCCGCGCTCCTGCACGACTTTCTTGACGGTACCAGTCATGGCTGGTCTCTCCTGGTCCTTCTCGGATTACTCACGACGCGCGGGTCCGTTGAGAAGGAGG
>PLNE01000032.1 GCA_003141695.1 Candidatus Dormiibacterota bacterium
TGGGCGGTGACCAGCCGGGTGGCCCCGGCGAGCAGCTCCATCTCGCGGGTCACCGCCCGCTCCCGCGCGCTGAGCACCACCGTCTCCTGCTCCTTGAGATGGGGTGTGATGTAGCGCTCGGCCCCCACCAGCGTCTGCTTGCGGACGTAGTCGGCGGGCACCGCGTCGCGGTGGGCGTGGGGGATCTCCAGGTAGTAGCCGAAGACGCGGTTGTACCCGACCTTGAGGGAGCGGATGCCGGTGCGTTCACGCTCCCTTCCCTCCAATCCCGAAATGAACTCGCGCGCCTCGGCCGCGGAGGCGTGCAGTCCGTCCAGCTCGGCATCGGCGCCGTCCCGGATGAAGCCGCCATCTCGCGCGGACGGCGGAGGATCCTCGACCAGTAGCGCGGTGAGCCGGGCCCCGACCTCCGGAGGGGGCACAGCCCTCTCGGCCAGGCCGGCGAGGTCACCCGGCAGTCCCTCCATCAGCCCGGCGACGGCGGGCAGCGCGGCGCACGCGTCGCGGATGGCCCCGAGGTCGCGCGGCGTGGCCAGCCCCTGAACCGCGCGCCCCACCAGCCGCTCCAGGTCGCGGACCGCACCGATGCGCTTGCGCAGCTCCTCGCGCCGGGCGCGGTCGGTGACCAGGGCCCCCACCGCGGAGAGGCGGGCCCCGATCGGTGCGGGCTCGACGAGCGGCTCCTGGAGGCGGCGCCGGAGCAGCCGTGCTCCCATCGGGGTGCGGGTGCGGTCGAGCAGCTGGGCCAGGCTGAGGCCCCGGCCGAGCGGCTCCAGCAACTCCAGGTTGCGCCGGGTCGGAGGGTCGAGGCGCATCAGCTCGCCGCCCTGCCGGGGGACCAGGCGCAGCAGCCCGGGCTCCAGCGCCACCCGCGAACGCTCGCAGTAGCCGAGCACCGCCCCCGCGGCACGCACCCCGAGAGGCATCTCGTCGAGGCCGAGGCCGAGGAGGCTCACCGTCCCGGTCGCGGTGGCCAGCCGTTCGGCGGCCCGACCCGCGTCGAAGAGCGGCGGCGCCAGCGCGGTGCGCACCACCCCGGGCAGGAGCGAGGGGGGCAGAGAGGCCAGGTCGACGGTCAGCAGCTCGGCCACGTCGAGACGCTCCAATTCATCGCGGAGCGCGACCGAGCCGAGCCCGCCGGGGACCTCCGTCACCACCAGCTCGCCGCCGGCCAGGTCGAACGCGGCCACGCCGACCCGCCCCTCGGCCTCGATGAGGGCGACCAGCCGGGCCACCCGGCTCGCCTCCAGGAGCTCGGCGTCCACGGCGGTACCCGGGCTCAGCACCCGGGTGACCTCGCGACGGACCAACCGGCCGGCCACCACCTCGCCCACCTGGTCCCAGAGGACCACGCGGTGGCCGGCGTCGAGGAGCCGGCGCAGGTGCGCGGCGATGGCGTGATGGGGCACCCCGCACATCGGCAGCCGGCCGGCGCTGCCGAATCCGCGGCCGGTGAGGGTCACCTCCAGGATCGGGGCGGCGACCTCGGCATCGGTGCCGAAGAGCTCGTAGAAGTCTCCGAGTCGGGCCAGGACCAGCGCGTCCGGATGCTCCAACTTCACGGCGCGGTATTCGCGGAGGATCGGCGTGTCCCCCGCCTCGTCGAGGTCGATGGTGGGCCCCGCCGCGGGCAGGGCGTCGGCGCGCAGGTGCGGGGGCGTCGCGCGCTCTCGGCCCCTCACCACCCCATCCCGCCGGTCAGGCCGCCGCGGCCTCGACGTCCGCGGTGAGCTGCCAGGCGTTGGCGGTGCGGACCGTCGCCTCGCAGAGCTCGCCGGCGGCGGCGGAGCCCGCGGACAGCAGGGCGATCTTGCCCTGGCGGGTGCGGCCGAAGGGGCGCCCGTCGTCGGTCGTCGATTCGACCAGGATCTCGATCCGCTCACCGACCAGGGCAAGGTTGCGCTGCAGCGCGATGTCGCGCTGGAGCTGGAGGAGATGATTGAGCCGCCTCTTCTTCTCCGTGAGCGGCACGTCGTCAGGTCGCCGGGCGGCGGCGGTGCCGGGCCGGACCGAATAGGCCTGCAGGTGGACGACGTCGAAGCGCACCGTCCGGAGGAGCTGCTCCGTGCCGAGGAACTCGGCCTCGGTCTCCCCGGAGAAGCCGACGATGATGTCGGTGGTGAGGGCCAGGGCGGGGACGGTGGCGCGGGCCGCGGCGATCTTGGCCAGGTACTCGTCGACGGTGTACATGCGGCGCATCCGGCGGAGCAGCGCGTCGTCGCCGGCCTGGACGGGCAGGTGGAGCTGCTCGCAGACGGTGGGGAGGTCGCGCATGGCCTCGAAGAGCCCCGGGAGCGCGTTGCGCGGATGCGAGGTGAGGAAACGCAGCCGCGAGAGGCCGGGGACGTTGTCGACGGCGGCGAGCAGCTCGGGCAGGCCGGCGCCGGTCGCCGGGTCGGAATAGGAGTTGACGTTCTGGCCCAGGAGGGTCACCTCGCGCACCCCCCGCTCCACCAGGCGCTGAACGTCCTCCACGATCTCCCCCACCGGGCGGCTCGTCTCCCGGCCGCGGACAAAGGGGACGATGCAGTAAGTGCACATCTCGTTGCAGCCGCCCATCACCGAGACGTAGGCGAGCAGCCGGTCGGAGGCGGGCATGGGCACGGGCCCGTCGAGGTTGGTGCCGTGGACCGATTGGAGCCGCGCGAAGAAGCCGTC
>PLNE01000189.1 GCA_003141695.1 Candidatus Dormiibacterota bacterium
CCCGAGCACCTCGACCTGCCGCTGGAGATGGATGCCGTGCAGAAGGCCGGCTCTGCGCTCGGGGCGGGGGCGATGGTCTTCATGGACGAGACCACCTGCATGGTGGACGTCTCGATGCGCCTCGTCGACTTCTACCAGCACGAATCGTGTGGCAAATGCGCCCCCTGCCGGGAGGGCACCTACTTCGAATCCGACCTGATGCACAGGCTGGAGGCGGGAGTGCTGACCCCGGCCGAGCTGTCGACGCTCACCGACATCTGCGACAACATGAACGGCAAGTGCTTCTGCCCGCTGGGCGATACCGCGACCTGGTTCGTCATGTCGGCGTACCAGGCGTTCCGCGGCGAGTTCGAGGAGCACTGCGGGGCGGGTGGATGTCCGGTGAAGCAGCGCAATGCACAGCTGGTGACTGCGTGATGGCTGACGAGACGTCGAAGGTCGAGATCCCCGAGGCGCCCGACGACGGGCGCGTCTCCGTCAGCATCGACGGCCGGGCGCTCAGGGTGCCGCGGGGCACGCTGGTGCTCGACGCCGCCACCGAGGCGGGTGTCCACATCCCCATCTACTGCGCCCATCCCAAGATGGACCCGGTGGCGGTCTGCCGGATGTGCCTGGTGCAGGTCGAGAAGATGCCCAAGCTCCAGCCCGCCTGCGCCACCGTGGTTGCCGAGGGGATGGTGGTCAACACGCAGTCGGCGCCAGTCGTCAAGGAGCGGGAGGGGGTGCTCGAGTTCCTCCTCCTCAACCACCCGCTCGACTGCCCGGTCTGCGACCGCGGCGGCGAGTGCGACCTGCAGGACTTCACCGTCCGCTACGGCCCGTCGACGTCCCGCTTCCCGATCACCGAGAAGGTCCACTTCAACAAGGCGCTGCCGCTCTCCGACCGGATCGAGCTGGACCAGGAGCGCTGCATCCTCTGCTGGCGCTGCACCCGCTTCTATGAGGAGATCACCGGCGAGAAGGAGCTGGTCCTCCAGCAGCGGGGCGTCAACACCTTGGTCGCCACCTTCAACGGGCAGCCGCTCCAGTCCGAGTTCCAGGGCAATCTCCCCGAGGTCTGCCCGGTGGGTGCGCTGACGCACGTGAAGTACCGCTTCACCGCCCGGCCGTGGGACCTGCAGCGGACCAAGTCGGTCTGCCCCGGCTGCTCGTACGGGTGCAACGTCAACGTCGACTCTCGCGACTTCGAGGTCAAGCGCTTCGCCTCGCGGGACAACCCGCTGGTCGACGACATGTGGCTCTGCGACGAGGGGAGGTACTCCTTCCCGCGGTGGAACTCCACCGATCGTATCCGCCGGCCGCTCACCAGGGACCGCCGGGCCGAGCCGGCCGGCACGCCGGCGACGACCGAGACCGCCGTGGCCGCGGCGGCCGCCCAGCTGAGCGCCGTCAAGGCGAGGCTCGGTGCCGGGGCCATCGGGGTGATCGGCTCCCCGGAGAGCACGAACGAGGAGCTGTGGCTGCTCCAGCGCCTGGCCCGCGAGGTGCTCGGCACGCCCCACATCGACCACCAGCTGGAGAGCTTCCCCGGCCTCGACGCGGCCGAGCACAGCCTGGCCATCGCCGAGATCGAGAAGTGCCGGGCGGTGGTCGTGCTCGGGCCCGAGCCGGAGCGCTTCGCCCCGGTGCTGACGCTGCGCCTCTTCAAGGCGGAGACCAAGAAGGGCGTCGCCGTCCACCGTCTGGACGGGGGGGCCCGGCGGGCCGCGGCGGTCAAGGCGGCTGGTGGTGAGGGTCTGGTCGGAGTGATCGCCGACGAGAGCGGGCGCGCCACGGCGGCCGCGGTCGCCCGGGCGCTCGTCGCCACCGGCGCGACCGTCAAACGGCTGACCATCACCCGCGGGGTCAACGGGCGGGGCGCCAAGGACCTGGGCCTCCTCCCCGGGCTCCTGCCCGGCTATCGAGCCGTCAAGCCCGCCGGGCGGAGCGGTCGCGAGATCCTGGTCGGTGCGGCCGAGGGCAGCATCGCGGCCCTCGTGCTGGTCAACGCGGCCGCGCTCGCCGCCGCCGGGGAGGATGCCGAACTGCTGCGCCGGGCGGTGGCACGGGCCGAGGTGGTGGTGGCGCTGGAGAGCGTGCCGAGCCCGGTCAGCCAGAACGCCACGGTGCTCATCCCCGGCCACACCCTCATGGAGAAGCTGGGCACCGTCACCAACTGCGAGGGCCGGGTGCAGCGGATCCGCCCCGCGCTGCCGCCCGCCACGGCGACGCCGGCTGAGACCCGGGTGCTCAGCATGCTGGCCGTGGCGCTGGGAGTCGAGGGCTGGGCCGCCGAGCCGGTCCGGGTGCAGCGGGAGATCGCCGCGTCGATCCCCGCCTACGGGGCCGCCGGCAACGGCGGCCGTGCCCTCTTCGGGGAGCGCTCCGCATGATCGCCGGCTTCTGGACCTACCTCATCGGTCCCGACTTTTGGTGGGTGATCCTGGTCAAGGCCGTCATCGTCCTCCTCTTTCTCATCACCGCCGGCGCCTACCTCACCCTGGCCGAGCGCAAGGTGGCGGCGCGTATCCAGCTGCGCATCGGGCCCAACCGGGTCGGCCCCTTCGGTCTGCTCCAGCCTGCCGCCGACGCGGTCAAGCTGCTCTTCAAGGAGAACACCGCGCCGTCGGGCCGTGACAAGCTGCTCTACCTGGTCGCGCCCAGCCTGGCCGGAGCGGCGGCGATGTTCGCCTTCGCGGCCATCCCGATCAGCGCCGTCAACTGCATCGGCGGGCCGTCGATCGGCCAGGCAGGGCTCACGTGCCCGGCGGGATACGCGCTCCACTGGGACATCGCCCACCTCAACGTCGGCCTGCTCGTCATCCTGGCGGTGACCTCGCTCGGCGTCTACTCACTCTTCCTGGGTGGCTGGTCGGCGAACAGCAAGTACTCCCTTTTCGGGGGGCTGCGCTCCTCGGCGCAGCTGATCTCCTATGAGATGGCGGTGGCCTTCGCGCTGATCGGCCCGGTGATCCTCGCCGGGTCCCTCGACCTGGAGCAGATCGTCAGCAACCAGCAGCACCTCTGGTACGCCTTTCTCCAGCCGCTCGCCTTCCTGCTCTACTTCACCGCCGCCCTGGCCGAGACCAACCGTGCCCCCTTCGACCTGCCCGAAGCCGAGCAGGAGCTGGTCGGCGGATACCACACCGAGTACGGGTCGATGCGCTTCGCCTTCTACTTCCTCGGCGAGTACATCAACATGGTCATCGTCGCCTCCATCGCCACCACGCTCTTCCTGGGCGGGTGGCTGTCGCCGCTGCCGACCAGCTGGATCATCGTGGGCGAGATCCCCGGCGTGATCTGGTACCTGGCCAAGGTGGTGGTGCTCCTCTTCGTCATGATGTGGGTCCGCTGGACGCTGCCCCGGTTGCGCTACGACCGGCTGATGAACCTGGGGTGGAAGGTGCTGCTGCCGCTCGGCCTGGTCAACATCATGATCACCGGCACCATCGTCGCCCTGAGGGCCGGCTGATGTTCCGCGAGATCGCCCAGGGCATGAGCCTGACCTTCCGCACCATGTTCAAAAAGCCGATCACGGTGCAGTGGCCGGAGGAGCAGAAGCCCGCGACGCCGCGCCACCGCGGCCGGCACATCCTCCACCGCTACGACAACGGGCTGGAGAAGTGCATCGGTTGCGAGCTCTGCGCGGCCGCCTGCCCGGTCGGTTGCATCTACGTCGGCTCCGCCGAGAACCCCAAGGACCACCCGATCTCGCCCGGAGAGCGGTACGCCGAGCGCTACGAGATCAACCTGATCCGCTGCATCTTCTGCGGCTATTGCGCCGAGGCCTGTCCCACCGAGGCGATCACCCTCGGCCCGCGCTTCGACCTGGCCGACTACCGTCGCGAGCGGACGGTCGTGACCAAGGCCGAGCTGCTCGAGGCCTGGCCCCACTTCGAGCAGGGGCGCGGCCCGTCGGCACCGCGGGGAGCGGGCTCCGACCAGCGGGGCCGCGAGCTGCAGGACCCGGGGGTCAGCCCGCGAGTGGCGTGGGACGCGGCGCAGGCGGCGAAGGGAGACGCCACCCCGGTCCCAGGCGCTCACGGGATCATGAGCCGGCCGCCGAGCATCGTCGGCCCCGCGGTCCGGGGCGGTGGGGGAGAGGCGTCATCCGCAACGGCCAAGGACCTGCCGACGGCCGGCGCACCCGAGACGGGGGAGGAGCCCGCGGCGAGCGAGCCGCCCGCGCCTCTGACTCCGGTCAGGTCGCGGAGGCGCCGCGCGTGAACGTGCTCCTCGCCATCCTGCTGATCCTGGCTGCGATCTCCGCCCTCGGGGTGGTCTTCTCCTCCCAGACCATTTACTCGGCGCTCTCGCTGGTGCTGACGGTCGGACTGCTCGCCGTCGTCTTCCTGGTGCTCAACGCCCAGTTCCTCTTCGTGGTCCAGCTGATCGTCTACGCGGGGGCGGTCATGGTCCTCTTCGTCTTCATCATCGCCCTGCTCGACCCGGCGGCCGAGGACCGGCCGCGGTTCCTCGACCTCCGTCTCATCCTCGGAGTGCTGGCGGTCGCCGCGCTCTGCACCGCGGTCTTCGTCGCCGCCCGCAACGACGTGACCTACGACACCTCCTGCACCACGCAGGCGGTGACCTGTATGCACGGCTACACCGTCGGGAGTCTCGCGGCCACCGGTGACCAGGCCGCCGACCCCTTCCACACCTTCGGCTTCCCGGAGAACGCGGTCAACCGGGCCGGCAACGTCCAGACACTGGCCAACCAGCTCTTCCACACCTACGTCCTGCCCTTCGAGATCACCTCGCTGCTGCTGCTGGTGGCCGCGGTCGGCGCCGTCTACCTGACCCGCCGCGTTGCGGTCGGGCCGAGACGCGACCCCCAGGCCGAGCAGCGGTGGCGGGACGATCTGGTGGAGGGCGCCGAGTGACGCTCTCCCAGGCGATGTTCCCGTGGCTGCTGCTCACCGCCGCGTTCCTCTTCACCCTGGGCGCCCTGGGGGTGCTGATCCGGCGCAACCCGCTGGTCGTCTTCATGTGCATCGAGCTGATGCTCAACGCGGTCAACCTGGCCCTGGTCGGCTACTCCAGCTACCTCAACAGCGAGGAGGGTCAGGTCTTCGCTTTCATGGTCATCGTGGTGGCCGCCGCCGAGGTGGTGGTCGGCCTCGGCCTGCTGACCCGGGTCTTCAGCATCGGTCGCGAGCTGGACGTCGACGACCTCGATGAGCTGAAGCAGTGAGCCCGTCGACCGCCGCCCTCCTCGCCGGCCTGGTGCTGCTCTTCCCGCTCGCGGGCAGCGCGCTCTGCGGGCTCATCGGGCCCGTTCTCGGCCGCCGCTTCGTCAACCTGGCCGGCACCCTCTCGATCGGGGCCGCGTTCGCCGTCACCCTGGTCATCTTCGCGCAGGTGCTGGGCGCAGCGTCGGGCCATCAGTCGACGACCGCGACGCTGTGGAACTGGCTCGACCTGGGTCCCGGAAATCTCAACGTCTCGGTCGACGTCACCATCGACCAGCTCTCGGTGCTGATGCTGCTGGTCATCACCGGGGTCGGACTGCTGATCCACGTCTACTCGGTCGGCTACATGGAGCACGACCCGGGCGTGGCGCGATTCTTCAGCTACATGAACTTCTTCATCTTCTCGATGGTGCTGCTGGTGCTGGCCGCCAACATGATCATCCTGATCATCGGCTGGGCCGCGGTGGCGCTCTCCAGCTACCTGCTGATCGGCTTCTGGTATGAGCGCGAGAGCGCGGTGCTGGCGGCCCGCAAGGCGATGATCACCCAGGTCATCGGCGACGTGGCGCTGGTGATCGCCGCCATCCTGATCTTCGTCAACCTGAAGAGCGTCCCTCAGATCTGCATTCCCCCGCCCGGCGAAGTGTGCGCGCTGCAGCTCCAGTCGTCTCAGCACCTCTTCACCCTGAGCCTGCCCCAGATCTTCGCCAACGCGAGCTCGCTGGGCGCGGGCAGCGCGCTGATCACCCTGATCTGCATCCTGCTCGCGGTGGGGGCCTTCGCCAAGTCGGCCCAGTTCCCCCTCCACACCTGGCTCCCCGACGCCATGGAGGGTCCCACCCCGGTCTCCGCTCTGATCCATGCGGCGACCATGGTGACCGCCGGCGTCTACCTGATCGCCCGCTTCCACCCCCTCTTCGACCTGGCACCCATCGCCTCCGGGATGGTGGCCTGCGTGGGCATGGGCACGGCGGTGATGGCCGGCTTCATCGCCCTCTCCCAGGTCGACATCAAGCGGGTGATCGCCTACTCCACGATGTCCCAGATCGGGCTGATGATCTTCGCGGTGGGTATCGGCGCCTACGCCGCGGGGATGTACCAGTTCCTGCTCCACGCCTTCTTCAAGGCGCTCCTCTTCCTCGCCGCCGGCAACGTGATCCACGCCGTCCACGACGAGCAGGACATCCGCGAGATGGGCGGGCTGGACTCCCGGATGCGGGTCACCGCCTGGTGCTTCCTGGTGGGTTCGCTGGCCCTGGCAGGATTCCTCTTTGCGGGGATGTTCTCCAAGGAGGACCTGCTCGGGTTCGGTCTGATCAACGGTCCTGGCGCGCCTGCCCTCTACATCGTCGGCATCGTCGTCAACGTGCTCACCGGTCTCTACGCCTTCCGCCTCTACGGCACCGCCTTCCGGGGTGAGCCGCGCTCGGATGCCGCCCGCAACGCCCACGAGTCGAAGGCGGTGATGCTCTGGCCGGTGGTGATCCTGGCCGGGCTCTCGGCGCTCGCGGGATGGATCCTGCAGTGGCCGATCGCCTTCGGACCGCATCTCATCGACGCCTTCCTCAATCCCGTCTTCACCAGCCCCGGGAGCGGCCCCATCGCCAAGGCGCCGAGTCTCGGGCTGGGGGTGATCGGCTTCGTGATCGGTGTGACCTGCAGCCTGATCGGCATCGCCATCGCGCTGCGCATCTGGGTGCGCCGTGACCTCGACCCGTCGCGCGTGCTGGCGCGGCCGGGGCTCCGGCTGCTGCCCCGGCTCTCCTTCAACAAGCTGTACTTCGACGAGATCTACGACGCCCTGCTGGTCCGGCCTACCCGGGCCCTGGCCCGCGGTCTCCGCCGGGTCGGCGACCCGGTGATGGACAGCTGGATCAAGGGAGTCTCCGGTGTCGCGACGGACTTCAGCTCCGCCTTCCGCACCATCCAGACCGGCCTGATTCGCGACTACGCCTCGTACATGGTCCTCTTCGTGGTGATCTTCACCGTCGCCGTCATGCTCGCGGCGGGGCTGGCCAAGTGAGCGGATTCCCCTGGCTCACCGCCATCCTGCTGCTCCCCGCCGCCGGGGCGCTCGTGCTCCAGCTGATCCCGGGGCGGGCCGCCGACCTGATCAAGGGCGTGACCGTGGTGGTGGCGGCCGCCGAGGTGGTGCTGGTCGCCATCGTCGTCTACGGGGTGGCGACCACGAGCGCGATCGGTGGCGGGCCGCTGCCGATGCACTACGTCGAGCAGGCCAACTGGATACCGGCCATCGGCGCCTCGTATCACCTCGGAGTGGACGGCGTGTCGGCCTGGATTCTCGCCCTCAACGCGGGCGTCTTCCTGCTCGGTGCCCTGGTGGTGCCGCGGCGCTCCACCGAGCGACTCAAGCTCTTCTGCGGGCTGATGTTGCTCGCGGAGGCTGCGACCACCGGTGTGCTGATCAGCCTCGACCTTCTCCTCTTCTACGTCTTCTGGGAGGGGATGCTCATCCCCCTCTACTTCCTGCTCGCCTTCTACGGCAACGAGAACCGGGGCCGGGCGACCCTGAAGTTCGTCATCTACACGGTGGCGGGCAGCCTGCTGATGCTGCTCGCGATCCTCTACCTGCACTTCCAGGCGCTGGCGGGCGGGCACAACACCTTCGACCTCGAGGTGCTGCTCCAGAACCCGCTGCCCGCGCAGGCCGGGGTGCCGCTTCCCTTCACCACCATCCAGACGCTCTCCCCGGCCATGTTCGCGTTCCTAGCCTTCGCCCTCGCCTTCGCGATCAAGCTGCCGATCGTCCCCTTCCACACCTGGCTCCCCGACCTCTACGAGTCGGCGCCGGCCCCGGCACTGGTGTTCTTCGCCGGCGTCGTGAGCAAGATGGGCGCCTACGGCTTCATCCGCTTCGGCATCACCCTCTTCAGCGGTCCCGTGCACCAGCTCCAGCCGCTCTTGGTGGCGCTGGCGCTCCTCAGCATCCTCTACGGCGCGATGATGGCCCTCAGCCAGACCGACCTCAAGCGGATCGTCGCCTACGCGAGCATCTCCCACCTCGGGTTCATCGCGCTCGGCATCTTCAGCCTCAACCAGAACGGCATCGACGGGGCGGTCATCCAGATCCTCAACCACGGCATCATCATCGCCGGCCTCTTCCTGGTGGTCGACGTGGTCGAGGCCCGCACCGGGACCCGCGATATCCGCGAGCTGGGCGGACTCCAGAAACGGATGCCCTGGCTCTACGTCTTCTTCCTGGTCATCACCCTGGGCGCCCTCGGTCTGCCCGGGACCAACGGCTTCGTCGGCGAGGTCACCATCATGCTGGGCGCCTTCCAGTACTTCTGGCTGCTCGCCGTGCTGGCCGGCCTGGGCGTGCTCATCGCTGCCTGGTACATGCTGCGCATGCACCAGGGGATGATGCACGGGCCGGTCCGGGCGGTCACCGAGAAGGTGCACGACCTGCGCTTCCGCGAGGGGCTGGTGCTGGCCCCGCTGGCCGTGCTGATCGTCCTCCTCGGGGTGTACCCGCACCCGGTGGGGGATGTCACCGCGCAGGCGGTGCCCGGTTACGTGACGCTCGCCGACGCGAGCCAGTCCCCGGTCGCGATTCCGACCGCCGTGCGCTACGGAGCAGTGCCGTGAGCGGTGTCACGCGGGATTTGACCACCCGATCCCGGATGGTGTTGGGGCGCGTGCTGTGAATGCGCTCGCGGCCCTCCCGCTCGCCACCGCCACGCCGGGATGGCACGACCTCGTTGGTCTCCTCCCCGAGCTCATCGTCGCCGGCGGTTTCCTCGCCCTCATGCTGCTCGACCTGGTGGTGCCGCCGGCCCGGCGCACCTGGCTCGCCGTCTTCAGCGGGGCGGTCCTGGTGGGCGCCCTGGCGGTCAGCGTCTGGGGCTGGTACGACGCCGGCTCAGCCGGCCGCAGCGTCTTCTTCGGCGCCTTCGCCTACGACCGGCTCGCCGAGTTCGCCAATTGCGTGATCCTCGTGACAACGCTCCTCACCGTGGCCATCAGCCCCGGCTATCTCAACCGCAGGAGGCTTCACCACGGCGAGTACTACTCGCTGCTGATGGCGGCGACGGTGGGGATGATGCTTCTCGCCGGCGCCACCAGCCTGATGGTCATCTTCCTCGCCATCGAGCTGCTCTCGATCTCGCTCTACATCCTGAGCGGATTCTCCCGCCAGGAGGAGCGCTCCCAGGAGGCGGCGGTCAAGTACCTGCTGCTCGGCTCCTTCGCCTCCGCGTTCCTCCTCTTCGGGATGGCGCTGGTGTATGGCGAGACCGGGCACACCCAGCTCGCCCAGATCGCGGCGGCGATGAGCCGCTCCCTGCCGGTCGACCCGCTGCTGGTCGGCGGGATCATCCTGATGTTCGTCGGCCTCGCCTTCAAGGTCAGCGCGGCGCCCTTCCACGCCTGGACGCCGGACGTCTACCAGGGAGCGCCGACCTCGGTGACCACCTTCATGAGCGTCGCCACCAAAGTGGCGGCGTTCATCGTGATCATCCGCCTCTTCGACGACGCCTTCGCCTCCTACTACAGCCGCTGGAGTGCGGTGGTGATCGCGGTCGCCATCCTCTCCATGGTCGTCGGCAACCTCGCCGCGCTGACGCAGAACAGCATCAAGCGGATGCTCGCCTACTCGGGCATCGCCCAGGCCGGGTACATCCTGATCGGAGTCGCGGTCGGCGTCGGCACCCCGCTCGGCGTCCAGGGTGCCCTTTACTACCTCGCCGCCTACGCGTTCACCAATCTCGGCGCCTTTGCAGTGGTCACGGTGATGAGCGGCCGGGGCGAGGATCTCGACAGCTACGACCACCTGCGCGGGCTGTGGCACCGGCGGCCATACGTGGCCGCGGCGCTGGCATTCTTCCTGCTCTCACTGGCGGGCTTTCCGTTCACCGCCGGCTTCATCGGCAAGTTCCTGGTCTTCGCGGCCGCCATCCAGGCGCACAACGTCGCCCTTGCGCTCTGGGGGATCGGCACCAGCGCCGTCTCCGTCTTTTACTACCTGCGGGTGACGCTGATCATGTTCCAGCGTCCCAAGGAGGATGCGCCCGCGTACGAGTGGCCACGCACCGGCTGGGCGGGGAGCGCGGTGCTGCTGGTCACCGCCGCCGGCACGCTGGTGCTTGGCGTCTTCGTGGTCCTGGTGCTCACCGTCGCCAGCATGGCCCAGGCGGGGACGCTTCCGGGCACCTGATCCGCGGCGGGTCGTGCCGTCGCGCCCCAAGCTGCGGGCGACCGTCACGGGGCGGTATGGCCGCCGCTCTCCGTCCCCGGAGCCGTGCCCGGCGCGCCCTCAGGCTCGGCCGTCATCTCTCCGGCGCGGTGCCCCATCAGGCTCTGGTCGGCCCGTGCCGTCAACTCGACCGCGGCGGCGTCCGGCGGCTCCACCACGTCGGCGGCGGGCAGCTCGCCACCGCCGGACCTGAGCGGCAGCTCGACCCAGAAGCGGGAGCCCTTGCCCACCCGGCTCTGCACCCCGATCCGGCCGCCCATCGCCTCCGTCAGTGACTTGGAGAGGGCGAGCCCCAGGCCGGTGCCCTCGACACCGGACGTGGCTGCCGAGAGGCGCTCGAAGGGCGCGAAGAGCCGCTCCATCTCCTCGCGCCGGAGCCCCGGCCCGCTGTCCTGGACGGCGATCCGGCAGCTGCCGCCGCGGGTGGCCGCGGTGATCTCCACCCAGCCTCCACGCCGGTTGTACTTGATGGCGTTGGAGACGAAGTTGAGCAGCACCTGCTTGAGCCGCTGGTGGTCGGCGTCGACGATCAGCTCCTCCGGGATGCCCGTGACCCGGACCGTGGTCTCCAGCTCAGCGGCCATCGGACGGGTGAGGTCGAGCACCTCGCCGACCAGGTGCCGCACCGCGACGGGCTCCGGGGTGAGCGAGAGCCGGCCCTCCTCGATGCGGGAGATGTCGAGGATGTCGTTGACCAGGGCCAGGAGATGGTCGCCCGCCTTGAGGATGGTGCGGACGTGGTGCTCCTGCTGGGGGTCGAGGGGTTCGGTGAGGAGGAGGTCGGCGAAGCCGATCATGGCGGTGAGCGGGGTGCGCAGCTCGTGGCTGAGCCGGGAGAGGAATTCGCTCTTGGCCTGGTTGGCGGCCTCGGCCAGGTCCCGGGCGTTGCGCAGCTCGGCCTCGGTCTCCACCGACAGCTCTGCCACCCGCACCCGGTCCAGCGCGATGGAGAGCGACGCGGTGTAGCCGGCGAGCCAATCGGCCTCCTCGGCGTCGAAGGTGGGGGAGAGGGAACCGGCCAGGACCACCAGGACGCCCTCCCCGGCGTTCATCGGGAGGGCGTGGACGATGGCGGTGTGGGAACCGCTGCGCAGCCGCACCAGGGTGGCCTTGGAGGGGAGGGGCAGCAGTGCCAGGATCTCGCGCGCCTCCGAGTCGAAGATGCCCTGGGAAGCGAGAAGCTCACCGCCCGGGTCGGCGATCAGCCCGGCGCCGCCGCCGACCAGCCGGATCGCCCAGTCGAGGCCGCGGCCGGCCAGATCTGCCCGGTCAGGGCTGTACAGGAGGAGGTCGTGGATGGCATGGCGGAGCCGGTCCTCCTCGGGCCGGCGCCAGATCCGGCGCAGCCATCCGGGCGGCGCGAATCCCGCGTAGAGCGGCGGGACACAGACCAGGGCAAACGCCTGCAGCGCGATGGCGAGGCGGTCACCACCGATCGTGAAGGCCACCAGGATCAGGGCGGCCACGATCATGATGCCGCCATACCCGGCGGCGATCGAGCGCATCCGGGCGCGCTGCACCGCGGGGAGGCCGGCCGAGAGGCGCGCCAATCGGTACGCGGGCTCCGCCACGGCCAGACACCAGACCACCAGGAGGATGTCGAGCGCCAGCTTCTGCCCCGGTGACGGCGCAACGCCGGGACGGGCGGCGACCGGCAGCCCCACGACGAAGCTGAGCGCGGTGGCGCCGGCCAGGGCCAGCCCCGCCACCAGGAGGGCCCACAAGGGGAGCGGCAGCACCGAGTGCCGGTACATGACGAGCGCCCCGGCCGAGACCATGGAGGTGACGACCAAGACGCTGGCGAAGGTCGCCGGGTGGCCGACGAGCGGCTCGATCCAGGCCCCGAGCGCCACCAGCCCCAGGCTTCCCAGCGCGATCGCGAGATAACCGCGCCGTCCCTCCCGGCCCCGCCACCAATCGCGGAGGGCGAGCACCCCGATGAGGAGGAACGCCGCCGCGTCGACGATCTGGAGGATGCGCAGAGCGAGGTCGGTCACGGGCGCCAGCCCTGCAGGCGGGGCACGGGGGTGGCGGGGATGACCTCGCGGAGGCCGGGGTGCGGGCTCACTCGCTGCAATCCTCCCGCTTTCGGGGTCAGGTGGCGAGTGGGAGATGCTCCGGAGCCGCGATCCAGGTCCCCCAACCGTCGAGAGCCCGGGCCAGCGCGCGCTCCCCGCGGCCGTCGCCGAGGACCACCACGGGCACGCCACCCTCCAGCGCGCGCCGGGCGGCCAGCAGCTTGACCCGGGCCCGGCCCCGCGCCAGGGGCAGGTGGGCCTCGATCTCATCCGGGCCGAGGCGCGGGACGAGGCTCGCCTCGTCGGCGGGATCGTGGAGCAGCCCCGGCACGTTCATCAGGATCAATAGGCGCTGCGCGCCCAGCGCGATGGCCACCTCCGCCGCGAGGCGATCACCGTCGACGTTGATCGCCTCGCCCTGGTCGGAGATGGCGGGGGGCGTGAGCACCGGGAGCCGCCCGGCGTCGAGGAGGAGGTGGAGCAGCGAGGCGTCGACCGCCTCGATGGTGCCGGCGTGATTGTCGTGGAGAAGGCGCCGGCGGTCGCCCTCGACGATCCGGAGGTCGGGCTTGCGCCGGCCGGTGGCGATCCCCCCGTCCATCGCTGAGAGCCCCACCGCATCGGCCCCCTCGCGGCGCAGTCCCTCCACGAGCCGCTTGTTGACCAGGCCGCAATACGCCATCAGGAAGTGGTCCATGGTCTCCTGGTCGGTGTACCGGGTCACCTCGCCGCGGACCGAGGTGACCATCCGCGGGGGACGGCCGAGCCGTGTCGCCAGCCGGTCGAGCTGAAGGTGGGCGCCGTGGATGACGACCAGCCGGCCCTCGAAGCGTGCCAGCTCGGCGAGCAGGGGCCCGGCCTCGGCAACCTCCAGGCTGCCGCCGATCTTGACGACGGTGGTCACAGCGGGTAGATGCCGCCGAGCTCCAGGCCCGCCGTCTCCGCAAAGCCGAGCCGGATGTTGGCGGCCTGGATCGCCTGTCCCGCCGCCCCCTTGACCAGGTTGTCGATGGCGGCGGTGACCACCAGACGGCGGGAGTGGGGGTCGCGGCTGAAGCCGAGATCGCAGAAGTTGGTGCCGGTGACCAGGCGCGGATCGGGATGACGGTGCAGCCCGTGGGCCTGCTTGACGACCCGGAGAAAGGGCTCCGTGGCGGTGGCGGTGCGCAGCACCCGCCAGATCTCCCGCTCCTCCAGCGGCTCGCTGAGCCAGAGGTGGGCGGTGACCAGGATGCCCCGGACGGCCTCCACCGAGGTGACGCTGAGCGCGACCTCGCCGACCGTGCCGAGGGCGCGCAGCTCCTGGAGGACCTCGGCGGTGTGGCGGTGCCCGGTGGGGGCGAAGCTGTGCATCGCGCCGCTGCGGTGGGGGTGGTGCGAGGTCGGGGTCGGCTCGGAGCCCGCCGCGGAGGAGCCGATCAGGGCGTCGACCACGATCGGCATGTCCGGGTCGACCAGCCCGGCCCGGACGAAGGGCGCCAGGGCGAGCACGCCGGCCGTCGCCACGCAGCCGCCGATGGCGAGCCGGTCGCTGCTCGCGATCTGCTCGCGGTGCAGCTCGGCCAGGCCGCTCGTGAACCCGGGCAGCAGCTCCGGGCAGGGGTGCTCCCACCCGTACCAGCGCGGGTAGTCGGTGGCGTCGTGGAGCCGGAAGTCCGCGGAGAGGTCGACGACCAGCGGCGCCAGGGCCAGGGTCTCGGCGATCCGCGGCGCGGACTCCCCATGCCGGAGGGCCGAGAAGACGACGTCGGCCGGCTCGAGGTCCTCGCGCCCGCAGAAGCGCAGGTCGCTGCGGTCGCGGAGCTGGGGGTGGACGGCGGCCACCGGCTTGCCCCGCAGCCGTTCGGAGGAGACCTGGGTCACCTCGATGCCCGGATGGCCGGCGAGCAGCCGGAGCAGCTCGCCCCCGGCGTACCCGGACCCGCCCTGTACGACGGCTCTCACCGGCTCAGCTCCTCCAGGGCGCCGTCGAGGACCGCCACCGCTCGCTCCAGCTCGGCGACATCGACGGCCTCCTCGGGGGTGTGGTCGAGATGGGAGTCGCCGGGACCGTAGGCGACGGCGGGGCAGCCCCAGCGCGGGACCAGCAGGTTCATGTCGGCGGTTCCGGTCTTGACCTTGTGCCGCGGGGCCCCTCCCTGGTGGCGGATGGCGCGGGTGAGGGCCCGGGCCACCCGGCTGTCCCGGCGAGTGTGGACCGCGTCGGTGGCGAATTGAACCAGGAGCTCGGCCTCGCCCCGCTCCCCGTCCAGCCAGTCGAGCAGGGACGCCGAGCCGAGGTCCGGGGGCAGCCGGAATTGGATGCGTGCCACGGCGGTCTCGCGGAGGCCCGTGTCCTGCACCTCGAGCCCGGTGACGCGCAGGTCGGCTCGGTGGAAGGGGCTCCGGCCGGCACCGCGCTCGTCGAGCTGCGCCCGCAGACGGGCGAGCAGGGCGACCAGCCGGTCGGCCACGGTCGATTCGGGCGCGGCCCGGTGGCGGAGGGCGTCCTCGATGCGGAGCTCGGCGCGGACGATGCCCCGGTATCCGACGGTCAGCGCCTCCCAGCCGCTCGGCTCCAGGACGATGAGTGCGGCGGGGGAGGGGCGGGTCGCGACCTGGCGGGCGCCGCGGGAGTCACCCTCCTCGTCGACACAGCCGATCACCGTGAAGCGCCCCGGCCCGCTTCGCGGCTGGCGCGAGACCGCGGCGATCGCCGCCGCCAGCGGACCCTTGGCGTCGACCGAGCCCCGGCCGAAGATCCGGCCGGCCTCGCGGCGCGGTGGGATGGTTCCGGGGACGGTGTCCAGGTGGCCGAGCAGCATGACCTCCCGGGACCCGTCGCCCCAGCCCGCGACGACGTTGCCGGCCGGGTCGATCTCGGCCTCGAAGCCCGCGCCGGCCAGCCGGTCGCGGAGCGCGCCCGCCACGCGCCACTCGCTCCCGGTCGGGCTCGGGATGGCGAGCATCTCGAGCAGGAGGTCGCCGACCGCGATCGTGGTTGCGGCAGTGGCAGTCACGATGCGTCTTCCGGGTGTGCGCCGACGGGGCGCGTCGTCTTCGGGGGGACCGGCGTCGGACAGCTTCGCTGTCCGCGCCTCGTTCTCGGCGGCGTTGCAACCGCCGCCTGCGAAAGCCCCCCTTCAACGACATGCCCCATCAGCGCTCCACCCACTCTCGTACTCATGCCGCGCCCACGACGGGGTGGCTCTGGGCCAGGGCGAGGACGTGCTCGGCCATCCGGCCTGGGATGTCGACGCCGGTCGTGTCGATGCTGTTGCGGAACTCCATGGTGTGGTTGACCTCGGAGATGAGCAGCTCGCCGTCGCCGCGCTCCAGGAGGTCGACGGCCACCATCCCCCCGCCCACGGCATCGGCGGCACCGCGCGAGAGGCGGTCGACCTCGGCCGTCACCGGACAGTTGGAGGCGTGACCGCCGCGGGCGGTGTTGGTTATCCAGTGCTCCGACTCCCGGTAGATGGCGCAGATGGTCTCGCCGCCCACCACGAAGCTGCGGATGTCCCGTCCCGGCTTGTCGATGTGCTCCTGGATGTAAAAGACGGAGTCGGTGGCGGAGCCGAGGGCGCGCTTGTGCTCGAGCACCGCCTCGGCGGCGTCGCGGTCATTGAGACGGGAGACCATCCGGCCCCACGAGCCGACCGCGGGCTTGATCACGACGGGGTAGCCGAGCTGGTCGATGGCCCGCAGCGCCGCATCGGGGGTGAAGGCGACCAGGGTTCGCGGGGATGGCAGGCCGTGAGCCGCGAGGGCCGCGGTGGTCGCGAGCTTGTCCCCGCAGATGGCGACCACCGCAGCGGTGTTGACGGTGGGCACCCCCTGCCCTTCCAGGACGCGGAGCGCGGCCAGCGCCCGGGTCTGGCTGAGGCTGCGGTCGAAGACGACGTCCCATCGGGGCGGAGCGCCGGCAGGGCCGCGGATCTCGAGGACGGCCTCGTCGTCGTCGATCCGCTCCGGCTCGGCGCCGCGCGCACGGAAAGCCTGGAGGAGCAGCTTCTCCTCCACCCGGATCCGGGAGCAGAGGATGCCGATACGGGGAGAGGTCACTCGCCCCAGTCCTCCTCTTCGGGTGGCGCGACCTCCAGGCGGGCCGGGGTCAGCCCCCGGATCTCCAGGTCGGCGCCGCACTCCGTGCAGGAGACGATCTCCCCGACTTCGGCGTCGTCGCCGATCGCCACTTGGGCGTCGCACTCCGGACAGGCAGCGGTCAATCCAGCCACGGTCAGACCTCCTTCAGCGTTCGGCATCTTCAGACCACCTCTTCGATGGCGGCCCAGCCGTGATTCTTGATCAATTCGACGAGCGAGCCGGCCTCGCTGATCCGGCGGGCGACCGCCGAGGGCGCCTCACCCTGGAAGGTCCGGCCATTGGCCACGATGGTGCCTTGATCGATGTCGACCACGACCTCGTCGCCGTCCTGGACAGCGTCGTAGAGGTCGGCGCAGCGGATCACGGGCAGCCCGAGATTGACCGCGTTGCGGTAGAAGATGCGGGCGAACGACCGGGCCACCACCGCGCTGACCCCGCTCGCCTTGATGGAGAGGGGCGCGTGCTCCCGGGAGCTGCCGCAGCCGAAGTTGTTGCCCGCCACGATCACGTCGCCTGTGCGCACCGTCTCGTGGAAGTCGGGGCGGTTCTCGATGAAGCAGGCCTTGGCGAGCGCATCCGGGTCGGTGGTCAGGTTGTAGCGGCCGGGCATGATGGCATCGGTGGAGATGCCGTCCCCGAAGCGGAAGACCCGCGCCATCAGTTCTCCTCCCGTGGGTCGGCGATGACCCCGGCCAGGGCGGACGCAGCCGCCACCGCCGGGTTGGCCAGGTAGATCTCGGCGTCCGGGCTGCCCATGCGGCCCGGGTAGTTGCGCATGCTGGTCGAGAGGGCGCGCTCGCCGGGGCCGAGAGTACCGTGCTGACGGCCCAGGCAGGGGCCGCAGCCCGCGGCCATCACCACGGCGCCGGCGCGCACGAAGGTGTCGATGTAGCCGCGCTCCAGCGCCTGCACGTAGGCGGTACGGGTGCCCGGGATGATGATGGTCCGGGTGGTCGGGCTCACCTGCCGGCCCTCGAGCATGCCGGCGACGATCGCCATATCCTCGATCCGCCCGTTGGCGCAGCTGCCGATGAACACCTCGTCGAGGCGGGTGCCGGCCAGCTCGGAGAGGGGTCGCACGTTCTCGATGGCGGGCGGCGCCGATACCTGGGGTTCCAGGTCGCTGACGTCGACGCGCAGCACCTCGGCGTAGGACGCTTGGCTGGGGCGCAGGTCGCCTCCGTCGGGGAGGTGGAGGTACTCCCAGGTCTTGGCGTCCACCTCGCAGAGCCCGCACTTGGCACCGAAGTCGACGGAGAGGTTGGAGAGGGTGAGCCGCTCCGAGAGTCCCATGGCGCTGACCGTCGGCCCGCCCCACTCGACGGCGAGGTAGTTGGCGCCTTCGGCGCCGAGCTGGTGGATGACGCTGAGAGCGAGGTCCTTGGCCTGGACGCCCCGGGCCAGCTTGCCGGTCACCTCGATGCGGAGGGTCTCCGGCACCCGGAACCAGGAGCGGCCGGTGGCCATGGTCACCCCGATGTCGGTGGAGCCCATGCCGGTGGCGAAGCATCCCAGCGCCCCGTAAGTGGTGCTGTGGGAGTCGGCGCCAACCACCACGCCGCCGGGGCGGATGAAGCCGCGCTCGACCATCACCAGGTGGCAGATCCCCTCGGCGAAGAGGTTGCGGATCCCGAACTCGGCGGCGAACTCACGGATGCGGCGGTGCAGCTCGCTGGCGGCCACGCTGTTCGAGGGGAACACGTGGTCGAAGCTGAAGACGGTCCGCGAGGCGTTCCAGATCGGCATCTCCAGGCTGCGGAAGGCGTCGATGGCGAGCGGCCCGGTGACGTCGTGGGCCATCACCGCGTCGACCTCGGCGACCACCGTGTCGCCGGCGTGGACGGGCCGGCCCACGCGCCGGCTGAGTATCTCTTCGACCAGTGTTCCCATCTCGGTTTGGATTCTCCTGACGTGTGGGTTAGGCGGCGGGGCTGGGCCAGCGGAGCAGGAGATCGTCCACCTGCTCGTCGGCGAGGGTTGCGGAGTCGGCGAGTCGCTTGATCTCGGCGGTGGCAGCGGCGATCTGCTCCTCGTCGAGGTCGAGCCCGAGGCTCGCGGCGCGGTCCCGGACGGCGTTGCGGCCGACCAGCCGGTGGCCGATGAGTATCTGGCGATCCAGGCCATAACGCTCGGGCTGGAGCACCTCGTAGCTGCGCGGATCGCGGAGCACCGCGTTGCTGTGCATCCCCGCCTTGTGGGTGAAGGCGAAGGCGCCGGTGATGGGGGCGTTGAAGGGCACCTCGATGCCGAGGATGGCGGCGACCTGGGCGTCGAGCTGGGGGAGGAGGTCGAGACGGTAGGGCTCGACCCGCTCGGGAGACACCGTGCCGATCCTGGCGATGAGCCCGGAGAGGGAGGCGATCCCGTTGCGCTCGCCGATACCGAGCACGGTTGTGTCGATGTGGGTGGCGCCGGCCTCCAGGGCGGCCAGAGCGTTGGCCACCGCGCAGCCAGTGTCGTTGTGGCCGTGGAACTCGATGTCGCAGCCGACGGCGGCCCGCACCGCCACCACCATCTCCTCGACCTCGCGCGGGGTGGCGATTCCGACCGTGTCGGCGATGCCGACCCGGTGGGGTCCGCAGGCGTCGACGGCCCGGTACACGGCCAGGATCTCCTCGAGGTCGCTGCGGAAGGCATCCTCGCAGCTGAAGCGGATTTCGCGGCCCGCGCTGCGGACATGGCTGATGACCCGGCAGGCGATGTCGACCACCTCGTCGAGGGAGCGGCGGTGGCTCGCCCGGCGGAGCACGTCGGAGGTGGCAAAGAGGACGTTGACGCCGTCCGCGCCGGCGGCGAGCGCCCGGTCCACATCCTCGATGGAGCAGCGAGTGTGGGTGAGCACCCGGGCCCGGGGACGGGCGGCGACCGCGGCCCGCAGGTCGGCCTCCGATTGGGGCGAGGCCGCCGGGGAGGTCATCTCGATGTAGTCGACGCCGAACTCGTCGAGGGCGGCGATGATCTCCAGCTTCTGGTCGGTGGTGAAGTCGGCCCCGGCGAACTGCTCGCCCTCGCGGAGGGTCGAGTCGATGATGGCCATGCGCTCAACGGTCATGCCCGCGCCTCCCCATCGGGCAGGGGCCCGACGGGGATCCCGCCACCTTCGGGGGGGCTCGCCGCCGCTGCGCGCCGCGGGGAAGCCGCGCTCGCCTCACCCCGCCGTGCTGGAGGCGCCTGCGACATGGCGTCGAGCACCGCCGCGGTCATCTCGCCGGTCGAGCTGGTGCCGCCCAGGTCGGGTGTGCGTGCTCCGGCGTCGAGGGCCGCGTCCACCGCGGCACGGATCTCCGCCGCCACCTCGGGGAGCCGGAGCGAGTGCTCGAAGAGGAGGGCGACGCTCAGGATGGAGCCCACCGGGTTGGCGATGCCGCGCCCGGCGATGTCCGGTGCGGTGCCGTGGATCGGCTCGTACAGGGCGGGGCCGCCGTCGGGATTGAGGCTGGCCGAGGCCATCAGGCCGAGCGAGCCGCTGATCGCCGCCGCCTCGTCGCTCAGGATGTCGCCGAAGAGGTTCTCGGCGACCACCACGTCCAACCCTGACGGCTGCTGGAGCATGCGGAGCGCGAAGCTGTCGATGAGCTGGTGGTCGAGGGCGACGTCTGGGTTGTCAGCGGCCAGCTCGGAGGTGACGTCCCGCCAGAGCCGCCCGCTCCAGAGGGCATTCGCCTTGTCCACCGAGGTGAGGTGGCGTCTCCGGCCGCGGGCCAGGTCGAACGCGAAGCCGACCACGCGCGCGATCTGCTGGCGGCTGTAGGTGATGGTGTCGTGGGCGCGCTCCGCGTCGCCCTCGCCGCTCCGGCCGTGAGCGCCGTAGTAGGCGCCGGCGGACAGCTCGCGTACGACGATGAAGTCGGTGTCGCGGGTGACCTCGGGCCGCAGCGGGCCGCAGCCGGAGAGGGCAGGGAAGGCGCGGACGGGGCGGAGATTGATGCTGAGGCCCAGCCGCTGGCGCAGCCCGTGGATGGCTGCTCCCGGTCTCGCGTCGCCGCGCAGATGGTCCCACCGCGGGGCACCGGCAGCGCCGAAGAGGACGGCGTCGGCCTCCCGGCAGAGCTGCAGTGTCGCTTCGGGGAGGGGGCGTCCCTCCGCCTCGATGGCGGCTCCGGCGATCGGCCGCTCGGTCAGCTCCAGGAGGAGACGGTGGGTGGAGGCGGCGCGCTCGAGGACGCTCACCGCGCTGGCGATGACCTCCGGGCCGATGCCGTCGCCGGGAAGGACGACGACACGGATCGCGTGTGATTGCGACGGAATGCTCATGGGACTCCCGCGGACTGCTTCTGAACGGCTCTGGACAAACGAAGAGGGCTCCCTCGCTCTGGGGGAGCCCTCTTCCGCGGCGGCGGGAGCGCCTCGCGGCGCGCGCCTCTACTTCGTACCGGCGGATTTGGCCCCTGCGAGGGCTTTACGTCCGGCGAGCTGTTTCGAGGCAGGCGCGATGTGCATCGTCGGGGAACTATACCGGCTGACCGGTTGCGGCGTCAACCTGCGCGGCCGCAGGTTACTGGGAGCGGGGAGAGGGCCCGGGTACACTCCGCGCCAGTGGACGCGACCCTCCGCCGTGCGCTCACCGAGGCCATGGGGCCCGACTCGGTCCGCCCGGGTGGATCGATCCTCGCGCCGCGGACCCCAGCCGGGGTCGCTGTGGCACTGAAGATCGCCCAGGAGCACCGGCTGCCCGTCCGCATCACCAGCGGGGCCGGTGATGCGGCGACCGTCCCGGCGGGGGGCGCCGCCCTCAGCCTGACCCGTCTCGCGGCCGTCCGCGTCGACGCCTCCAACGGCGTCGCCCGGGCCGAAGCAGGGGCTACGCTCACCGCTCTTGCCGCCGCGCTCGCGAAAGCCGGCATGGCCGTCCCGGGTCTCAGCGCCGCTCCCGGCTCGGACCACATCGGCGCCCTGATCGCCCGCGGCGGGCTGCCCCGCCGGAGCCTCACCGGGATCGAGGCCGCCCTTCCGGGCGGCGACCTGATCCAGCTGGGCGGAGCGGTCCTCAAGGACGTGGTCGGCTACGACATCGCAGCGCTGCTCCTCGGGAGCCGGGGCAGACTCGGGGCGATCATCGCCGTCCACCTCCGGCTGATCCCCACGGGGGTCGCGGTCGAGGTCGCCGAGCCGGCCGGCCCGCGGGACGTCGGCGAGCTGACCGATGTCTTCGATCCTGAGGGGATCCTGGTCAGGCCTGAGGGTTGATCAGACCGGCGCCGGGGGGGCGGCGACCTGGGGCGGCACGTAGGTGACCTTGGCGAGCTTGCGGTTGACGTAGTCGAGGGCGAGGAGCCCCCCCTTCGCGCACTGGAGATGGTGCAGGGCCCAGGGACGGCGGTGCAGGTACGTGATCCAGAAGGCCTGGATGGGGTCACCGTGGCTGACGCAGATGCCGGTCCCGTCTCCCACACTCTCCAGCACCCGCTGGAGCGACCGTTCCACCCTCGCCGCCATCGCGTCGACCTTCTCATCGCGCCGGAGGAGGCCGGGGTAGGCCATGTGCACCCACCACAGCGGCCGGCGCCAGGGCACCTGGGCATAGCGCACGCCCTGGAGGTAGAGGCTGAATCGTGCCTCGAGCAGGTCGTCATCCACGACGACCTCGGGGCCGTCGAGGTGCCGGGCGATGATCGAGGTCGTCTGGCGGGCCCGCTCCAGGGGGCTTGTCCGGATCACGCGGATCGGCTGCCCCGCCAGCCTCTGACCGAGCGAGTCGGCCTGGGCGAGGCCCTTTTCGCTCAGGCCGAAGCCGGGCAGGTATCCGTAGAGGACCCCGCGCGGGTTGGCCACGTCGCAGTGGCGGACGAGGTAGAGCCGGGTCCTCTGAAGCACTGACGCGATGCTAGCAGCGAGCGCGCAGTCCCCCGGCCTCATCGCGTAACCACACACCCGTCACCCGGTCCCCGAGATGCCGCAGGGCGTTCACAGTTCGATGACGTGCTCGTTCGTCCGCCTTGACGGCCCGCCACGATCTGCAGAGCGGCTCCACAAGGACCGCCAAAGCCCATCGGGTCTCCCGCGTGGCTCGGAGCCCGAACGGGTGCCCATCGCGGAGTCACAGGTAGGAAACAGTGGCTGTAAGTGCCCAGCGACGCCGCCGCGTCCTCGTCGCCGTTGTCGCCGCTCTGATCGCGGCCGGGGCGTTTTACCTCGCCATCGAGTACACGAACAAGACCGCGGCGCCCGCGACGGGGGCCAGGACCACCACCACCGCTCCCGCCGTCACGACCGCGACCGTGGTGGTGGCCAGCTCCGACATCCCCGTGGGCACCCTGCTGACCGCCAGCAACCTCAAGACAGAGCCCGTCGCGACGGACGCCCTGAGCCTGCTCACGGCCGCCGGCGGGGCTGATTACCCAACCGTCGCCGCCCTCACCGCGTCCAAGGAGTACGCCGCCTCCGCGATCGTCGCCGGGTTGCCGATCCTCCGCTCGGAGGTGACGGCCACATTGGCCCCCGCCGCGGCGGCGGTCGCCGGGCTGCCCGCCGTGCTCCCGAGCGGCTACGTCGCCTTTGCGCTCCCCTACAGCCCCGCCGCCAGCAGCGGCACCGGCATGGGCACGGGCGGCTTCATCCAGACCGGCGACCGGATCGACATCCTGGTCAATAACGGGGCGGGGACCACTGCCTGGGCATATCAGAACGTGCTCGTCCTCGCCCTCGGTCAGTCGAACGGTGCCCCGGTGGCCTCGTCGAGTGCCTCTCCGGCGGCGTCGTCGAGCGCCGTCGCGGCCGCCGCGCCCGCCCTGGTCATGGTCGAGCTGTCCCGCCAGGATGCCGCGGCCATGGCGGCGGTCGAGGACGACACCTGGACCATCCAGTACCTGATCGTCTCCTCCAGCGACTACCCGAGCGCGAACGCCTCGCCGGTGCCGGCCATCGGCGCCGGACCCGGGAACGTCACCGTTCCGAACAACTTCTTCACGGGCTGAGCGCTCTGAGCGCCGGGATCGATCTGAGATGACGTCGCCCGCCATATTCCTGGCCGGTGGTGGGGCAGTCGCGCTCTTTGCCGCGATCCTCGTATTCATTCTGCCCGGCGGCGAGTCGATGCTCCACAACCGGCTGCGCACCCTCGGGGAAGTCGCGCCGATGGTGCCCAAGGAGGCGGCGGCCCCCCGGGACCCCCTCGGGCAGATCCGCCACGCCGTGCAGTCTGCCGTTGGCAGCCGCTTCGAGCGGACCGACCGCGGCTCGCACATGGCCGATCGCCTGGCGCGCGCCGACCTCAAGGTGCGGCCGACGGAGTGGGTGTTGATCTCGATCGGAGCGGCCTTTGCGGGCGGAGCCCTCGCGTACCTGCGCTTCGGGGCGCTTCTCTTTGGCCTGATCGGCGCCGTGATCGGATATGTGGCAGCCCAGTTCTTCGTCCGCTTCCGGCAGTCCAAGCGGACCAAGGCGTTCAACGCCCAGCTCTCCCCGACGATCCTTCAGTTGAGCGGCTCGATGAAGGCCGGCTACACCTTTGCACAGGCCGTCGACCTGACCGCCAAGAACATGCCGGCGCCCATGGGCACTGAGCTCGGACGGATCACCCGGGAGGTCCAGCTTGGCCTGCCCATGAACGAGGCGCTCAGCCGGATGGTCCGGCGCAACGACTCCGAGGACCTCCGCCTCTTGCTCATCGCCGTCCAGATCCAGTCGCAGGTGGGGGGCAATCTCGCCCACATCCTCGACACCATCGAGTTCACGGTGCGGGAGCGGGTGCGGATCAAGGGCGAGATCAAGTCACTGACCGGGCAGGCTCGCGCGCAGGGCTGGGTGCTGATCGCCATGCCCTTCGGCATGGCCGGGATCCTGATGCTGATCGCCCCGAGCTACTTCGACCCGATGATCCAGAAGACCGCCGGCCAGGTCATGCTCGGAGTCGCCGGTTTCCTGATTCTGTGTGGCTATGGCCTGATCCGCCGCCTCGTGAACATCAAGATATGAGCAGCCACCTCGTCATCCTGGTGGGCGCCGGCGCCGTGATCGCGCTGGTCGTCTTCCTGGCGGTCTGGCGCATGGTGCCATCCGCCCCGCTCTCCAGCCTGCTCGAGCAGCGGCTCTCCAGCGTCCCCAACGCCGCCGCTTACGACATCGACCTGGACACCGGCGACTTCACCCAACCTGCGTTCGACCGGCTCGTCCTGCCGATCCTCAGCGGCATCGGCGGCGTCATCGCCAAACGGACAAAGGAGGGGCAGCTCCAGCAACTCCGCAGGCTGGTGGCCAGGTCCGGGTCGCGTCAGAGGCCCGAGACCCTGCTGGCGCTTCGCCTGATCCTCCCCGTGGCCGGCGGTGTCATCTGCTTCGGGCTCTCGCTGCTGGCCGACCTCGGGCCTCCCCAAAACTACCTCTTCATCGTGGTCGGAGCCGTCGCGGGGTATATGTACCCGACCCTCTCCCTGGAGAGGAAGGCCAAGCGCCGGCAGAAGGAGATCCTGATGGCGCTCTCCGGCGTCCTGGACCTGCTCACCGTCTGCATGGAGGCGGGGCTCTCGCTCGACATGGCGATCATGCGCATCGGCGATGCCGACGAGAGCCTGCTCGCTCTCGAGTTCCAGAAGCTGCTCAACGAGGTCCGGCTCGGCCGCCCTCGAGGCGAGGCTCTGATGGCGATGGCCGAGCGCAACGAGGTCGACGAGCTGACCGAGTTCTGCCGGGCCGTCGTGCAGGCGGAACCGCTCGGTGTCAGCGTCGTCAACGTCCTCCGAATCCAGTCGGAGGAGATGCGCCGCAAGCGCAAGCAGCGCGCCGAGGAGGCCGGCCACCGGGCTCCGGTCCTGATGCTGCTGCCGATGATGGGCTGCATCTTCCCGTGCATCTTCGTGGTCCTGCTGGGCCCGGCGCTGATCCAGCTCTTCTTCAAGTAACGGGTCGGCAAGTAGCGCCTTCGGCCGACGCCGGCCGTGAGGACCGCGGCGGGCCCGATCCCCTCAGACGACCTGGGCGACGCGCCCGGTGACGAAGTCACGGTCCTTGCAGAAGCCCGCGATGGCGTCCGCGACCCGCTCTGGGGAGACCGCCTTGGCGAGCTCGGCGGCGCTCATCCAGGCGCGGTTGGCGGGAGTGTCGATGGTCCCCGGCGCCACAGCGTTGACCCCGACCCCGGTGCCCTTCAGCTCGTTCGACAGCACCTCCGTGAGCGCGTGGAGCGCCGCCTTGGAGACCGCGTAGGCGGCGGCACCCCCGCGCAGCTCGACGCCCGCCGCCGAGCCGACGTTGACGATCATCCCGCCTCCGAGGCCCGTCATCCGCCGGGCCGCCTCGCGGCTGGACCACCAGGCGGTCTCCAGGTTCACCCGGAGCATCTCCCGGACCACGCGGGGAGAGGTCTCGACCACCCTGCCGCCGGCGAAGCCGCCGGTCACGTTGACCAGGCGCCGGACCTCGCCGAGGGTGTCGATGGTCCGCCAGAGGGCCTCAACGGCGTCGGGGTCGGAGAGGTCGGCGCGGAGCCACTGGACATCCGAGCGCAGCGCGGCGAGCTTCTCGGGGTCGGAGCGCGGCGACGCGACGCCGACGACTGGATCGCCCAGCGCTGCCATGGCGTCGAGGACCGCGGGACCCAGCCCACCGCTTGCGCCGCACACCACCGAGAGCCCGAGACCCATCACCGGAGACGATAGCCCGAGCCCCGGCCTGCCGGGAGGGCCACCTCTGCCCCCAACCCCGCCGCGCCACTGCCAGCTGGTGGCGGCGGACGGTCTCTACGCCGAGCTGTTCCGCCTCCAGGTGCGCGCCTGACCGGGACCACGTCCTACACTCGTCGCATGCCAATCGAAGGTGAGTACGAGCCCAGCCCCGCCCAGTGGGTCCGCGACCAGGTCGCCGAATACGAGAGCTCCGGAGGCCAGCGTGGAAACATGCTGGGCAACACGGAGATGCCCGTGATCATCGTCACCATGCGTGGGCGCGTGAGCGGCAAGGTCCGCAAGCTCCCCGTGATGCGCGTGGAGAGTGGCGGCCAGTACGCGATCGTCGCCTCCAAGGGTGGGACCCCGGAGAACCCTGGCTGGTACCACAACCTCGTCGCCAATCCCGCTGCGGTGGCGATCCAGGACGGCCCGGAGCCGTTCGACGTCGAGGTTCGCGAGGTGAGGGGCGACGAGCGCGTGGCGTGGTGGGAGAGGGCGGTCGCCGCCTACCCCCCGTACGCCGAATACCAGACCAAGACATCACGGGTGATCCCGGTCTTCGTCGCCACCCGGGTCTGAGCCCTCCGGGGATCGGCTGCGGCCGCTCTGCCCGGTCGCGTGCGATCGCGTCGGGCGCACCATCTTCCGCTGCGGACAAGCCCAGAGGACGCATTTCGGGGAGATTGGGGTACCCTAGTATCAGCCGCTCAAATCGGGCGGAAGTCGCTCGTGGTCTCCCTCCTTCTCAACGGACCCGCGC
>PLNE01000238.1 GCA_003141695.1 Candidatus Dormiibacterota bacterium
AACAACGCACCAACCTCTGTAACGCTCAACCGTGCCTCGACCTCGTCGCCGCGTGGTGGACTGCGCCCGCACCGGGGGACCGCGCTAGAGTCCCGGCGACCGTCCGCCGATCGTTGGGGAAGAGCTATGCGCTGGACAATGCCGCCCGATCGAGTTCCTGAAGCCTGGTTCAACATCGTGCCGCGGCTGTCTCAGCCGATCGATCCACCTCTCCACCCGGGGACCAGGCAGCCGGCGGGTCCCCAGGACCTCGCCCCCCTCTTCCCGATGGCGCTGATCCTCCAGGAGGTGTCGACCGACCCCTGGATCGACATTCCTGGCCCGGTCCTCGACGTGCTCCGCCTCTGGCGCCCGACCCCGCTGATCCGGGCCCGCCGCCTCGAGCAGGCCCTCGACACCCCGGCGCGGATCTACTACAAGGACGAGTCGGTCTCCCCGGCCGGGTCGCACAAGCCCAACACCGCCGTCCCCCAGGCCTACTACAACCGCGAGGAGGGGATCAAGCGGATCGCCACAGAGACCGGCGCCGGCCAGTGGGGGAGCGCCCTCGCCTTCTCCTGCTCGCTCTTTGGCCTCACCTGCAAGGTCTACATGGTGCGGGCCTCCTACCAGCAGAAGCCCTACCGGCGGCTGATGATCGAGACCTGGGGTGGCGAGGTGGTGCCGTCGCCGGTCGACCAGCCCGACAGCCCCGGCTCGCTCGGCATGGCGATCAGCGATGCCGTCCGCGACGCGGGTAGCCGTGAGGACACCCACTACTCGCTGGGGTCGGTGCTCAACCACGTGCTCCTCCACCAGACCGTGATCGGCCTGGAGGCCAAGGAGCAGCTCCAGCTGGCGGGGGAGGAGAAGCCCGACCTGGTCATCGGCTGCTGCGGTGGCGGCTCCAACTTGGGCGGCCTCGCCCTGCCCTTCGTCCCCGACGAGGGCGTCGAGCTGCTGGCGGTGGAGCCGACCAGCTGCGCCACCCTCACCACCGGGAAGTTCGAATACGACTTCGGCGACACCGCCGGGCTCACCCCGCTCCTCTCCATGTACACGCTGGGCCACGACTTCGTGCCGCCCTCGATCCACGCCGGCGGGCTCCGCTACCACGGGGACGCTCCGATCATCAGCAACCTGGTGCACACCGGGCGGATGCGGGCCAGCGCATACAACCAGACCGCCGTCTTCGAGGCCGCCATCCAGTGGGCGCGCACCCAGGGGACGATCCCGGCTCCCGAGACCGCCCACGCCATCAAGGCGACCATCGACGCCGCCCTCCAGGCCAAGGATGAGGGCAAGGAGAAGGTGATCCTCTTCGGCTACTCCGGGCACGGTCTCCTCGATCTGCAGGCGTACGACGACTTCCTCACCGGGAAGCTGGCCGGCACCTGAGACCCGCACGGTCCCCTCCCCGGGCGTCCGATCGCTGGGCGTCCGGGGGGGCTCTTACGGAGAGCCGGCCGGAAATGAGCGGCGCCAGCTCAGAGCGGGAGGCCCTGCTCCAGATAGCCGAGCGCCTCGTCGATCGCCGGCAGGAAGTCGGTCCACTCCCGGGTCGGGTCCTCGACGAGCGGCTCCATCGCGACCAGCATCACCCCGATCACGGCGCCGACAAAGGTGCGCACCCGGATGTCGTCGGCAGGCCGCCCGGCTCGGGCCGCAACCCCCTCGGCAAGGGTGCGGAAGGCGCGGACCAGCTCGTTGATCCACCTGGCCCGGACCTCGGGTACGGTAAACGTCAGCGCCATCCGCACCCGCTCCAGCTCCCGCTCCTCGGGCGATAGCGCGTCCACGACGCCGCCGATGCTGTGCAGCGCCGCCCGCGCCGCCTGCAGCGGGGTGAGTTCCGGTGGTTGGGCCAGGAAGATCTCCAGCAGCAGCTCGTCGTAGTCGTCGCGGAGGACGACGTCCTCCTTGGTCGGAAAGTAGCGGAAGAAGGTGCTCGGCGAGACCTCGGCAGCCTCCGCGATGTCCTCGACGGTCGCGCCGTCATAGCCCCGCTCGAGGAATAGGCGCATCGCCTCCTGCTGGATGGCGGCGCGGGTCTTCGCCTTCTTCCGCTCGCGGAGCCCGGGAGCTCGGCCCTCGACCGACTCTGATGACGTCATCTCGACCCGATCCTCATTCCAGCTGCTTGGCTGTCGCCGCCACGATCCTACCCGTTGCGAGCGGGGTCGGCCCAGACCCCGCGACCTCCGCGCCCGGGTCGCGTGGCACGGCGGCACCCGCCGCGGTCGTGAGCGGCATGAACGCCAGGGCCAGGAGCATTCCGACCCCTGCGATTCCGACCGAGACCAGCAGGGCCGCGTCCATCCCGCGAACAAAAGCGCTCTGGACCCCGTGGGTGAGTGCCGCCGAGCCGAGCGCGTGGGCCACCGCGAGCCCCTGAGCGAGCCCCCCCCGCATCGTCGAGGCGGCGACGGCGGGGAGGCCGGCCAGCGGGAGGTGCGCCTGGTAGACCGAGCTGAGGGCGCTGCCAAAGAGGGCGGCGCCCAGCGGGCCCCCGGTCTTGGTGAGTGCCTGGAGGACGCCGCTCGCGACGCCGCTGTGCTCGGCGTCGATCTGGCTGAGGGCCGCTGATGCTGCGGGGGCGAAAGCCAGTCCCATGCCCAGGCCGAGCACCGCCATCCAGGTCGCGGTGAAGGCGGTGCTGGTGAGAAGGGTCGTGCTGGCGCCCAGCAGGCAGGCGACGCCGATCACGGCGAAGCCGAGGGCGATGACCAGCTTGGGACCGATCCTCTTGGTGAGCAGGGCGGCGGGCAGGGCACCCAGGATCAGCCCGCCAATCATCGGCAGGAGCCTCACGCCGCTCCCCATCGGGTTGACCCCGGTGATCCCCTGGAAGTACTGGGGGAGGGTGAAGATGGCTCCGACCATGGCGACGGTGGCCACGGACAGGAGCACGACCCCCCAGGTGAAGCCGCGGGACCGGAAGAGGTCGAGATCGATCATCGGCCGGCCTCCGGGACGGCGCCGGAGCACCGCCTCCCAGCGGAAGAACCCGATCAGCAGCAGCAGGCCGGCAGCGATGGGGACGAGCGCGGTCGCGCTTCCCCATCCGTTCTGGCCCGCCTCGATCAGACCGTAGGTGACGCCGACCAGGCCGGCGGCTGACGAGCCCACGCCGATCGGGTCGAGACCGGGGGTCTGCGACGCCTTGGTCTCCGGCACGAGCAGCATGACGGCGAGCAGACCGAGGAGGGCGACCGGCGCGTTCATCAGGAACACCCACCCCCACCAGGCGTGGCTCAGGATGTAGCCGCCCAGGATCGGGCCGATCGGGAGGGAGACGAAGTTGACGGCGGCCCAGATTCCGACGGCCTTGGGACGCTCCTCCTCGCTGAACAGGACCGCCAGCGCCGACATCGCCATGACGATGAGGGGCGCGCCGGCGAAGCCCAGTAGCACGCGAGCGGCCAGGAACTCCGTCGGGGTCTTGGACAGCGCGCAGGCCACGGAGGCGATGCCGAAGAGAAGCAGGGCCCCCGCCATCACCCGCTTGCGGCCGAGCCGGTCGCCGAGCAGGCCGGCCGGGAGCATCAGCGCTGCAAGGACGAGGAGGTAGCCGGAGGAGAACCACTGCAGGTCGGATTCCGTCGCGTGGAGCTGCGTGGCCAGGGTGGGGAGGGCCACGCTGAGCACGGTCGCGTCCAGCCCGACGGCGAGGACGGCGAGCATCACGGCTCCCAGCGCCCACCACCTCCGGGCCCCGACTTCGAGAGCGGGTGCCGGTGCGTTCATGGTGCCGTCCTCCTTTTGCTTCTTACCTCCATCAGATAGTAACTATCATGAATGTCAGTGTCAAGAGATAGGCACCATCAATTCATGGGAAGGTCGCGACCCCAGAGGGGCCAGACCCTCTGCCTCCGGGCCTGCGCGGGCCGCAAGCCCTGATCCCGCCGCCGGCCCCGGTCCCGTCCGGTCCGGGTGGGTAGCCGTCTCTGATCCCTACGCCAGGCCGCTGCGCTCCCCCGTCGGAGCGGATGATCAGCGGTGCCCCGATCTGCCATGAACGCCCTCACGCCTCCCCCCCCGCCCGCCGCCGCGCCATCCGCGACTTCCGCTGCTCCGCGGCTGGCGGAGCCGTTTGGGGTCATGGCGAAGCCGATCGGTCCGCTGTGCAACCTGGCCTGCGACTACTGCTACTACCTGGGCAAGACCAGCCTCTTCCCGGCCGGCGAGCGCTACCGGATGAGCGACGAGGTGCTGGAGGCTCACATCCGCGCCTTCATCGAGGCGGCCCCGGGCCCTCTCGTCTACTTCGCCTGGCACGGGGGGGAACCGACCCTCGCCGGCCTGGACTTCTTCCGGCGCGTGGTGGAGCTGCAGCAGCGGCACCTCCCGCCGGGCTGGAGCTGCCTCAACAACCTGCAGACCAACGGGACCCGCCTGGACGACGCGTGGTGCACTTTCCTCGCCGGGAACGGCTTCGCCGTGGGCATCAGCATCGACGGCCCGGCCCGCTTCCACGACCGGAGCCGTCCCGATCGCCGTGGGCTACCGAGCCACGGCCGGGCGATGCGGGGGCTCGCCCGACTCCGCGATCACGGGGTCGAGCCGGACGTCCTCTGCACCCTCAACGCGCGTACCGCGGCGGCACCGCTCGAGGTCTACCGGTTCTTCCTCGCCGAGGGTGTGCGCTGGGTGCAGTTCCTGCCGGTGGTCGAGCGGGGAGCCGACGGCACGGTCACGGAGCGCTCGGTTGCTCCCGAGGCGATGTCGGCCTTCCTCTGCACCATCTTCGACGAGTGGGTGCGTCACGACGTGGGCCGGATCGCGGTGCAGAACTTCGCCGAGGCGCTCCAGGTGGTGAGCGGGCAGCCCGCCAACCTCTGCGTCATGTCCGAGACCTGCGGACGGGTGCTCGCCCTCGAGCACGACGGCAGCGTGTACGCCTGCGACCATTTCGTCGACCCGGCGCACCGGCTCGGCAACGTCACCACGGATGGTCTGGCCGTCCTCGTCGAGTCGCCGGCGCAGCTCGCCTTCGGCCAGGCCAAGAAGGCGAGCCTGCCCGGGCAGTGCCGCTCCTGTCCCGTCCTCTTCCTCTGCAATGGCGGCTGCCCCAAGGACCGCTTCGCCTTCACGTCCGAGGGGGAGCCCGGGCTCAACCACCTCTGCGCCGGTTACCGGCAGTCGTATGAGCACATGCTGCCCCAGCTCCAGCGAATGGTCAGCCTCGGCCGCTCCGGCACGGGGGTGGCGGCGATCATGGGAGCGCTGGAGGTCGAGGAGCACGAGGAGCGGCGGCGATGGCGGATCGCTTCGCGCAATGATCCGTGCCCGTGCGGCAGCGGCCGCAAATACAAGCGCTGCTGCCTGGCGAGCCGCCGCTGAGAAGGTGACCTCATGGACGTCCCGCAACTGCTCGCCGAGATCGACGGGGAGCTCAGCGCCCAGGGCTCCCCGGAGCGTGCCGTGCAGGAGAAGGCGTACCTGAAGAGCAGGCTCGACCACTACGGGGCCAGTGTCCCCGCGGTGCGGGCGGTGGCCAAGGGAGTGGCGAAGCGGCGCCCACCCCTCGGTAGGGACGAGCTCCTCGCGCTGGTGGACGCGCTCTGGGTGGGGACCGTCTACGAGCGGCGCAGGGTCGCGGTCGGGATACTCGAGATCTGCGCTGATCGTCTCCAGCCGGCGGACATGGGGATGCTGGAGCGGCTGCTGCGGGAGGCGCAGACCTGGGCGCTCGTCGACGAGCTGGCTGCCGTGGTGGTCGGCGGGCTGGTCGAGCGCCATCCCGAGCTGGGCGACGTCCTCGACCGCTGGGCCGGGGACGCGGACTTCTGGGTCCGGCGGTCCGCGCTCCTCGCCCTGCTCGTCCCGCTCCGCCGGGGCGGCGGTGACTTCTCGCGATTCTCACGGTACGCGGAGGCGATGCTAGCGGAGAAGGAGTTTTTCATCCGCAAGGCGATCGGCTGGGTGCTGCGGGACACGGCCAGGAAGCGCCCCGGGCTCGTCTACGACTGGCTGCTCCCCCGGGCGCAGCGGGCCTCGGGCGTGACTGTCCGGGAGGCCGTGAAGCCGCTGTCCGCGGAGCAGCGCAGCGCGGTGCTTGCGGCCCGTTGACCACCGCGCCCACCCGGACTTGATAGGCTTCGCCGGCGGCGATGAGCATCAGGATCTCGAGTCACCTCCCGACGGGCGGAGACCCGCCTGGCGCCGCCCGGGCCCATAACCCCGGGGCGCAGCCCCAGCCTCCCAGTGGGCGCCAGTTCCGCATCAGCGGTGGTGACCAGGAGGTGGTGGTCACCGAGGTCGGCGCCACCCTCCGCAGCTACCTGGTCGCCGGTGTCCCCTTGTTGGAGGGGTTCGCCGAATCTGAGATCTGCCACGACGGGCGCGGCCAGCTCTTGCTGCCGTGGCCCGGCCGCCTCGGCGACGGACGCTACAGCTTTGGCGGCCAGGATCACCAGGTCCCCCTCGACGAACCGGAGTTCGGCAATGCCATCCACGGGTTCACGCGCTGGGACAATTGGGTTGCCGCGTCGCAGTCCCCCGCTCGACTGGCCATGCGCCACCGTCTCCACGCCCGGCCGGGATATCCCTTCTGCCTCGACCTCACCGCCACCTTCGAGCTCGACGAGTCGGGACTGAGCGTCAGCCTTTCCGCGGTCAACACCGGGACCGTCCCGGCCCCCTTCGGCGCCGGAGCCCACCCTTACTTCACGGTCGGCACCCCCCAGATGGACAGCTGCCTGCTCCGCGTCCCGGCGTCCACGTACCTGCTCATGGACTCCCGGCTGCTCCCCGCCGAGAGGATCCCCGTCTCCGGGACAGAGTGGGACTTCCGGGAGGGCCGGCTGATGGGCGGCACCGAGCTCGGTTCCGCCTACACCGACCTGGTCCGCGATCCCGACGGGCTGGCCCGGGTGACCCTCGAAGCCCCCGACGGGCACCGCCTGGTCGTATGGGCCGACCAGGCCCACCGATGGCTCCAGCTCTACTCCGGGGACGCGATCCCGGCTCCCCATCGGCGCACCAGCCTGGCCATCGAGCCGATGACCTGCCCGCCCGACGCCTTCCGCAGCGGCGAGGACCTGACGGTGCTGGAGCCCGGGGAGGAGCTCGTCGCCCGCTGGGGAGTCGACGTCACCGGTTTTCGCCAGTAGCGGCTGGCCGTCCGCGACGCGCCAGGCGGGACCTCTCGCTGTGCGTCCTCACCCTGGGGAGGGAGGCCATGGGAATCGAACCCTGGCTCGGCGACATCACGACGTTGGAGGTGGACGCCATCGTCAACGCGGCCAACTCGTCCCTCCTCGGGGGCGGCGGGGTGGACGGCGCCATCCATCGCGCGGCGGGCCCGGGTCTCGTCGAGGAGTGTCGCCTCCTCGGTGGCTGTGCGACGGGTGACGCGAAGCTCACGCGGGGGCACCGGTTGCCCGCCCGCTGGATCGTTCACACAGTCGGGCCCGTGTGGCGGGGAGGCGGAGCTGGAGAGGACGCGGCCCTCGCCTCCTGCTACCGACGCTCCCTCGAAGTGGCGAGCGGTGCCGGAGCCCGGTCGATCGCGTTTCCGGCCATATCGACCGGCGTCTTCGGCTTCCCGGCGATGCGCGGCGCGGAGATCACCGTCCGAGCTGTGAGCGAGGCCGATCCGGCAGTCTGGGAGCGCATCGTGCTCGTGGGCTTCGACCGTGGCACTTACGAGCGCTACTGCAACCTCCTGCCGGTCCGGTGACTTGCCACGGCCGGTGTCGTCGCCGGCCTCAGCCGTTCCGAGCTGAACAACTCAGCAGACTCATGCACGTCCTGCTGCCTTGCCCACGAGGCCGATGATGTTGCCCACGATCAGCGGGATTGGACCGGCGATCACGCTCGCGGACTTGACGATCTCCGCGAGCTGGCCGGCGACGGTGGCTACATGCTGGAGGAAAGCCGGTCCATGCTGCTCGTCGCTCAGAGCCTCGTTCGCCTTGTCCGTCAGTAGCTTCTTGGTCTGATCATCCATGCCCCCTGCGTCGACCTCTCTGCGCAGGCTCTCGAGCTGTTCCCGCACGTGGTTCTCGACCTGGACGACGATCTGCAGGTCGAGGTCGACCTGTGCCGTGGCTTCGTTGATGTTGGTGACCTGGACGCCGTGGCTGCTCAACGTTTGCAGAAACCCGGAGACGTCCTCGTCTCGCCTGCTTAGATCACCCTCCAGGTCGCGAATGCGCACGAGCAGCTTCTGCTGGGAGTCCCGCTGCTGCTCAGTCTGGCGAATCATCATGTCCAGCGCAGCGGACTGGTTGAGCATGCTCTCCTGATTAGCCTCGGCCTGTGGAAGGCCCGTCGCTGCGAAGGCGGCTGCGGCGCGCTGAAACTCGACCTGCGCGCCTCGGTAGCCACTGATCGCCTCCGTCCATTGTTCATCGCGACGCGCCACCTCCGCACGCGCCTGCTCCAGCCAGGCCTTTCCACTATGGACGTCGGTCGCGGCCGAGGCGACCATCCAAGCCGGACCATCCTTTCCCAGATTGCCGGCGACGCGCTCGGCCACGTCACATAGTTCCGTGGCGTGGGTGAGCGCTGAGTCGTAGTTCCCATTCATGAGACTGGCCCGCGACGCGGCCATTCGATACAACAACTCACATGAGAGGGCGTCCGTGCCCTGGGGGGCTGACTCCGGCCGCCCCTCGACCGGGGGGGCGGCCCCAGGGTCGGCTTGATCGCGTTGCTCGCGCTCCAGTGCTTCGAATTGCACCTGCGCCTGCTGGAAGGACGCAGCGGCGATGGTGAAGTTTGCTCGGCGCAGGTTCTCAATTCCCCTGCAAATAGCCACGGACGCCCGGGCGGTACGTGCCATCGCGCTCGGACCGACCCGGTCGAACGCAGCGGCCGCACTCTCAAAGGCGGCCACGGCCTCAAGAGGCCGCATAGCAATACGCAGCCCCAGGGCGGTGACGTAATCCCTCATCCCCTCCCATCGCGGTTCCAGAAGCGGCGCCCTCGTTCTCGCGGCGGCGATCGGATCAGCGTCCTCATCGCCATGGTTGGCGGCCGCGTCTCCAGAAGCAGGCTGGCCGGTAAGCACGGTGATCAGCTGCGCGTTGAGAACGCGGGCTTCCTCGTAGCAGCCCGCACAGGTCTCGAACTGGCCGGCGGCGAAGAATCGTCCGGCCGCATCGGCCACCAGATCCTCGTACTTGTCCTCCATGCGGCAGTAGTCGGCGATCCTGCCGGCCGCGAGCGCAGCTTCCATCTCTGCACGGAGCGATGCGCCATCCCCTACGCCGCCGAGAACGTTCTCCGCCATGAGTCCACCTCTCGATGAGCCCCCACTCCTAGCACGCGCCCTGCGACAGCCGGAGGCCCTTGGCAAGCGCATGCGAGACAGCTACACGAGCGATTCTCTCACGTGACAGGAAGGGGGAGAACATGCTCGGCAATGCCTGTATTGAGGGGAGCCGGATGACCGACGGATTCGTGGATAGCCGATTCACGCGTGGGGAGGACGTCACGTGAGGGATGAATGCAGCAAACACGCGGTAGGCTCTAGCCATCCCCAGCTGCTAGAGGGCGGAAACCTCTCTCGCTCAATGACCTTTGGCGGAGGGAGAGGGATTCGCACCCCCGAGGGCTTGGCGGCCCTCGCGGTTTTCAGGTGCTCCGATTGGCGTGTTGCGGCCCGCCCCTGGATGTCTAACAGGGTGTTGATTTTCGCCGGCTGATTCGGTCCCTACAAGGTGACTCCGGTGTGCGAGTCTTGGGGTGTCGAATTCAGCCTTGCGGAGATCCGGAGCACCCCGAATTGCAGGTCGGGGACCGCCCTCGACATCAAGGTCGCCGGCCGCCGCTGGTACCTTCCTCCCGCATCGAAGAGTGGACGATTCAGGAGCGGCACGCTGGTTCCATGAGCACATTCGACTTAGCCTCGGTCGTCCTGGTGCCCTGGCCGTCGCTCACCGTCGAGGCGGTCCTCGACCTCCTGTGCCACAACCGTGAGCACCTCGCTCCGTGGGTGCCTCTCTGGGAGCCTGACTACCTGACGGCGGAGACGCAAGGCCGCCTCCTGGTGGAGGCCGAGCAGGCGGAGCAGGCAGGCAGGGAGGCGGCCTTCGGGGTGGTGGAGGCTGGATCCCCCAACCTGGTGGGACGCGTCCGCATCTCCAGGATCGAGCGCGGTGCCTTCCAGAGCGCCCATCTCGGCTACTTCATCGACCGCGACTGCTGTGGCCGTGGTTACGCGACCGCAGCAGTCAGCGCGATGACCCGCTGGGCGTTCGCTGACGCCGGACTGCACCGCCTCCAGGCCGCCGTCATGCCCAATAACCGCGGCTCCATCCGGGTCCTGGAAAAGTGCGGCTATCGGCGCGAGGGCCTGTCGGTCCGATACTTGAAGATCGCTGGTGCCTGGTGTGACCTCTTGCTCTTCGCCCGCACCGCCGAGGACAGTCCCTAGCCGGGCGATTCGGTCCCCACAAGGTGACTCCGGTGTGCGAGTCTTGGGGTATCGAATTCAGCACATGCTCCCTGTCGATGGGGTATGGCAAACGATCCAGTTGGGACAATCCGGAAGCTGAAGGCACAAGAGCGAGCGATAAACGCCTTGCTTGACAGTGCACTTTGGCGGAGGGAGAGGGATTCGAACCCCCGAGGGCTTGGCGGCCCTTGCGGTTTTCAAGAGCGCCGATTGGCGTGTTTACGATGTGCCGCGGAGTGCCGCGCTGAGCACGAATCACGACATGGGTGTGGTAGTCATATGCCGCCTCATACCGTCTCGTGTTGCCGCCGTGGGGTATCGTTGGGGGTAGGTGTTCGGGATGTCGCGAGGTGGGCGGCGATCCCGCGCGGCGGGCCGGGTCTACATCTTGCGGGCCGGCGCGTCGCGCATCTTTCGCGCCGGCTTTTGGGGGGCAGCCGATGACAGTCAGTGGGGGCTTCACCGATCTCGCCACCCAGTTCCGCGGTGAGCTGCTGGCTCACTGCTATCGGATGGCGGGGTCGGCGGACGAGGCCGAGGATTTGGTTCAAGAGACATACCTGAGGGCGTGGCGGTCCTACGACCGGTTCGAGGGCCGTTCATCGCTGCGCACCTGGCTGTATCGGATCGCGACCAACGTCTGCCTGACCGCGATCGAGCGCCGCACCCGCCGGCCGCTGCCCTCAGGGCTGGGTGGCCCGGGCGACGACCCCGAAGCGCCACTCGTGGCGGCCCCGGAGGTGCCCTGGCTGCAGCCGCTCCCTGAGGCGCTGCTGGGCGGGGGACACCAGGACCCCGCCGCCCTGGCCGCGTCGCACGCGGGCATTCGGCTGGCGTTCGTCGCGGCGCTGCAGTATCTCTCGGCTCGCCAGCGCGCGGTGCTGATCCTGCGGGACGTGCTGGAATGGCCGGCCGTCGAGGTGGCGGAGCTTCTGGACACGACGACCACCGCGGTCCACAGCGGGCTGCGGCGGGCGCGCGCCCAGCTGGCCCAGGCGCTGCCGGCGGAGGAGGAGCTCGCTGAGCCCGCCGAGCCGGACCGGCAGGCGCTGCTGGACCGCTTCGCCGCGGCCATCGAGAGCGCCGACGTGACCGCGCTATCGGAGTTGCTGCGGGAGGATGTCGCGCTGGAGATGCCCCCGGCGCTCACCTGGTTCCGCGGTCGCCCGGCGGTGGCGCGCTGTCTCGCCGCTCAATTCCTGACCGCGCCCGGACGGCTCCGCCTGGTACCGACGATGGCGAACGGACAGGTGATGTTCGCCGTCTACCAGATCGAAGGGGACGGCTCTTACCATGCGCACGCGGTGATCGCGCCCACGGTCGCCGCGAATGGGATCGCACGGATGGTGGCCTTTGCCAACCCGGCCCTGTTCGGGTCGTTCGGCCTGCCGCCAGTCCATGGCCTGCCCGCACCCGGGCCGGCGCCTGCTTAGGAGCGGGTGGGCCGCCGGTGGCACTGCGGAACCGCGGACTGGAGTTGATCGAGGCCCTGGCCGGATATGCGCTGGCCGGTGCGCCGGCCGCGACGATTCTCGGGCCTCGGGCTGGTCTACATGAGTGAGCCGTCCGAGCGGGCGGCTACGAGCCGGCGGATCCAAGCTCGGCCTCCGGCCAACCAACAGAGCTTGACGGATCGTCAAGGGAGAGCAGAGCCATGAGCGACTACACAGATTCCTTCGTGGTTGACCGGTCGCCCCAGGACGTCTTCGCTGCCATCAACGACGTGCGTGGATGGTGGGGGGAGGACGTTCACGGCAGCAACGACAAGGTTGGCGATGAGTTCACCTATCGCGTCCAGGACATCCACTACTCGAAGCTCCGCGTCATCGAGCTCGATCCCGACCGGAAGGTGGTCTGGCTCGTCCTGGAGAACCACATGAACTTCGTCCAGGACCAGAACGAGTGGGTGGGTACCAGGATCAGCTTCGAAATCGTCGACCAGGGAAAGCAGACGGAGGTCCGTTTCACTCACCAGGGATTGGTTCCCCAATATGAGTGCTTCGACGTCTGTTCCGACGCCTGGGGCTCGCTGATGCACCACAGCCTGCCGAGCTTGATCACCTCCGGCACCGGGCATCCCTACAAGTAGGAGGCAGGGTAGGAGACCAGAACCTCGCCCTCAGATCCGCGCACTCACCCTACGTCGGTGGGCCGCAGCTGGCCTCAGCCCGCCGACGGACAGGGATTGGCGGAGGGAGAGGATTCGAACCCCCGAGGGCGTGGCGGCCCTTGCGGTTTTCAAGTGCGCCGTTTGGCGTGTTGTGGCGTGCCGTGAAGTGCCGTCGAGTGCCGCGCTGAATACGGATTACGACACGGTTGTGGTGGTTGAGTGTCGCTCAGTATCGCCTCGTGCCGCCGCCGTGGGGGTACGTATGGGGGTAGTTGCAGTCGCACAGAAGCGCCGTGGGATGCGGGCTCATCCGGCGCCGACCGCATGGCGTCCTAGCCTCGTCGGGCTCGCCGGACAAGTCGCTGGCTGCAACGCGTGCGCACATAGCCCCCGCTTCCGGACGCCGGCGCGCAAGCGCGGATGGGCATCGTCGGGTCTTCGCGTGCCCCGTTTGGCGTGTTGTGGAGCTTAGACGGTCGAGGACAGAACGAACGGATGCTCGCAGGGCGGTAGAATCCCATCGTGGCCCCAAAGCGAAGTCTGAGAAAGTGAGCGGTGAGCTATATCCCCCTGGAGAACGAGCGGCTCCGTGAGGTGATCGGCCGGGTGCGTCAGGCCATCCCTCCAGTGCGATGGTCGTGGGCAGCAACCTGGGATGACGAGACGTGGATGCCCTTTGCGCTCGTGGTAACTGCGGGTGAAGCCGTTGAAACATCCGAGCATGTGTACCCCATCCTGCGCACCTCGGTCGAGGAGATAAGCCCGGACGAAGCGGCACGACGACTGGCGATGATTCTCCCTTCACTAACCGAGGGGTACCCCGATAGGGGGGCAGATGGCTTGGACCATCAGGTGCAACGCGGTTACTGGCTTACTACTGAGACAGGAACGCCGATCAGTTTCTATGCGCGGCCGGAGTGGCCGGAGTTCTACATAGCACTCGACAGCTTTCCGAAGGCGCGCCGTGAGGTGTCCGTCAATGACGGGCCTCTAATGGCGCCATCAGAACCCTACTTCCCGCACGCTGTCGCACTACTGGAGCAGGAACTCACCCGCGTCAAGGTCGGAAATGATCAGCGATTTCCGCCGATCATCGTGCTGCGACTGCCGAATCGGCTAGCTCGATTCCGGGACCTTAGCTACAACGCCAATAGCCTCCTGACTGTGCCATTCGAGGTAACCGAGAGCTGTCGGTTGAATATCAGCTGGCGGTTCGGGACGGCATCCACGCAATGGACCACGCAGGGACGGGTCGTGGAACCCGGTGGTGAGCCGATCACCTTGGAGTTCGACGCTCTTCCCGCAGAGTTCTGGGCCGTGCTTCAGCGGGCTGACGGCGCGGCTCTCGATCGACGCGGCTGGGACCCGCATGGAGGCGCTAAACCGGCGGATCCGGAGACCAACCTCGTACGTCTGGCTTGTTTGGTTGGGGAAAACGAGCACATCGAATTCAAGGAGATGCTGTCGGCCAAAGGTGGTGGCAACGAGGAATTCGCTGAGACCGTAGCCTCGTTCGCCAACTGCGGCGGCGGAGCGATCCTTCTTGGCGTCAACGACGAAGCGGAAATCGTAGGCTTCGATCGTAAAGGCTTTTTTGACACGATCACACAGATCATACGCGGGAACGTTTTCGAATACGTCTCCGTGCAGGCGCGTAAGGTTGACATCGACGGTAAGCCCGTGTGGCTGGTCGAGGTTCCGGATGGATCCGATAAGCCCTATCGATGCAGGGACAGGATTCTTGTTCGAGCGGGAGCGACCGACCGCGCAGCTACGACCACTGAGATTCGCAGACTATCATCGCCGCCAGCGGCCGCCCATCCACTGGGCCTCATGTCAGTACGAGGCAACTGGTGATGTCCCAGTGGAAGAGCTAATCAAGAAGCGTTGCAGCTGATGCATCTTCTCCCGCAAGATGCCCTGCCGCGTTAGATCTGAGAGCGGTCGCGTCGGGTAGATGGCGCAGGGCGTCCGGATCGTCTGGATACGCGAAGACGTTGTGCGGCTCGATGAGAGTGCCTCCACCCACCCTCGTGCCACCCAATCACCTGTCCGTTGGGCCGGCCATAAGCCGGCGTGCGAGCTCTAAGGCAGGACTTCTGGCACCTGGGTCACCCTGGGGGATGAACAGCACGCGTTCCACCACCGGAGGCTCGACCACCTCTTGGGCAAGCACTGCTCCGTTAGGCATGGCGTACCTCTCGGCTCGTGCTGGCTGAGCTAGCTGTCTGCCGATCAGGGCCAGCGCCACCACGTGTGGAATGCCACTCAATACGCGTTTCAGGACCGACACCATCTCTTCCGTAGCAGGCGGCTGCCCTAGAAAGCTCGGCGGAGTCATGACGAGCATACCGGACCCTGCTGCGGGCAGTTGCTGACTCTTCCCTCGAATGGCCGTTACCAACCTCGCCACTGGCGAATGGTTGAAGACGATGCCTCGAAAGTCTCCTATCAGACCCCGGTCGACGAATGACTGGTGAGAAGGGGAGTCCATGCGCGCGGCACGAAGCTCTAGGAGGCCTGGCACGAGTAGCTCATGGAGCCCGCTGGCCGAGTGTGCAGCTTGAAAGAGTGCTGTGACAGCCTCGGCCAGCGGAGCCACTTCCTCATCGCTTGGGGCACGGAAGAAGCGTCCACCCAAGGTGAGGTCGAGGCTCAATGGCGTGAAGCGCGGAATGATGCGATTCTCAAGCACTTCCACGTCGAGCGCGATCTTCGGCAGGGGCTCTGCGACGAAGACCTCGACGAATAGCTGCGCCTCACCCGCGCTCACGAGAACGTCTGCTGACCGGCCCCGATCCGTTCGGGGGCCGAGGGCGACCGACATGCCGAGCTGCACCGCTCGCCACGCAACCCGGAGTTCCGCGATGGCCGCTTCTCCTTCCACAGGTATTCGGCCCACTACGGAGGACCATCTGGGGAGGTCGCGGAGCTGAGTAATAGCCTGCCCCGCGGAGATCATCGATCTCAGCGCATGCGGGGCTCCGTTGACGAAGCACTCGGTCATGGAATTGCGCTTGCTGCCGAAGGCGCGCAACGGCCAGAGCGCTCCGAGCGTGGCTTCGAGTTGCCCGGTCATGGCCAGGGCCTCAGCCCTCAGAGGCTGGGCTAACTCCTGATTGGAGATGATCCGCTCTCGAAGACGTTGCCACGTCAGGTAGTCCTGTAACTCTGGATGGAGAGTCGGGGTGGTACTTCTCGGCATGTTCGACACCCGTTACGGCGGGGAGCTGTCGATGATCCGCCAGCGCTCCCCGCAGAGGCAGCATTTTCAGCGTACATGAGTCCGACCATCTTCGGCGTCCTCGTCATCAGGCACTCAGTAGTCCTCGAGGGTCGAATAGCGGACGGGATCCGAATTTGGGGCAATTGCCGCATCTGCGCGCATCAAGGCGCCTCAGGGTGGTTGGGCTGAGGGGGGGGAACCATGTGGTGCGACCCGAGACGACATGCTTCGCCGGCCTTTTCGGGCGCAACGGGGGGTAACACGGCCTCCTTGGAGGTCACAGAGGGGTGTGCACTCCCTTCGAATGGCGAACCTCTTTGGGGTAGTGTCGTATGCGCTGGCCACCGACTCTGGCCCGATTCGAGACGTCCAACGACGCGCGTGATCAGGAGAAGCTTTCGGGCGCGTCGCGCACGCGTCTGTAACTCACTGTCTCGATTGAAGCTCTAATCGCCAGCGGCGTGAGCAGATCCCTACTTGTAACGATGAAACCCTTCACACGCCAACGCCGGGAATCGCCCTCAACGCCGTATCTTCGCAGGATCTCCGGTACATGCCCACGAATCCAGGCAAGCCGCTCATCGTGCTTATGTGACGCCGAGTGGTCACCGTGGGCCAGTTTAGCCACCTCGCTGGCAAGCTCAACCGGCGTCCGCGCGAACTCGACGTCCTTGGTTTCAAGGGCTGTGATCAATCGCAACTCCCGGTTGAGGACCAGGACATCGATGTCCCCAAGGTCATCTCCATTCTCCCGAGCGATTCGCAGCTCGCCCACTCTCCTAACCCGTCTGTCCACAATCGTAACTGAGCGTGTAACTAGCTCGGCCACCTTGTCGTTGAACGCTTCGGCGTCCTCTTGCCGTAACCGACTGATCACGCGTTTCATCTTAACCGAAACCGCGTTGAGCCTTCCGGTGAGGCACTGCTCAAGTAGGTACTGGCCCGAACGAAGGACGTTGCGGCTGCCCCAAAGAACCTGGTGTTCGGCTCTAGCCGCCTCAAGTACGAGCGGGCGGCGGAGGTACGAGAGGGAGCGACCGAAGCGCCACGGGTAGAGCTCCGATTTGGGCACATCAGCTGGGAAGAAGAGCTCACGCGGGCTGAGAGTGAGTTGAGCCACGGATCGCCGGACCTTCGCCTCCGGCCATCCGAGAACCCGGCCAAGGTCAGCGACCAGCTCGCTCTCGGCCATGCCCTTCGGCTCACCCACCTGATCGACACCGAGATTCCAAATTGCGCCTAGCATGGCAGCCGTCTCAGATAGGCTGATACCAAACTCTGCGACAAATGCCGGGTCCAGCTCACCGACGAACTCTGGCGTGTGAGTCTCAGCCTCTCGCCAGGCGCGGCCGAACATGGTCTCCGCGCCGGCTAATGCCTCTTGCGCCTGAATGGGCCTGTAAGCCTCCAAGGCTCCTTGTAGCTGGTCCGCGCCGCCTACGCCGAGGCGACCAGAAGGGAACATCGTGAGTGCAACATCGGTAAGCTCGAAGTGGATCGCGTCACTGAGGTATCCCTTATCGCTGATCTCGGAGGTGAGGGCGACGAGGCCGTCGTAGGTTGCGGCGTCTATCCGATGATCACCGCTTGGCGGTTGCGCAGCAATGTACTCAATGAGAAAGCGGTTTGCAATCGCAGCCCGCGCCTGCGAAGGCACTTGCTCAGCAAGCTCCTTGACGACGTCACTTTCCCCTCCGAAGCACGCAATACGCGTCGGAATCATCAAGCGACTGTCCGTCTCATTTCGCAACAAGGCTTCGTTGTTTCGCATGAGGTACTCGAGAAGGCCTTCCGGGGTCAGCTCCGCCACCCTTCGGATCAGCTCTTGGAAGTAGTATTCGACAACTTGGTTGAGCACATCGACTCGCTGCTCACGAGGTATTGGACCTCGTGCGATCCGCGCAGAGAGCCACACCCCCAACCGGTCGAGCTCAAGCGATCGGTCGGCCGCGCTGATGAACCGAGGCTTCGTAGGGACATCCTGTGCGAGATCCGGGTTCTCCGATATGGCGAACGACAGCCACATCTTCTTTCGTCCAAAGGGCGCAGCTGCATCGACGGCCGCTTCAACGTCAAATGGCGATTGGCCTCCTCTCTTGCTGGCAAGCTCCTCAAGCACCAATCGCAGCATATGACGCTCGCTCTCGTTTGTTGACCCGCCAATCGCCGCCCCGGTTCCCAGCCCAAGTCGGACACGACAGCCATCACCGGTCGTCTCGACCCGCGCCCAGCCGGCATGTCGCGCCAGGGCCTGTGCCGGATCCACGGCCGCGTCAGCGAGACTCATGCGCAGCACAAAGCGCTCCAGCGGTGGTGCACGGTCGAGCAGGCGCTGCGCAACGCCTTGGCATTGCCACATCCAGTAGGCCAGGCCCTCTCGGAAGATCCACCCGGTGGATTCTGGGATGCCCGGCTCATCGTCGGGCACGATCCACACAGGGCATGGGTAGCCCTCGACCAAGAATGCAGGTTGGCCGGTGGCGGGGTCGGTAATGTATATGGGAAAGGAGCTGCCAGGGTAACGCCGCATGACCTCCACAAAGCTATGCGGTAACCACGAGGGTACCGTGTGCCGGTCAAAACGACGCGCGTCATTTACGATCAGGTCGACGCCTGTCCCAGGCATGACGCCCAGTGCATCCGGCATCCGATCGTCACTGATATAGAATGTCCGCCCGTGTCCCCAGTAGATCTGGAAGACATCCAGTTCAGCAAAGGCTTGCACATGCGTCGTCGCTCGCAGTCGCTCTCGGTCACGCGCGTACTTCCACAAATCGACCAAGTCAAAGTCGCCTAGGCGGCTCAAGACGCTTAGCTCGCGGGAAGTGAGCGGCAACCAGAGCGAGTTGTCATCGATGCCCTCGTCTTCGAATCCGACCATCGAGGAACGCCCTAAGGCCTCGAAGACCATCAAGTGGAGGATGCTGCCGTCGGGCCTATCGGAACGCTGCCGTACCATCCGGCGGACCGCGCGCACGCGACGCGTGAGGTTGCGCGGAATATGGTGTGGTTGCCACGTGGGGTCGGGCTCGTCGGCGTCGTAGTCGCGCAGGTCGTCTGTCAGCACAATGAGGTGTACCGCCTGCGCTCGATCAATGGGCATGACACGATCCAGGATCGGGAGGCGAGAGCCGGGCAAGGGATAAGACGGCCCGCCCTTGGCGAGACGTTCCATGCTGCGCTTCGCTTCGATCGCGACGGTGCGCCGGTACTCACGTGCCAGCAGATCGGAACAGAGGTGTTCCTGTGCCTTTCGGATGATCGCGTTTCTGAGGGCATAAACGATGCCGACAGGCATGAGCACGATAGTCGTCTCGGCCACGGTGACCATCGGCCGAGAGAGCGAAAGGTGGCTGAGCATGTCCATCGAAACCGTCGACTGCTGCCAAACACCGACTACATCGCTCAATCCGCGCAAGCCAGCGGGTCTTGCCAGGTCAGCCACCTCACCCGCAGTAAACGTCACCGCGTTCTTCAGTGCTGCGAGCCTCGATGCTGGCGGGACGGCGACATCGCCGCCTGGTGTGCCCTCGGCCGCAAGATGGCGCTCCACTCCGGCACGCCGACACATCTCGGCGCTAATCGCGAGCGTGCCTGCGATCATCGCTTCGCACTGGGCAAGAAATAGATGTGGCCACGCCACATCGGTGAGGAAGATGGTCTCGTTCAGCGCACGAAGCGTCTGCGCGCCGCCAATCTCCAAGCCGCTCAGGACTAGGAAGTCGCCACCGAAGAAGGCGACCGACTCTGTCCAAACGTCTTCGAATGGATCTTCCATTGCGAGGCGGCGGGCGGAGGCAAGCGGCGCACCGTTCATTACCCGGCGGATCCGTGAGGCACTCATCCGGCGCCCTTCAGATTCATCAAGGGGTCCAAGGGTCAATGCGCATGCGGCTATGGCATTTAGGCGATAGAGGTGACTCGCGTTTTGCGGAAGTAGCTGCAAGGCTCCGATGGTGGCGAGGGTGTCGACGCGATCGTATGGCTCCAGCACCTTGCGGAGATCTTCTAGATCCGACATACGTACCGCTCCTCAGACTCGTGGGAGCCCGACCGTGTGCGATGTAGCGGATGACTGCGCCGTCCTTGGCTACCGCAGGCCGAGCTCATCTGTGGTGAGCTAATCCGGAGGTCCGGCTGCGAGAGGCCCCGCCTGGGCCGAGGCACGTCTTGATCTCCAACGAAAGCGCTGCCTGACTGCGTCGAGTTCAGCCGCGATCTCTCGGCACCGGTCACATGATCCTGACATCATCCCTTGAGCGACAGCGTGTAGCTCGAACTGAGCCTGGCCGCGAATGGGGATCTCTGACACAGGGTTGGGGAGCCAATAGGGGTTAGTGCTCGCTGCCCGATCCATCGCCCACCATAGGTCGACCTTCGGGGAGAGTGCGGGATAGTGCTGCTGGAAAAGCGGCATCTCGGCGCACGTCAGCCAGGGCGTCTCGTGACGCCCAATTCGATTCTCCATCACCCGCGCGTAGCCCACGATGTCCTTGTCGTGTGCCGCCTGGTTGCTAGATGCCTTGTCCGTCGCGTCGCGCTCAGCTTGGTGCCGCCAGTCGAAGAACCCGGCCACGTACATGGCGACAAAGATGACGAGAGCGGTAGCCCCGACTGGGCGGTCGAGCGAGGCCCCTCCGGGCGCCAGCAGCAGTACCACTCCAACTACGCCCACGAGCAGCCCCGCAACGAGAACCCAACGGTTCGACAGGTAGCCTGCCATCCGGGGAAGTCTAGGCGGGTACCCCCACGTCGGTGACGAGCACAGGGCGGAGCCTAGACTTCCCTCATGTCAGATCATTCGCCAGCCCATGGGGAGGCACTGACCGTCGCTCAGCTGGAGGCCAGGCTCCCGGCGTTCGAGCGCGCCATTCGCGCCCAAGGTCTCCGCGAGAAGACCATCGCTTCGTACGTCGGCTATACCCGGTTCTTTCTCCGATGGCTTGCCGCCGATGGCACCCCCGAACGCTGGGTGGCTCAGAGAGACCGCCAGCGAACCCGGCACGTCCTGGACGATCTCGCCCACCGGGTGGATGAGGGCGAGATCCGCGCGGCCCTCGACGCGTATCAGGCGGCCACCAAGTCTGAGGCGGCGCTCGGTGCCCTGACGGCGGTCACCGGCGGGTTCGCCGACCTGGGGCGCGAGGATCACCGCCACGCTGTTCTCGCCTGGCTGTGGGCGTGGCGCTGCCGCCACCTCCGGCGTGAGGACCACGACCTGACCAGCCATGCGCTGGACGAGTGGTGGCAGGCCTTCTCAACCCGCCTGCCATCCGTCACGACGGAACTGACATCCCTGGGAGAAGTCGATCTCCGCGAGGTGGAGCGGGCATATGACGCTCTGGCAGGCGCGGTGGCCGCGCGCTCGGGAGCCCCCTCGCGCCGTGCCGACCCAACCCTCGGGGACACGGCGGCCAGTGAGGTGCTGGTCGCGGTACGTCCCCGGCTGTTCGTCTCCTGGCACCGGCCGGTCCGCGACGGACTGGGCTGGTGGGATGTGAGCGGCGCCCACTACGTCGAACTGCTCTCCGCGGTCGCCTCCTGTCTCTCCGGGCTCGCCGAGCGCCTCGGCACCTGTCCCGCGGCGTTGCCCGTCCGGCTCGGCCAGCCCGATAGATCGCTCGCACAGATCGCCGACGCGTACCTGTGGGTCACGGTGACGCGCCGCCTGAACCTCACGCGGGAATTCGGTCGGCGCGCGCCCCCAGCGGACAAAGACTGATGGCCGGCCGCCCGAAGTCCGTGCGCGCCGCCCTTCCCACCGACGCACCGCCGCGCTTCCTGGCTTGCGGCTATCGGCGTGGAGCGACCAAGTGCCCGTCCAACCTCGACGCCTGAGCGGCCCGCTCACGACAGCGGAGGCGGCGAGCAAGCTCGGAGTCGACCTCCGGGTCGTCCAGCGGGCCCTGCGCAAGGGGTATCTACACGGCGAGAAGGTGGGCAACGCCTGGGTGATTCCGGAGGCCGCCCTGGCTCAGCTCGCGGTCGCGGGCCCGCACCCCTTTCGAGGGATAGCGCCATCGCATCCGACGGCCTGGATGCCCAGCTTCATGAGTGCCACCGCCGCCGCCCACGAGCTGGGTGTAACCGACGGCTATGTCGGCACCCTGGTCCGGCGTGGCCGTCTCGAGGGCCAGCGGGTGGGCGTCTGGCTCGCCGTCAGCGAGGGGAGCGTGGCTCGCTTCGCCGAGCAAAGGAGACCTGTCGAGGAGGATGCCGAGAGCGGGGAGATCCGCCGATTGATCCTGGGTGGAACCTGCCCCTGGTGTGGCCGGACCAATCTCCTGGTCCCGGCCCGCCATGTGACCTCCCGCCACGGTATCGATCGCCGGGCGCTCCGCCGCCTCATGGGCGTACGAGCCAGAACTTCAATCTGCGCTCCGGAGCAGACCGAGCGCCGGCGCCAGCACAACCTCCGGCCAGAGCGTCTCGCCCAGCTCCGCACCCTAACGCCGTGGGAGGAAACGAGAGGGACCCGCCGGCCGGCCCCGGCAACACGCCCCTCCACGCCTCGTCCGGGGCCCGCGGCGTCGGCAGCTTCCGGACGCAAGCGGATTGACCCTCCTCAAAGGGAGCGCATCCTCGCCCAGCGGGAGGCCGGGATGACCTTCCGGACCATCGCCGAGGAGGAGGACATCAGCGAGGTCACGGTGCTGAGGATCTGCCGCGGGCACCGCTGAAGCATCGGCGCGTGCGTGGGCGTTCCACATAGCGCGCGGATACTTACCCACACGTGTTTTGTGGGCACGCCCCGGTTAGGGCTTAGCGCGCTCACTTAGGGAGGCGGCCACAGACGCAAACTCGGACAGAGCCGCCTCCAGATCCTCCACGATCTCCGCCGCGATTACCTCCGGTGGTGGGAGACTATCCGTGTCCTCCAGAGATTCGTCGCGAAGCCAAAAGATGTCCAGGGATGCCTTATCCCGCGCCATCAACTCGGCGTGTGTGAAGACCCGGAACCGCTCCGTCTCACGCCGCTCCTGGCGGTCGCCGGGCTTGTAACAGTCCACGAAGTCGTCCAGGTCGGAGCGGCCAAGCTGCCGCGCCTTGAGCGTGAAGTTCTGGTTAGTCCGGAAGTCGTAGATCCAGAGCTTCTGAGTCCAGGGCACCTCGGACGGTGGCTTGCGGTCGAAGAACAGCACGTTGGCCTTCACGCCACCGGCATAGAAGATGCCGGTGGGCAGCCGGAGGAGGGTGTGAACGTCGCATTGCTCCAGGAGCTGCCGGCGCACAGTCTCCCCGGCCCCGCCCTCGAACAGGACGTTATCGGGAACGACGATGGCCGCCCTCCCGTTGATCCTCAAGAGAGAGCGCACATGCTGCAGGAAGTTGAGTTGCTTGTTGGAGGTCGTGGCCCAGAAGTCCTCTCGTAGGTAGCTCATGGACTCTGACTCGGTGTCACCCTCGGAGGTGATCACCTTGTAGGAGGACTTCTTGCCAAACGGAGGATTGGTTAACCGTGATCGTTCACGCAGATTGGTGATCACGAGGTCCTGAGTGCACAGAAGTGCCCTCCAGCAAGGGAAACTGACGTTTGCGACGACGCAGTCACCCGAGCAAGGAGGGCACTTACCAGGTGAACGCTACCAGCACAGCACGGGTCGTGGTGGAGTCGGGGGGGAAGCAGGTCGCGGCGCACGCCGGCCTCCACGCCCTGGGGGCCTTCGCGGACCGCCTTGGCCTGGGTGCCGCGATCTCCGAGGCCATCATCAGGACCACTGGGCAGCTGCCGCTCCACGACCGCGGCAAGGTCATGATCCACCTCCTCCTGCTGCTCGCCGGTGGCGGCGAGAGCTGCGCCGATGTCGAGCATCTGCGGGCCCAGCGGGCGCTCTTCCCCGACGTCTGCTCCGATTCCACCCTGTACCGCAGCCTGCGTGCCCTCCAGCCCGAGGTGGTGGCGGCGGTGAAGGAGGCCGTGGCAGGGGTCCGGTCCGACGTCTGGCGCCGGCTGCCCGGTGTCTGGAGGAACGGGGGCATCCTCGACTTCGACGCCTCGCTGGTGGCGATCCACTCCGAGAACAAGGAGCGGACCGGCCCCACCTACAAGGGCGGCTTCGGCTTCCACCCGCTCTTCTGCTTCTTCGACGGCACCGGCGAGACGCTGGCCTCGATGCTGCGACCGGGCAACGATGCCGCCAACAACGCAGCCGACCACGTGACGCTGCTCGATGAGGCCATCGCCCAGATGCCGGCCGTGTTCCGGGCCGGCCATCACGAGGGTGACGATCCTCAGCTGGTGAGGCGGCAGCTGACGGCGCGGGCCGATTCGGCCGGCTGTACCGCGGGCTTCGTCCAGGGCTGCCGGACCCGGAACGTGGAGTTCAGCGTGGTGGCCCGATCCTGCCGGCAGATCCACGCCGCGATCTCGTTCGCCCTCGATGACGAGGCTCGCTGGAAGCCGGCGGTGCGCCAGGACGGCGAGCCCCGAACGGGCGCGACAGTGACCGAGCTGACCGAGTTGTGCGGTCTCTCGGGGTGGCCCGAGGGGACCCGTCTGATGGTGCGCCGGGAGCCACTCCACCCGGGTGCCCAGACCAGCCTCTTCCCCTCGCTCGAGTACCGCTTCTGGGGCTTCTACACCGATGGCGACGGCGATCCCGTTGAGCTCGACCGCGTCATGCGTGCCCACGCCCACGTCGAGGACCACATCGGCCGGCTCAAGGACTCGGGTCTGCTCCGCTTCCCCTTCACCGACTTCGACGCCAACTCGGCCTGGCTGGCGGCGGTGGGGTTCTCCGCCGACCTGGTGCGCTGGTTCCAGATGCTCTGCCTGACCGGGGATCTGCGCGGGGCGGAACCGAAGGCGCTGCGCTGGCGCCTGTGGCACGCCCCCGCGCGGTTGATCCGCTCCGGCCGGCAGACCATCCTGCGCGTGCTCGACGGCTGGCCCGATGCCGACGCCCTCCTCGGTGCCCACCGACGGATGGCGCTGATCACCTGACCGGACGCCGCTGCTGCTCCCTCGTCCCGTGCTCGCCTGGTCCTCCCGCGCCCTCGGCCAGCCTCGGAGCAGCGCAAACGCTGCCGTCGCGGCTCAGGCGGAACTCATCGCCGTGCCAGCACCATCCCATCGCCACGGGAACACCTCAACCTCGGGCCCGCAAGCACCCCGTGCGCTGATCCGAGCCGCTTGACGGCTACCCCGGGGACCTGCGTGAATGATCGCGG
>PLNE01000011.1 GCA_003141695.1 Candidatus Dormiibacterota bacterium
TTCGTACCTCCCTTCCTGGGGGCCCTCATCTACCTGGTGATCCGTCCCCCGAGAACGCTCGCCGAGGAGCGCTCCCTGGCTCTCGAGCAGCAGATCCTCGAGGAGCCCCCCTCCGGCACGCCGGAGACCCGCCCGTGCCCGACGTGCGGGCGCGACATCGAAGAGGACTTTGTCATCTGCCCGCACTGCCGCACTCAGTTCGCCCGCAGGTGCACCGTCTGCGAGCGGAGGCTGCGGCTGGGCTGGCCGGTCTGCCCCTACTGCGCCACCGAGGTCGGTGCCCACGCGCTGCCCCCGGCTCCCCCCAGGGCGCCCGCACCGCAGTAGTGCGTGCCCTCTGGGACGCTGACGGGAGGCTGCGCCGTTGCTGACCGTGGGGAACCGGTCCGCCCTGATCCTCGCCCTACTTCTCGCCGGGGCGCTCATCGCCTACCTTCTGCCGGCCCCGTGGCGGCGGACGCGCCGGTTGCTCAGCGCGGGGGTTCTGGTCCTCGCCGGATGGGCAGCCCTCAGCATCGCCGCGATCACCACGAACGGTCCGATTGTGACCACGTTCGGACAGGCGGTGTCCGGGGTCCAGCTGACGCTCCGCGCCGACCAGACCGGTCTGGCCCTGGTCCTGATCGCCCTCGTGGCCACCTTCTTTGCCCTCGGGGCGGCGGACCGCCGGCCCGGCGAGGAGGCTGCGCTCCTGGTCACCGCCGCCGGCGCGGCACTCGCCGCCCTGGCTGGCAATGTCGTGATGCTCTTTGCCGGCGCGGAGATCGCCAGCCTCGGCGGCCTGCTGCTGGCGACAGCGGGCCGAGAGCGGGTCAGCCGGGGGGCGGCAGCCGCCTTCACCATCCAGCACGTCTTCGCGCTCGGCCTGCTGGTCGCTGCCGTCCAGCTCATCGTGACCACGGGGACGAGCGATCCCTATGCGGTTCCCCCGGGCGCGGTCGGCCTCGCGGTGGCTCTGCCCTGGGGCCTAGCCGGGGCCGGACGGCTGCTCGCCGCGGGATGGTGGCCGGGGGCCGCCGGAGGGCGGTCGACCAGGAGCTGGCTCGCCATCGGGGCGGTCCCCTGCGGCGCTGCGGTTCTGCTCCGGCTGGGAGCCGCCACCGGGGGCGCTGAGGACCCCGGTTTCACGGTGGTACTCGCCACCTTCGGGACCGCCGCGGCCATCTGGGGTGCCGTAGCCGCCTGGCGGTGGAAGCACGAGTCGCGTCGCGCGGGCAGAGCTCTGCTCACCGCTTCGGCTGGCACCCTTGTCGTCATCGCCGGGCTTCCCGGCGGCGCCGGGGGGTTCGCGGCAGGGGTGGTGGCACTCGAACTGGCCCTGCTGGCCGCGCCCGCCTGGAGCAGGCCTACCCTGCCGAGTCGCAGCGGCCGTGCGCTCGCAGCGACCGCGCTGGCTGCCGCAGGCGGGCTGCCCATCGGATTCGGGACCACCGCCGTCGTTCTCGAACTCGGCGCGATCGCATCCCTCGGCCGTCCGTACGTGCCGCTCCTGCTCGCCCTGGGGATGGCCGCCGTTGTCGCCGCCGGCGGGGGGCTGGTCGCGGCACGGCAGGCCATTGGGCTCGCCGCCCTCCCTGCGCGGCAGGCCGAGGTGGCCTCCGAGCTCTCCGGCGACGGGGAGGTGTCATCGCTCCGCGAGAGTCCCCATGCCGGGGAGGGGGCAGCGCCTCCCGGGCTGCTCCGTCGCGCCGTGCTGCCGCGGCCCGATGCCGCGGTGGCTCTTGCTCTGGGGGCTGCCGCAGCGCTGCTGCCGGGGGTCGTGGGCGCGCTGCTTCTGGGTCCCCTGGTGGGCAGCGACGCCCCCGTGGCCATCGACGCCGCCACCCTTCACGGGCCGGGAGGACCCTGGCCGGGCGGCTATCTCAGCCTCGCGCTCCTCGTGGTCCTGCTCGGGGTTGTGAGCGCCGGACTGGCCCTCGGGGTCCCCTTCCCCCACCCCGCGCACGGCGAGCGGGGGCCGCGACCGCGGCCGGCCTGGGTCGCCGTCGTGGGGGTCCGCCGGGCTCTCGGACCTCCCGCGCGCGGGCTCGGGCGCGGCTTGGCCCGCGTCGATACGTGGTTGGTGACCCAGCCCGGTCTCCTCTTCACCGTGGTCGTGGCGCTCGCCGCACTCATCGGTTTCCACTACCTGTGAACCAGCCGCTTCTCGACTTCATCGCCTTCGCCGCCGGGGCTGTCGCCGTCATGGTCGACCGGCGGCGTGCCGTCCTCGTCACCTGCCTCGCGGTCGCTCTCGCCCTCTCTCCCGCGGCCGCGATCTATGGCGGCGGCTGGGCGGCGGTCGTCGTCCTCGGAGCCGGCGCGGCCGGNNTTCGGGCCCCGCAGCGCTCGCGTCGCAGCCGGCGTCATCGCCCTGATCGCGGCTTCGTGGGTCAGCTTCAATGTGCCTGTCGGTTCGGTCGCCGCCGTCCAGGGCGCGCTCTTCCCCGTCGCCTTCATCTTCACCTGCGGGGTGCTCCGCATCTTCCTCGCCCGCACGGTCACCGACCTCTCCGTGGGCGTGGTCGCCATCGCCCTCGCGGTGGGCGTGGGCTGGCTGCTCCGGGGGGGGAGCGGCCCCCTCCCGGATGCGGCTGGTGTCATCGCCGTCGTCCCCGTCGTGGCCGCGGTCGAGGGCTGGCTGGCCTCCCGGCGGCGGCGTCCGCTATCCGAGGCGCGCCCATGAACGCCGCCTGGCTGGCCGCTGCATGGGCCGGAATCGGGGTCATGGCCGGGCTCGGGCCGGCCCGCCTCCGCCGTCCCATTGCCCTGATCGCGCCGCTCCTGCTGGTCGCTCTCAGCATTGTCACCGTACAGGGGGGCGCGCGCCCGCAGGAGCTGGGCGGTG
>PLNE01000009.1 GCA_003141695.1 Candidatus Dormiibacterota bacterium
CCGCCTGGTCGGAGCAGGTGATGCAGACGCCGTCCTGGCAGGACGCTGCCGAGTGAGCCGTCCCAGCGCCGCCCGTCTGGTTCTCTCCGTCCATGTCTTTCCAATGCTAAGGTCTGTGCCCCGTAAGCGGCAGGGCCGCAGGACCCGCGAAGGCGAGGACCAGCGGCACCTGCAGGCACGAGGTTCGTCGTGGCTCCGTCGATGGTCCCGCGCCCGCGAATCCGCCGTGTCGGCGATCGCCTGCCGGGCCACTGATGGACGACGGAGGCCGCGGTCCGCCCCCGCGGAGTGATCTGCAAGACCGGAAGGCCGTACCATCGCCTTCCGGGCGGGATGGCTGGCATGACGCGCGCGGGTCCGAGGGTCGTTGACGTGGGGCCGAGCGACTCCTTGACGTGAGGACGTATGACCCTGGAGGGGCAGTGCTGCAAGGTGCAGCATCACTGTGCCCCGGGAGCGTGCCTCACTGAGCGCCCGGCATGGAGGCGACGACATGAGCAGGAGCGCGGACAAGCCTTCGTCGAATCGGTCGGAGCCGCCGGCGGTCGACGACCCCCCGGCCCTGGGCGGACGGTTGGCGTGGCTTACCCCCAAGCGGCTGGCCTTCTTCCTGATCGGCTGGATGATTCTCTTCTCTCTGGGGAGCGTCTTCATCTCCAACCCCTTCCAGACCGAGCCTAGCGCGAGCGCCACCCCCAACTTCTGGCATGTCATGTACCTGCACGGGCTGCTCATCGCCATGGTGGGTTTGCTGGCGCTGCTCGCCTGCCAGGTGCTCTCCCTGCGCTCAGTCCACACCCGGGTGTGGATCACGGTCGGGGTCGTGGTGGCCACGCTGTTCGACGGCATCGGCGGGATCTTCGACACGCGGGTGCCAGGTGCCGAGGCGGCCATGTGGACCCAGATCGTCGGCTTCTTCGCCCTCGACGAGATCCTCCTCGTGCTGATCTTCGGCATGCTGCTGGAGGCGCGCCGGAGGGCGGAGGTGGCTCGTGCCCTGGCCTTCTGGGTCGCTCTCGCCGCGACGGTGTCGATGTTCGCCGCCGCCGTCATGGGCCACCTCGCCGGCTGGCTGCTCGAGTTCGGGGCCTGGCCGGGACCGCTCGCCGGTTACCTGAAGTTCCAGGGCCTCGACGCCGCCACCTTCACCGCCAACCTGGTCGGTGCCCATTCCCATGACATGGTGGTCGCTGTGATGGCGCTCCTGGTCGCCGTCGCCGCCCGCCAGTTCGGCACCGAGGGCTTCGGCCGTGCCAGCCGGGTCGCGACCCGGGTCGGTCTCTCCCTGGTCGGCGCCGGCATCGTCGGCACCACCGTCATGTATCTGGCCATGGGCTTCACCACCTGGGGTCCGCCCACCCTCTTCCAGTCGGGTGCGACGAATGGCATCGCCGGCGACGACATCGTCACCGGCATGACCGTGATGCTGGGCGGCGTCGTGACCCTGGTGACCCTGGCCGCGGGTCGCGGTCTCCTCCGCCCGCTGCGCGTGGCCGCCGCCTGGGCCTGGGTGGCGAGCTTCGCGACCGTGGTGGTCGGCGGCTACTTCATCGAGATGCACGAGGGGTTCTTCGGCCAGGGTGACCCGTCCGCTGCGGGTGCCGTGAACGATGGGATCTTCACCTGGATGCACCAGGATCTCGGGTTCTTCCTGCTGCCGGCTCTGGTCCTGGTCATGCTGGTGGTTCAGCGCTACCTGGCGCCGCGGCTCCGGGCGCGGCTCGCCGCCACCACCATCGCGGGCGTCACCGTCAGCTTCGGGGGCGGCCTGGTGTGGGTGTTCGCCGACCCCAGCCTGCACGGGCCCGGCTACATCCTCACCCTGATCGGCCTGGTCGTGATCGGCGCCGCCCTGGTGGCGACCACCTGGTTTGGGCTCCTCGAACGTCATGCCGTCCGGGTGGTTCTCGTCCTTCCCGCCTGGTGGGCGCTGCCCCGCCTGCGCTTCGCCCTGGTTCCGGCCGAGGCCTACAGGGAGGGCCCGGGCGCGGCGCGGCTCGCCTCGTGGGCGGACCTGCCGGACGAGGAGACCAAGGACACGTAACCGCCCGCCCCGCCGGGCGGATTCGATCTCGACTCCGGGTACCGCTCTCTCTCGGCCACGTCACCGCAGACGTTGCCGTTGACGCCCGTTCGGTGCGGCTGGCTCAGTCGGCTACGACTCCCCCAGGTGAAGGGCCTCGGCGGGGTGCCCGCCGCTCCCGGGGAGTGCCGACGTCTGCCCGGCACTGATGAACGGAAGGTGCGCGCGCACCGCGAAGCCCTCGCTGCGGAGACGGCGCTGCAGGTCCACGCGGACGCCGAGAAGCATCTCGAACTCGAATTGGTCCGGTGCCCATCCTGCGCTCCGCGCCAAGGCGCCGATGCGGAGAAGGAGCGTCCCGTCATGGGTGGCGAACACGGGCCTCAGTCCCGCCTCCCGCGCCTCGGGCGCCAGCATCCTGGTCGCCAGGGCGAGATAGGCGGCGGTGACGGCGCGTCCGCCCTGATGGTCGTGCTCCGGACCGAGCGGAAACGCTCCCTTGACGAGGCGCACCACGGTCGGCAGCCCCAGTAGCGGGACGAGGTCCTCGGCTGTCCGCCGCAGCCTCGCCTGCAGGGTGATGCCGGCCGGCAGTCCGAGCGCGAGGAGCTCGCGGTGAAGGCGGAGGGTCGGTTCGACGAGCGTCAGGTCCTCCATGTCCAGCATCATCAGGTTCAGGCGACCCACTGGCTGCCCGGCCACCGAGCGCGCGATCCGCTCGGCGTGGCGGCGGCAGGCGTCGGCGTCGGACAGGAGCCCGAGGGCGGTCGGGTCGATGGAGAGATGCGCAGGGAGACCCGATGAGCCCAGCAGGCGGCAGGCCTC